>NZ_KB906416.1:0-2500 GCF_000381345.1 Deinococcus apachensis DSM 19763 | reverse complement strand
CGTCATGCCGCGCAGCCGGTCCGGCAGGGCATGGGCGTAAGTGTTCAGGGTGGTACTTGTCTGCGCGTGCCCCAGGTGGGCGGCCACCGTCACCACGTCCCGCCCTTGTGAGAGGTGAAAGGTTGCCACGCTGTGCCGCAGCGCGTGGGGGCTGAGCAGCGGCACCCCTGCTGTCTCGCAGGTCCGGCGCATGGTATGGCGGGCCGTGTCCTGCCGCATGGGCCGCCCGTCCACACTGGGGAAGATGGGCGCGTGAGGGGCCAGCCCTTCGCCCTGGTAGCCGGACGCCCGCGCCTCGATGCCCACGCGGCGCCGCATGTCCTCGACGATCTGCCGGGCTTCCCCGGGCAGGTACACCCGGCGCACGCCCGCCGCCGTCTTCGGCTTGCCCGTGTACGCTTTCCCCTCAAACTCACTCCGGGTCTTCGAGACGGTCACGAAGGACACGCCGGGGGCCTTCGTGTCTTCTTGGAGATCCGCCCAGGTCAGGGCTAGGGCTTCCCCAATGCGAAGCCCTGTGTAGGCGAGGAAGGCCAGGGGTAGCGCCCAGCGGTCTTCCAAGGCCGCCCCAATAAAGCGCCCCAGTTCTTCGGGCGTGAACGCCTTCACCTTCGCCAATCCTGCCTTCGCGGCTTTCACAGGCCGGGCATGCTGGGCCGGGTTCTCTCGCAGCAGCCCGTCCCCAATGGCCCGCTTATACGCGCCGGTCAGCAGGACGTGGATCTGCCGCTGTGCGCTGTCCCCCAGCGGGGGCCGGGTCTTACCCGTGGCCGGGTCCGGGCGCTTTTCGTTCAGCCCCTCGAAGTAGGCCCGGAGAGCGCGGGGCGTCACTCCCGCCGCTTTCAGGTGGGCCAGGTGGGGCGAGACGTGCCGCTGGTAGAGCTTTTCGTTATTCCACAGCGTCCGGGGCGCCCAGCTCCCCGCCTTCGCCGCCATGTATTCCGTGACCATCTCGCCCACGGTCAGCCGGTCGGAGACAGGCCGCACGCCTTCCTGGGCTTCCTTCTGGGCCGTGATGATGGCCCGCTGTGCTTCGGTCTTCGTCCTAACGGTGCCCTGCCGCCGTTCCCGCGTGCCGTCCGGGTACGTCACCCACACCCGCCACCGGAAGCGGCCCGAGGGCAATTCCTCGATGTTGCCCTTATGCCAGCCGTTCCGCCCCTTCGCCCTGCCGTCCCCCGTCATGGGTCACAGCGTAAGACGAAGCCGGAAGAAAGAGGCAAGGTGCGTGTGTTAACACCTCAAGGCCCTTCCAGACGCAGTTTTCATCCTGCTGTGGGGCATAACGGGTGCTGGGTATGCCTCGGATTTGACGGACGCGGAATGGGTACTGCTCGAACCCCTGCTTCCTGGTCCCTGTTCGACGGGACGCAAGCGAATTCACTCCCGGCGCGTCCCGGTCAACGCCATGCTCTACGTCCTGCAAACCGGCTGCGCTTGGCGACTCCTGCCCCTGAACTTTCCCAGTTGGGACACGGTGTACGCCCAGTACCGCAAGTGGCGCCTTCGAGGTGTACTGAAGCATGTCCACGACGTGCTTCGAGAACGAGGCCGGCTGGCGGCTGGGCGAGCCGCACAGCCCACCACAGGCATCATCGACAGTCAAAGTGCTAAGACAACCGAAGCGGGCGGACCCCGCGGGTTCGATGATGCCAAAAAGGTGAGTGGACGCAAGCGGCACATCCTCGTCGATACCCTCGGGCTGATTCTCAAAGTCGTGGTCCATCCAGCGGATGTGCAGGACCATGAAGGGGGCAAGCTGGTTCTCGACGGGATCAAGCAGACCTACCCCAAGCTGGAGAAGGTCTGGGCGGACCAGGGGTACACGGGCGGCTTCCTCAAGTGGGCCAAGGAGCAGTCTGGGCTGGTGGTGGAAGTGGTGTATCCCTGGTGGCGGCAGGTGCAGCGCTACACGCCCGAGTTGGTGGACCAACTCGGGCTCCAGAAGACCTTCAATGTGCTGCCCAGACGCCGGGTGGTGGAACGCACCTTCGCCTGGCTCGGAAAATGCTGGCGCTTGTCGAAGGACTACGAGGCATTGCCGGAG
Organism: Deinococcus apachensis DSM 19763; assembly: GCF_000381345.1. Classification (NCBI taxonomy): domain Bacteria; kingdom Thermotogati; phylum Deinococcota; class Deinococci; order Deinococcales; family Deinococcaceae; genus Deinococcus; species Deinococcus apachensis. The sequence goes on along the minus strand of NZ_KB906416.1, from coordinate 453 downwards.
GCCACAGAAATGCTGGTGTATCTCGCCATGATCCGCCTGATGCTGCGAAGATTGGCAGGCGATCCCCCTCATTCAAAGTCATGATCCATATGCGGAGCTCATTTATCGGAAGTCCGGCCCATCAAGGGGTTGAGGTGCTCCCGAAAGAGCGTATGTGGTCCCCTCTCAATTTCTAGAAGCTCGTTCAGGAGATATGGTCTTTGCTCTACATCCTGGGGTTGCTGCTTCAATTTCTTTTCGACTGTCAATAAGGGTGTGGCAAGACGTTCTGCCTCTTCACTAACCCAAGACGTTACTTGTGGCGTTTTCTGAATACGCACCCTGAGGGCGTATATACGCTGGTAGAGGGCTGCTAGATCTACTTCCGACATGCTCAAACCCTAGAGGCTGCCAAGAACAGGGTTGAACTTTAGGAGCGAGGATTTGGACAGGGCAGAATAAGCGGGTGACGCG
>NZ_KB906415.1 GCF_000381345.1 Deinococcus apachensis DSM 19763 | reverse complement strand
GTTTTGAAAGCACTCGGCCTCAAACCAGCGGTGTGCCTGTTGGCGCACCGTCTCCGCGGGCGGGAAATCGTTGGGCAGGTAGGCCCACTGTGCCCCCGCGCGCGCCATCCAAAGCAATGCGTTGAGAACGTCTCGGATCGGGTATCTCCGCTGTCGGGCATCTGTACGACTGAGCAGGAGGTAGGGCAACAGAAACAAGTACGTGTCGTCGTCCACGTCGCTCGGGTAGCCTCGCCGCGTCACCCGCTTATTCTGCCCTGTCCAAATCCTCGCTCCTAAAGTTCAACCCTGTTCTTGGCAGCCTCTAGGGTCCTGCCTTCCAGCCAAGTCCGGGATGCTTCGCCTGCGGCTCAGCATGACAGGACAACTACCCCTCTACGGATGACACGCCCTACACTCTCCCCCATGCTCGTGTACCACCTGCCCGGCACCCTGGAAACCCGCGAAAGCCACCTCGACCTGCTGTGGGAGGCGGGCGCGACCGGGTTGGAGGAGCGCGGGGGCACCATCCGGGCCTATTTCGACGCGAGGACGGACCTCCCCGCCGAGGTCTCCGACGGCGAGTGGCGCGAGGAGGCCGATCAGGACTGGCAGGCCGAGTTCAAGCGCACCCTGCGCCCGGTCAGGGCGGGTCGCGTGACCATCGTTCCGCCGTGGCTGCGGGAGGAGGTCGAGGCGGGCCAGCTTCCCCTCGTGATCGAGCCCGGCATGGCTTTCGGCACCGGGCACCACGAGACAACCCGGCTGGCGGTGGAGGCGCTCTCGGGGTTGAACCTGGCGGAACTGGGAACGGGGGCGCGGGTGCTCGACGTGGGGACCGGAAGCGGCGTCCTCGCCATCGCAGCCGTGATGCTGGGGGCACGTTTCGCTCTCGGGGTGGACATCGACCCGATCACCATCCCGATTGCGCGCGAGAACGCGGGGGTCAACGGGGTTCCGGCAGGGCGCGTGCGCTTCGAGGAGGGGACGCTGGGCGAGGACCCGGTCACCTTTCCCGAGGAAGGGGTGGACGCCTACGACGTGGTCGTGGCGAACCTGTACGCGGAACTGCACGACCTGCTCGCGGGCGAGTACGCCACGGCCGTGGTGCCGGGCGGGCCGGTCATCCTGACGGGCATCCTGACCTCCAAACTGCCGCTCGTGCGCGCCGCCCTGGAGCGCGAGGGCTTCACGGACGCCCAGGAGACGCTGGAGGGCGAGTGGGCGCTCGTGACGGCCCGCGCGCCGCTGGGCTGATGGCTCCCCACCGCGTCCGGGTGGACGCCCTGGCTCCGGAGATGTCCCTCGGCCCCCGCGAGGCGCGGCACCTCCACGTCCTGCGGCTGCGGGAGGGCGACGAGGTGCGCGTCTTTGACGGTCGGGGGGAGGAGGCGGGGGCGACGGTGGCCCTGCTGGACGACCTGCGGGCGGTGCTGACCCTGGGCGAGCGTCTCACTGGAGCCGCCGAGATGCCCCAACCCGTCACGCTGGCGGTGGCGCTCCTCAAGGGCGACAAGCTGGCGGACGTGGTGCGGGCGGCGACGGAGCTGGGGGCGGCCCAGATTCAACTCCTCGTCACCCGGCACGCCGATGCCCGCGAGATCGGGGTGCAGAAGCTGCAAAGGCTACGCCGCATCGCTGAGGAGGCCAGCAAGCAGTCGCGCCGCGCGGTCACGCCGGAGGTCCTGGCCCCCGTTTCCCTAACTGGGCTGACCTGGGGGGGCCACCTTTTCGTCGCGCAGCCGGGCAGCACCGGCCGCCTCACCGACCGCCTGACCTGGGATGCTCCAGTGACCATCCTGACCGGCCCCGAGGGTGGCCTCGCGGACGCCGAGGTGGCGGAGCTGGTCGGGAGGGGGGCCGTCGCCGTGACCCTCGGCCCCCGCATCCTGCGGGCGGAGACGGCCCCGGTCGCGCTGCTGGGGGCCATCGTGGCGACGGGAGTGTAGGGGCGCTGGGCCTGGAGCCCACACGCAGAGGCAACCGCTTCCGTCAGAGGCCCTTGCCCATGGCTCACGGTCCCATCCCACGGCCCTCCTCACGCACCCTTCCTAGAATGCCGCCATGCGTTCCCTCGCTTCCTCCCCCGCCCGCCTGCTGCTGCTGACGTGCCTGCTCGCGCCCACCCTGACCGCCTGCCGCTACGCCTACTTCCCCCTGGTACCCAGGCCGGTGGAGGTGACGCTGCCCGCACGAGTCACCACGGCCACCCTGAAGCGCGAGGGGGCCAACCTGCTGCTCCAGGCGCGGGTGGAGGGCCGCTTCGACCCCGGCTACCTAAGCGTGGCGTGGTTCGACGGGGCGCAGGAACTCGGGCACGACAGCGTGTATCTGGACGTTGCCCAGCGGGACGCGACCTTCCGGCTGGAGGCCCCCAACCCCGGCGCGTACCGGGCGGTGATCTCCTTCGGCGGCACGGTGCTGCGGCAGGTCGAGCTGTACGAGATCCTGCCGTGACGGGCCCTTTGGAAACTGAGGGCGTGGTGGAGTGGGCGCGCGGCACCCTGGAGCGCTTTGTCTGGCGGGACGGGGAGGTCGTGCCGTACCGCACTGAGCCCTGGCTCGCCCCGGTGAACTACGGCTGCCTGCCCGGCCTCCTCAACCCCGCCGACAGCGCGGAGGTGGATGCCGTCTGGCTGGGCAAGCCGCTCGCCGTGGGGACGCGGCTGTCGGGGACCCCCTCGGCCCTGCTGCACCTCGCGGACGGGGACCACAAGGTGGTGTTCGGGAACCTGGAGGAACACCAGGGCGGCGACCTACTCGCGCTGCTCGCGTGGTTTCCGCCGGGGCGCGGGGCCAGGCTGGAGGGGCCGGAGAACGCGGCGGCTTGGCTGGCGTCCCTGACGGCCGGGGCGTGAACCGGGTCAGCCCTCCCCCGCCCGGGCCGCGTCCTCGCGCCGCCACTCCTGCACGATGGGGACCATGCGGGAGACCACCCAGCGCAGGGCGTCGCTGTTGGGGTAGGACACGGCGCTGTGGTCCTCGCGGGGCGAGACGTAGCGCTCGATCCCGGTCAGGCTGCCGTCCAGCCGCACGTTCGGCGTGACCTCGAAGAGGTAGTTGAAGGTGAGACCGCCGCTCTCCCCGGCGCGGGCGGGCAGGCGCTTGCTCTGCACCTCCAGGTTGCGCCCGACATTCGGCCACACGATGTCCTTGCCGCGCAGCGAGCGCGAACCCACCCGGAAGAGGTTGCAGGCCTCGGCGGGTGAGGGCCGCACCGGGTCGGGCCGCAGCGCCCGGATCACCGCCCCGTGATCCGTGGACCAGCTCGCGCAAATACCGTCGAGGTCGATTTGGAGCGCGACGGGCTGCTCGGGGTACGCCCGGGCGAGGTGGTGCAGCCACGCCACCCCCTGCGAGTGCCCCAGCAGCACCACCCGGGGCCGCCGTCCCCCCCAGGCGGTCCCCAACCGGGCGTAGGCCGCCGTCAGCGCCGGGTAGCCGTGCTGCACCGTCCGGGTAAGGTGGGAGACGTAACTCTCCTGCGCGCTGGAGGCGTAGCCCGCCACCTCCACCCGGTAGCCCGCCGCCGCGAGGGCGCCCGCGACCACGTCCACCGTGCCGCGCGCCGTCAGGTAGTCCCAGTTGTCGCGGGGAGCGAGGCACCCCGTTCCGCAGCGGCCCGACACGGCGAAGATCACCACGTCGGGGGCCGGGCCGGAGAAGTTCAGCGCTGGGGTCCGGGCGGGCCTCACGGTGATGGGCGCGCAAGCCCCCAGCAGAAGGGTCGCGGCGAGCAGGGCGGGGGGAAGGGAGGCGCGCATCCGGGAGCCAGTGTAGGCCGGGCGGCGGGGAGGGGACGTGACGGAAGTCGCGGGCGGGGCACGTCCCCCACAGCGCCGTTCGGGGACCCTTCACTTTGTTCAGGGCGACAAGTTTTCTTGTCTACGGTTTCTAGAACGGGGCTGGGGGGTTACCTCACCCCGACCCTCCACCCTCACCACGCGCCACTCCGGCCCCAGCCGTTCGGGCTGGTGGGTGACGAGGAGGGCGGCGCGGTCCCGGGTGCGTTCCTCCACCGCCCGCAGGAGACGGTGGGCGTTGGCCGGGTCGAGGTGCGCGGTCGGCTCGTCCAGCAGCAGGACGGGCGCGGGACGCAGCAGGGCCCGGGCCACCGAGAGCCGCGCCCGCTCGCCCGCCGAGAGCTGCGCCCCATATTCGCCTACCCAGCTGGAAAGCCCGCCCGGCAGCCGCGTGAGCAGCCCGCCCAACCCCAGATCGCCGAGCAGGGCCAGGAGGTCGTCGTCCGTCGCGTCCGCCGCCAGACGCAGGTTCTCGCGCAGGGTGCCGTCAAACACCTCCGCCTGCTGCGGCGCCCAGGCGAAGCGGGAACGTGCGTCGGCGAGGCTCAGGTCGCGCAGGTCCACCCCTCCGAGCGTGACCCGCCCCGCCACCGGGTCCCAGAAGCGCAGCGCGAGGCCGAGCAGAGTGCTTTTCCCGGCGCCGGACGGCCCGACCACGGCGACCCGTTCCCCCGGGCGGACGGTGAGACTCACGTCCCGCAGCACGTCCGTCTCCGAAGCAGGGTAACCAAAACCCACATCCTCGAAACGCAGGGTGGAGTCGGTGGGGAGTTCGGCTGGCTCCTCCGGGTCCTGAACGACCGGCCGCAGGGCACGCAACCCCTCCACCCGCGCGGCAGCAGCGCGCAGGGCACCGTAAGTCGCCCAGGCACTTCCCAGGTTCCCGACCCCTTCAAAGCTCGCCAGCAGGCCCAGGGCGCTCGCGGCGAGGAGGGAGCCGCTCGTTTCCCCCCGCGCCACCCCCTGCCCCACGAGGAGGAGGGCCGCGATGAGGCCGCAGCCTCCCAGGGCGTCCCGCGCCGCGTTCGCCGTGCCGGTCACCCGTGCCCGCCGCGTTTCCGCCCCCTCCAGCGTGGCGAGCAGGCCCGCGAAGTGCCGCTCCCCCGCCGGACGCCCCCCACCGGTCAGGAGATCGGGCAGGCCGTGGAGGGCTTCGAGGGTGGCGGCCCCAAGTTCAGCACGGGCAGTGTTCTGGGCACGGCCAGCCGGAGCGGCAGCGCGGACGGCGAGGGCAGGAAGCAGGACTCCCGCCAGCCCGAACAGCCCCAGGGTCACGAGCGCGAGCCGGGGGTCCACAAGCCAGACGAGCGTCACCGTCACGAGGGCGACGAGGGCGGCCACCAGCGTGGGGGCGAAGAGGCGCAGGTACACGCCCTGCAACTCGTCCACGTCCGAGCGGACCCGCGCGAGGAGGTCGCCGCCCCGGGCGCCAACCAGTGCGGCGGGCGCCACGCGGGCCAAGTGCGCCACCGCCTCTCCCCGCACCCGCCCGAGCAGCCGGAAGGTGAGGTCGTGCGAGACCAGGCGTTCGCCGTAGCGCAGCGCGGCCCGCGAGATGCCGAAGAGCCGCACGGAAGTGATCAGCGGCAGCAGCACGAGCAGGGACTCGGGCTTGAGTGCCGCCCCCGAAATCAGCGCCCCCGACATGGCGAGCAGCCCCACCGAGGCGAGAACCGTCCCGGCCCCCAGCAGTACCGAGCCGAACATCCGCGCCCGTCCCCCTCCCCGCACGAAGCGCCACAGCCCGCTCACGTCTGCTCCTCCACGAGTTCGCGGACTCGCCCGCCCCCCAACTCGATGACTTGGTCGTGCCCCCCGTGCAGCGCCGTCCGGTGCGAGATGGTGAGGACGGTGCGGCCCGCTCCGAGACGTTGGAGCGCACCCCTGACCTGATCCTCGCTCCCCGCGTCGAGTTGCGAGGTCGGCTCGTCGAGGATCAGCACTTCCGCGTCCCGCAGGAAGGCCCGGGCGAGGGCCAGGCGCAGGCGTTCGCCGCCACTCAATCGCGCGCCCTCCGCCCCCACCTCCGTGTCGTAGCCGCGGGAAAGCCCGGCGATGAAGGTGTGGGCGTCCGCTGACCGGGCTGCCTCCATAATCTCTTCGTCCGTCGCGTCCGGTCTGCCCAGCCGAATGTTCTCGCGCACGGTGCCGGGGAAAAGATAAGGCCGCTCAGGCACGTAGGCCATTCGCTCCCGCCAAGCCGCTGGGTCGAGATCAGCCAGAGACACACCGTTCACCCGCACCTCGCCCTTTGCAGGAACGGCAAACCCGAGCAGCAGCCCGGCCACGCTCGTCTTGCCCGCCCCGCTTTCCCCCACGAGCAGGGTGCGTGAGCCGGGCGGCAGGGTGAAGCTCACGCCCTGGAGGGCCGTCCGCTCCCCGTACCGCAGGGTCACGTCCCGGAACTCGACCCGCAGCGGCCCCTCGGGAACAGGCAGGGTGCCCTGCCCCGGCGCCTCCTCATCCAGAACCGCAAACATCCGCTCCCCCGCGGCCCGCGCCTCCAGGCTAGCGTGGTGATCGGCGCCGAGGGCGCGCAATGGGGCGAAGAACTCAGGAGCCAGCAGCAGCACGAGAAACGCCCGCTCGAACGGCAAGTCCCCCTCGAACAGGCGGACACCGACTGTCACGGCCACGAGAGCCGTGCTGAGCGTCGCGCCAAACTCGAGCACGAAGCCGGAGAGAAAGGCCGTTCGCAGCACGCCCAGAGTCACCCGGCGATACGCCCCGTCCGCCTCGCGTAGCGCCGCCAGCCGTTCGCGGTCGCGCCCGAAGACCACCAGCGTGGACAACCCACGCAGGGTGTCCACGAAACTCGCGCTCAGGCGGCCCAGCGTGAGCCACTGCGCCTTCGCCGCGTGGTCGGCCATCGTCCCCACCAGCCACAGCAGCACCACGATGACCGGCCCGGTGAAGAGCAGGATCAGCCCGCTCAGGGGGTCGAGGAACAGCACCGTCAGCGCGAGGAGGGACGGCAGGACAGTGGCGAACACCAACCCCGGCACGAAGCGCCCGACAAAGCCCTCCAGCCGCTCCACGCCCTCCACCACGAGTTCCGTCAGTTCGCCCGCCCGCTGCCCGGCCGCATAGAGGGGGCCGAGGTTCAGGAGGTGGGTGAGGAGCCTGCCGCGCACCTCCTTCTTGACGCGGGCGGCGGCGCGGGCCGCGAGTACATCTCGAACACCGACGAGGGCCGAGCGGGCGAGCCACACGAGGGCCAGTCCCACGAAGGCGGAGGTCAGGGCGGCGGGGGCCTGCCTTCCCAGAAAAATTCCATTGACGATCCGGGCCACGAGGGACCATTGCGCCAGCACGAGAACGAAGGCGACCAGAGCCAACCCGGCGCAGGTGAGCGCGAGGGGCCGCACGCCGGGGAGCCGCCTCAGGGGCCGCACGCTCAGTCGTACCCCTTGTTCAGGCCGCCCTCGTCGGGCCGGACGCGCTCGCGGAAGATGTAGTAGTTCCAGACCTGATATCCGATGATCAGCGGCAGGAAGATGGCGCCCACCCAGGTCATCAGCACCAGGGTGTAGGGCTGGCTGGCACTCTCCCGCAGCCCCAGGCTGTACTCGGGGTTGAGGGTCGAGGGCAGCACGACCTGACGGGTGTACAGCGCGATAAAGATCGTGACGGTGGAAAACACGATGGTCAGGCTGCTCATCAGGAAGGCGAGCACGTCCCGGCGCCTCGTCAGCCCGTACCAGATGCTTCCCAGAGTGAGCGCGGCGGCGACCGGGAAGAGCCACGGCACCACGCCGAAGGAGTTGAACAGCCCCTCGGTCACGTAGCCCATGAACACGAAGGCGAGGATGGCGACCGTGGCGAGCGCGCCCCAGAAGAGGGCGGCGGCGCGGGCACGGTTATACAGCTCCGTGTCCTTGTGCAGCCGCAGGAGCAGGAAGTTAGCCCCGTGCAACATGAACAGCAGCGTCGTCGCCAGGCCGCCCACGACCGAGAAGGGGGTGAAGACCTCGGCGAAGCCGCCCAGCACCCGCTCATCCGCATTGATGGGCAGACCCTCGATCAGCTTCGCCATCGTGAGGCCCCAGAAGAACGAGGGGACCAGGCTGCCCAGGAACGACATCCAGTCCCAGAAGGAGCGCCACCGTTGCTGGTCCACCTGGTTGCGGTACTCGAAGGACACGCCACGCATCAGCAGCGAGAGCAGGATGATGACAAAGACCGGGTACAGGCCGGAGAACAGGGTCCCGTACCACACTGGGAAGGTGGAGAACATCACCCCCGCCGCCGCGATGGCCCAGACCTCGTTGCCGTCCCAGAAGGGGCCGATGGTGCCCACCAGCGCCCGTTCCTCCGCCTCGTTTTTCGCCAGGAAGGGCCGCAGGATGTCCACCCCGAAGTCGAAGCCCTCCAGGAAGAAGTACAGGGTGAAGGTCAGCGCGATCAGCCAGAACCAGAGGGTCACGAGGTCCATAGGGTGGTTCAACCTCCTCGGGTGGGGAGAGGGTGGCCGTCAGCGGTCAGCCATCAGAAAGAGAAGGGAAAGATGTCCTTTCTGACTGCTGATCGCTAACCCCTCATCTCAGTTCCTCCGCTCGTAGCCCTGGAAACCCTCTCCCGCGTAATTGGGGGCGGGGGCCGCCGACATCTGCGCCTCGGGCTTGTGGTGGATGCCCGCGCGGGCGGTCACGGCCAGCAGGTAGATGTCCAGGCCGATCAGGGCGAGGTAGACGATCCACAGCCCGATCAGCCCGACCAGAACCTCGCCGTAGGAGTTGGCGCTCACCCCCTCGACGGTCGTGAGCAGGCCGTACACCATGAAGGGCTGGCGGCCCATCTCGGTGGTGATCCAGCCGCAGAAGTTGGCGATCCAGGGCAGCGGGATGGTGAAGAGCAGGGCGCGCAGATACCAGCGGGTGTCGTTCAACCGGTCGCGCCTGCGCCACCACAGGAACGCGCCCCCGAACGCGGCGAGCAGCATCAGCATCCCGATCCCGACCATGATGCGGAAGTTCCAGTACACCCAGGTGACGGGCGGGATGTAGTTGCCAGGGCCGAGTTCGCGCTCGTACCGCTCCTGGAGGGGGATCAGGCCCTCGTAATTGCCGGTCAGGCGGTTGTAGGCGAGCAGCGAGCCCAGGTACGGGATCTCCACGTTGAAGGTGTTCCGCTGCTCCTTCTCGTTGATAATGGCGACCGCCGACCACGGGGCGGGCGAGGTCGAGGTCTCCCACTGCGCCTCCATCGCGGCGAACTTCATGGGCTGGTCGTAACGCGCGACCTGCGCGGCCCGGTGCCCACTGGTGGCGGAGAAGACAGACCCGATGACGGCGAACACCAGGCCGATCCGCAGCGAACGCGAGAACACCTCCACGTCCTGCTTCCTCAACAGGTGGTACGCGCTGATCCCCAGCACCAGAAAGGCCGCCACCGACCACGCCGAGCCCTGCACATGGAGAAAGTACAGCCACGCCTTGTAGTTGAAGACGACCTGCGAAAAGCTCGTCAGGAACGCCTGATCGCCCACGACCTCGTACCCGACGGGGTGGTGCATCCAGCCGTTCGCCAGCACGATCCAGAAGGCGCTGATCTGGGTGCCGATGGCGACGAGCCAGATGCTGGCGAGCCGGAGAGCAGGCCGCAAGCGGTCCTTCCCGAACCACCACAGGGCGATAAAGGTGCTCTCCAGGAAAAAGGCCATCAACACCTCCAGCGCGAGTGGCACGCCGAAGATGTTGCCCACGAACTTGGAATACTGGCTCCAGTTCATGCCGAACTGAAACTCCTGCACAATGCCCGTCACCACGCCCACGGCGAAGTTGATCAGGAACAGGTGCCCGAAGAAGTTCGTCATGTTGCCATAGATGTGCGCGCGGTCTTTCCGCACGAACGCGATGGTTTCCATCACCGCGATCAGAAAGGCCAGCCCCACGGTCAGCGACACGAAGAAGAAGTGGAAGATGCTGGTCGAGGCGAACTGAAAGCGGGACAGGTCAAGAACATCGGGACCCATGACGACCTCACAGGGATTTCAGTTGAACCGTTTTGCAGGAACTGGGAAACCTGGCCGACTCGAGGAGCAGAGGAAGAAGGAAAACCGAGGTGCTGGCGGCTCGTCGAGCAGTGCAGGAGGAGCCGTACCGGCCAACCCAGAGTCCGCAGCACGCGGGAGCGGGCGGAAGGAGACGAAGAATGTTTACGAGGTCACCGTACCAGCGGGGCACGTAGACGGGCGTCCCGGCGGCACCCCGGCATGTTCACCCGTTCTTGAGGATCAGGACTGTCGGTTCGCCCACGCAGGAGGGGCAAGCTCTCCCGCAAACGCCTTTACCGCATGGCAGGCCATAGGAGCAGGTTCATCGTCTGGTAGAGGGATGAGCGGTGCTCGTCACCCCCTTTGCAAGTAGCTTCGCGAGTCCCAGCCTCCCCACAAAGACTTGATGCGCAATGAGAAGCGGGGCGGGAGAAGCTTCTGCCGTTCCATAGAGGACGAGCTGCACTTGTTACTCCCCACCCAGCCTCCCCAAAAGGGGGAGGAGGAAAAGCGCTAAAGCTTTTGAAAACCGTCTCCTGTAGACGGCCGACTCCCGCATGCAGCTTGCCCTCGCACGGCCTTCACCCCGCCTTGCTCGCGCAGTGAGACCGTGGGCGAGCGACGGGGAGTACAGCAAGATCAAACCTTGCGCGTTGAGAAAGGCGTCCACCGGCGAGGTAGGCGAGCCCCTTGCCTAGCGCAGCGCTGCTCCCCCCTGCCCTCATCCGCAACAACCGCCCTATGCGCAGCCCAACCGCTCTCCAAGCGGGAACGCCCAGCCAGCGAGCAGGACCTGACCCACCAAACCCGGATCGAGCTGGAGAAGGGCTAAACCATCTCCCCTTCCGTTAAACCCCGTGCCCGGTACAGCTTGGCGGGCCGCCCAGCGAGGCCATACTGGTGATCCAGGCTGGCGCGCCCCACCCGGACAAGGTGTTCCAGATAGCGCCAGGCTGTCACCCGCGACAGGTGCGCGCGGTCCCCGACCTCCTCAGCACTCAGGGCGCTCCCAGCCCCCTCCAGCACGGCTGCGACTCGTTCCAGCGTGTGCGGGTCAATGCCGCGCGGCAGAGGCTCGGGCGTGTTCCCGCTCACGCCCAGCAGGCGGTCGAGGTGGGACTGGTCGAGGGTGCCACGTGGAGTACGGCGGGCCCGGTGCCGGGCGATCACCTCAGCCAGCCGCGCTCCCGTGAACGGCTTGATGAGGTAGTCGAAGGCGCCCTGCGCCAGCGCCGTCCGCACGCTCGCCTCATCGTCGGCGGCGGTGATCAGCGCCACGTCGGTCGTGCGGCCCTGCGCCCGCCAGTGCCGCAGCAGCCCCAGCCCGCTCCCGTCGGGCAGATGCACGTCGAGCAGGATCAGGTCGGGCACGAGGGCCTGCGCGAGCGCGTCCGCCTGCGCCAGCGTGGCGGCGCTGCCCACCACATGCACGTCCGGGTCACGCTCCAGCAGGTCGCGGTTCACCCGGGCCACCCGCAGGTCGTCCTCCACGAGCAGCACGCGCACGCGGGTCATGCGCGCTCCAGCAGGGGGGACAGGGCGGGTGGGGGCAGGTTCACCTGAAAGACTGTGTGGCTGCCCCGGCGCGCGTACCGGATCTCGCCGCCCAGGGCCAGCACCCGGGCATGGACTCCCGCGAGGCCGTACCCCCGCCCCTCGCCCTTGCTGCTCGCCCCGCGCGTGAAGAGCCGGGCGGCGACTCCGGGAGGCACGCCGGGGCCAGAATCCTCCACCTCGATCTGCGCCCCCTCGGGGTCCTCGCCGATCAGGACGGTGACGGTGCCGGGCTGGCCTGCCAGCGCCTCGAAGGCGTTCTCGGTGAGGTTGCCCACGGCGGTGACCAGGGTGTCCGCGTGCCGTTCCCAGGCCGCGGAGAGGCAGCTTTCCGGCGCGACCTGAAAGTCGATGCCGAGTTCCTGGGCTCTCTCCCGCTTGCCCGCGAGCAGGGCGACCAGCCGCGGCACCTGCACGTCGCGCAGGAGCTGGCGGAACTGCGCCCCCTGCTCGATCTCGGCGTTCAGGACCCGCAGCGCCTCCTGGGGGCGGTCCAGTTGCAGCAGGCCGGAGAGGACGTGCAACCGGTTCTGGTACTCGTGCGTCTGGGCGCGCAGCACGTCCACGAAGCCGCGGGCGTGGGTGAGTTCATCGGCCAGGGCCAGCGCCTCCGCCCTGTCACGGAAGGAGGCGACGAAGCCCCCGCCCTCCAGCGGCTCGACGTTCACCAGAACCGGCTGGTCACGCAGGGTGAGTTCCACGTTCTGCTGCCGGGTAACCCCGGTGACGGCCAGGTGCCCCGCGAGTTCCGGCCACGCGGGGGCCAGGAGGAAGGGAACCCGGGCGGCGGGCAGCGCCTCGGCGGCGCGGTCGCTGGCGAGGGTCACCAGGCCATGCCGATCCACCGCGATCACCCCCTCACGCAGCGCCGCGAGAACCGCCCGGTGCTGGCCCACGAGCGCCGTGATCTGCTCGGGTTCCAGGTTCAGAATTTCGGCCCGCAATCGCCGAGCAGCCCAGACGGCGCCGACCGTGCCCAGCCCCAGCGCCAGCAGGAACCAGGGCACCAGGTTCAGCAGCGCCTGCGTCACCAGATGCCAGGCCTGCGGCATCAGGTAACCGGTGCTGACCACCCCGACCACCCGGCCGGACTGCCACACCGGCACCTTGCCCCGCACACTCAGTCCCAGGCTGCCGCGCGCCACGCTCACGACCTCGCGCCCGGCCAGCGGCCCCACGTTGTCGCCGCCCTCCATCGGCTGCCCCAGCCGCTCGGGAACGGGGTGGGTCAGCCGGATGCCCCCGCGGTTCCCCACCACGATGAAGTCGGCCTCTGCCTCGTCCCGCAGGGCGTTGATCTGCGCGTTCAGGGCCGGATTGGGCAAGCCCGCCGACGCCCCCTCCATCACCGATGGCAGCCGCGCCACCAGGCGGCTCGTGGTGATTGCGCGCTCGCCCAGCCGCTCGCGCGCCTCCCCGTACAGTGTGGCGGTCTGCACGCCAGCAAGTACCAGCGTCATCGCGCACAGCACGAGCAGGTGCAGGCGCACCAGGCGGCCCTGCAACCCCGGCCGCGACCGGCCCCGCAGGTGTGAGGAGGGGGACATGAGCTTCGTCCCATTGTAGGAGGACTCCGGCTCGACCCGCCGTTGCGTGCGTTGCGTTCACGCTTGTAAATAATGCTCAAGAAAAAGTACGTCACAGACGGAGAAATTTCTTGCAACCGGGCCGAGTGGGAAGTAGCCTGGGGAAGTTCTGATCTCCCAACCCACCCGGCCGGACGCCCGGCCCGCACCCCCGGAGGCCCCATGAAGAACGTGCTGTCCCTGGCCCTGCTGACCCTCCTCACGCCCCTCGCCGCCGCGCAGGGTCTGAATAACCTGCGGATCATGGCGCCCGCCAGCCCCGGCGGCGGCTGGGACCAGACCAGCCGCGCGCTCCAGACCGTGCTGCAAAACGAGAACATCGTCAAGCCCGTGCAGGTGTTCAACGTGCCTGGCGCGGGCGGCACCATCGGTCTCGCGCAGCTCTACAACGCCAAGGGCGAGGGCAACCTGCTCATGACGATGGGCCTGGTGATGGTGGGCGCCATCCAGACCAACTCCAGCAAGGTGGACCTCTCGCGCGTCACGCCCATCGCCCGCCTGACCGGCGAGTACGAGGTCGTGGTCGTGCCCGCCGGGAGTCCCTACAAGACGATGAAGGACCTGGCTGCCGCGTGGAAGGCCAACCCGGGCGGGGTGGCGTTCGCGGGCGGCAGCGCGGGCGGCACCGACCACATGCTCGTCGGCCTGCTCGCGGAGGCGGCGGGCGTGGACCCCAAGCGGATGAACTACGTGCCCTTCAGCGGCGGCGGTGAGACGCTGGCGGCGGTGCTGGGTAACCAGGTTGCGGCGGGTGTGGCCGGGTACGGTGAGTTCGAGGCGCAGATCAAGGCCGGTAAATTACGAGCCATCGGGATCAGCGCGCCCAAGCGGCAGCCCGGGATTCCGGTGCCGACCTTCAAGGAGCAGGGCTACAACGTGGACCTCGCCAACTGGCGCGGGATCGTGGCCCCTCCCGGCATCAGCGCTGCGGAAAAAGCCGCCCTGGTCGCCGCGCTCGACAAGATGCACGCCAGCAAGGAGTGGAAGGACACGCTGAACACCCGCAAGTGGACCGATCTGTACCTCAGCGGCAGCAAGTTCGACGTGTTCCTGAAGCTGGAACAGAGCCGCGCGCGCAAGATTCTGCAAAACATCGGCCTGGTGAAGTAAACCTGGCGGGGGCACCCGGCGGGGCGGGGAGCAGGTCACCCGCCCCGCCTCCTTTTGCCCGCTTCCGGGCGCCAGAATAGGGGGCGTCCACACCCCCAGAGGAGGTCTTTCATGCACGACGTTCCGCCCTCCGCCCACCCTGACGCGCCCCTGGCCTCGCCCACGGGCAGGCGCGGCGTCAGCGTGCCCGACCTGCTCGTCGCCCTGGGGGTGACGGTGCTGGGCCTGCTGCTGCTGCTGGGCACCTACCAGATTCCCTTCGGCATCAACGCGGTCGTCGGCCCGCGCGTCTTTCCGCTCATCGTGAGCGTCGGCCTGACGGCCCTGGGCGTGCTGCTCACCGTGAACGCCCTGCGTGGCGACCGGGCCGAACCCGCCGCCGAGGAAGATACCGACCCAAACGCGCCCGTCCACCTGGGGGCCGCCGGAATCGTCCTGGGCGGCTTCCTGCTGGGCACGGTGCTGCTGCCCACCCTGGGCTTCGTGATCGGCACGGCGATCATGTACTTCTCCGTGGCCCTGGCGTTCGGCGAGCGCCGCTGGCTCCTGATGCTCGTGGTGTCGCTCCTCGTGGCGCTCGTCACGTACGAGGTCTTCACCCGCGGTCTGGGCCTGAACCTGCCGCCCGGAGTGTTGAGGGGGATCGTGTAATGGAAGCTCTTTCCGCCCTCTTCGCGGGCTTCGAGACGGCCCTGACCCCCATCAACCTGCTGTGGGCGCTGATCGGCGTCACGCTGGGTACCCTCGTCGGCGTGCTGCCCGGCATCGGCCCGGCCCTGACGGTCGCGCTGCTGCTGCCCGTCACGGCCAAGCTGCCCCCGGTGAGCGCCTTTATCATGTTCGCGGGCATCTACTACGGCGGGATGTTCGGCGGCTCGACGACCAGTATCCTGCTGAACACACCGGGCGAGTCGAGCAGCATCATCACCGCGCTGGAGGGCAACAAGATGGCCCGCCGGGGCCGCGCCGCCGCCGCGCTCGCCACCGCCGCCATCGGGTCCTTCGTGGCGGGGACCATCGGCACGGCGCTGCTGACCTTTGCCGCGCCCGCCATCGCGGACATCGCGGTGCAGATTCCTCCCAGCGCCAAGTTCGCCCTCATCATGCTCGCGTTCGTGACCATCAGCGCGACGTTCGGTGGCAGCCCGCTGCGTGGCCTGATCAGCCTGTTCCTGGGCCTCGCGGTCGGTCTGGTCGGCACCGACCTCCAGAGCGGGCAGGCGAGGTTCACGCTGGGCCGCCCGGAACTGCTCGACGGCATTGACTTCATCACGGTCGTGATCGGCCTGTTCGCGGTCGGGGAAACGCTTTACGTCGCCAGCCGCCTGCGGAAGGACAAGGCCAGCGTCATCAAGCTGGAGGGCAACGCCCACATGAACCGCGAGGACTGGCGCCGCAGTTGGAAGCCCTGGCTGCGCGGCACGGTGCTGGGCTTTCCCTTCGGCGCGATCCCGGCGGGCGGCGCCGAGATCCCCACCTTCCTGAGCTACACCCTGGAAAAGCGGCTGACGAAGCACCCCGAGGAGTTCGGCAAGGGCGCCATCGAGGGCGTGGCCGGGCCGGAGGCGGCGAACAACGCCTCGGCCGCCGGAGTCCTGGTGCCCCTCCTCACCCTGGGCCTGCCGACGAGTGCGACCGCCGCGATCCTGCTCGCCGCCTTCCAGCAGTACGGGCTGCAACCCGGGCCGCTGCTCTTCGTGACGAACGCCGATCTCGTGTGGGGCCTGATCGCCTCGCTGTACATCGGGAACGTGATGCTGCTCGCGCTGAACCTGCCGCTCGCGCCGGTCTGGGCACGGCTGCTGCTCATCCCACGCCCCTTCCTGTACGCCGGAATCCTGGTGTTCTCGACGGTCGGTGTGTACTCGCTGAACAACAGCGTGTTCGATCTGTTCCTCCTGGCCCTCTTCGGCGTGATCGGGTACGGGATGCGCCGCTTCGACTTTCCGGTGACGCCCGCGATCATCGGCGTGATCCTGGGGCCCACGGCGGAGTCGCAGTTCCGCACCGCCCTCCAGCAGAGCAACGGCGACTTCGGCATCTTCGCCCGGCAGCCGCTCACGGCCTTTATTCTGATTGTCGTGGCGCTCGCGCTCATCCTGCCGCCCATCCTGCGGGCAAGGGCCGCACGTCGGGCTGTCGTTTAACTTCCAACAAAGAGCGCCCCCAGCATGTCCGGCTGGGGGCGCTCTCCTTGGTTGTCCTTACTGCGCCCGCGCCTGCTGGTAGCGCCGGGCCACCTCGTCCCAGTTGACCACGTTCCAGAAGGCCGCCAGGTAGTCGGGACGGCGGTTCTGGTAGTTCAGGTAGTAGGCGTGCTCCCACACGTCCACGCCCAGAATCGGCGTGCCGCTCGCGCCCGCAATCGCCTCGCCCATCAGCGGGTTGTCCTGGTTGGCGGTGGAGACGACGGCGAGTTGCCCCCCGGGCTGCACCACGAGCCACGCCCAGCCCGAGCCGAAGCGCGTCTTGGCCGCGTCCTCGAACTTCTGCTTGAAGGCGTCGAAGGAACCGAACGCCTGGTCAATGGCCTGGGCAAGTTCGCCGGTGGGCTGGCCCTGGCCGTTCGGCGTCATGACCGTCCAGAAGAGGCTGTGATTGGCGTGGCCGCCCGCGTTGTTCCGAAGAACGGTGTTCTTGTCGCTCGGGACTTGATCGAGCTGCTGGATAAGCTGCTCGACGGGCATATCCGCGAACTCCGTGCCCTCCAGCGCCTTGTTCGCGTTGTCCACGTAGGTCTGGTGGTGCTTGGTGCGGTGGATGTTCATGGTGCGCGCGTCAATGTGGGGCTCAAGCGCGTCTTCCGGGTAGGGCAGGTTCGGCAACTGGTACGCCATGGAATGCTCCTTTCGGGCCGCGTTCCTCATCCCCCTGGATGAGAGCAGCATCGGCGCTCATCTTACTCGCGCCCGGCGAGCCACAGACGAACTGCCGAGCTTTAGGGAACATTCAGGCGGGCAGGGCGAACAAAACGGCTCCCTCCAGTTCAGGAGGAAGCCGCCGGAAAGCGTGAAAGGGTCAGCGCACGCGCGACAGGCCCTCGCGGGCGAGCGCGTAGTTCGGGCTGAGCTTGAGCGCCCGCTCGTAGTTCTCGCGGGCCTTGAGGCGGTCGGGGGCGACGACGCCCACCCCGCGCTCGTAGCTCAGGCCCAGGTAGTAGGCGTACTCGGCGGTCGTGCTGCCCAGGGCGGCGGCGCGCGTCAGGTTCTCCCGGGCGGACTGAAGGTTCCCGGCGTCCAAGTCCAGGCGGCCCAGGTAGTAGTAGAACTCGGGGTACCGCAGCGGGTCGAGCTTGATCGCCTGGGTGAGCTGGGCGCGGGCGGTGGCGGCGTCACGGCTGAGGTAGCTCACCACCCCGTACTGGCCGACCGCGTAGGCGTTCGTGGGGGCCAAGCGGGCGGCCTGGGCGGCCTCCGGCTTGGCGGCAGCGACGTTGCCGCTCAGGGCGAGCAGCTTGGCATAGTACGCGCGGTTGTAGGCGTCGCGCGGGTCGGCGATCACCGCCTGTTGAAGGCTGTTCAGCGCGGCCATCAGGTTACCGGTCGCGTAGTACATGTCCCCCAGGTTAAAGAGGATCACGTCGTTGTCGGGGTTGAGGGTCGAGGCCTGCTTGAAGGCGTCGATGGCCCGGCCCGCGTCGCCCTGGAGCTTGTAGACGTAGCCGCGCTCGTTCCAGATCTTGCTGAGGCTGAGGTTCTTGCCGTCCCCCGTCTGGGCCTGCGCGACCGTCTCGGCGTCGGTGAGCACCTTCTGGGCGGCCGCGAGGTTGCCCGCCACGGCCGCCCGGTCGCTCGACCCCACGTACTGCTGCTGGTACGCCTGCGCCAGCGCGATGTACCCGCTGACATTGCTCGGGTCGAGCAGGGTCAGGCGCCGCAACGTCTCGATGGCCGGGCCGTACAGCCGCAGCTTGACCTGCGCGCGCCCCAGGCCAAGCAGCGCCTCGGTGTTCTTGGGGTCGATTTCCGTCGCGGCGCGGAATGCCACGTAGGCCTCGTCGAACTTGCCCTGCTCGTAGTAGAAGACCCCCAGCGCCACATAGTTGGCGGCCGGACGGGTCGGGGCAGCGGGAGTGGCGGCCGGAGCGGTCGTGCCGGGCGTGGTGGGGGCCGCAGGCTGAGCGGTGGCCGGGGTGGCCGGAGCCGTCGGTTGCGTCTGCGCGGCCGCGCTCATCAGGGTGGCTGCCGCGAGGAGCAGGCCGAGGGTACGTCGTTTCACTCAGAAACCTCCGGGGTGAGGCTAACACCGCGCCACAGGGGGTGCAAGCCGCAGTCCAGCACGCTGTGGATTACGTGGACAGCATAGGCAAGGGGGCTGGCGGCGGGGTGAAGTCCCAGTGAGAGGCCAGGGCGCGTCCCACGGCGGGCGGAAAAGGGCATGGAAGCAAGGTAAGCGCGCGGTTTGACGGACTTCTGATGGGTGCCGGATTCCCCCTTTCCTGACCCCCGCCTCGACGTCTACCGGGGAGAACCGGCAAGGCATATTCTCCGGGCGCCAGAGGCTGGCCTGCCCTTTCCCCCATTCACCCCCTACACTGGGCGGCGTGTCCACCCCGTCAGCCCCCGCCCGCCCTCGCCGTCTGGGCCTGACCGGCAGCATCGGCGCGGGCAAGAGCACCGTCGCTGGCCTGCTGCGGGCGCGAGGCCTGACCGTCCTCGATGCCGACGAGCAGGCGCGCGAGGTGACGCATGACCCGGCTGTCCTCGCTGAGATCGAGGCGGCCTTTCCCGGTGTGGTGCGGGACAGCCAACTCGACCGGGCCGCGCTCGCGGCGGCGGTGTTCGGCGAGCCCGCCCGGCTGGCCGTGCTGAACGCGATCATTCACCCGCGCGTCCGGGCGCAAATGCTGGCCCTGGAGCAGGCAGCGGCGGCCCGCGGCGAGGAATGGATCGTGCAGGACGTGCCCCTGCTCTTCGAGGGCGGCCTGGAGGCGCAGATGGACGCCGTTCTGGTCGTGGACGCCCCGCTGGACGTGCGGGTGGCAAGGGTGACCCGTCGCAGCGGCTTGACGGCCGAGGAGGTGCTGGCGAGGGACGCACGGCAGATGCCCGGTGCGGAGAAACGGCGGCGGGCGACGGTCGTGCTGGACAACAGCGGTGATCTCGCTGCGCTGGGGGCGCAGGTGGACGCGGCGCTGGCGGGGCTCGACATTCAGGGGTCCGCGATCAGCGACCAGCAAGAGAAAAGCCCCAGCACTCGCTGAGGCTTTTCCCGCCGTCTTGAGCGTTTACGCTCCGGCCCTCTCCGGCTGACTGCCCACCACTGACCGCTGACCACTCCCCAGCGCCGCCGCCACGAACCCCGCGAAGGGTGGGCTGGGCCTCATCGGGCGGCTCTTGAACTCGGGGTGCGCCTGGAGCGCCACGAAGAAGGGGTGGCCGGGAATCTCGATGCTCTCGACCAGCCCCGCGCCCCGTCCCGCCACGCCGGGCGTCACGCCGCTGATGAGCAGGCCCGCGTCCTGAAGCTGCTCCACGTACGCCGGGTTGACCTCATAACGGTGGCGGTGGCGCTCCTTGACGGTGCCGCCCGCCGGGACGCCGTACAGCTCAGCGATCCGCGTCCCGGCGCGCAGCTCCATCGGCCAGTCGCCCAGCCGCATGGTGCCGCCCATCCCCTCGACCTCCAGTTGCTCGGGCATCAGGTCGATCACCTTGTGGGGCGAGTAGGGGTCGAACTCGGCGGAGTTGGCGCCGGTCAGACCCGCGACGTGCCGGGCGTACTCGATCACGGCTATCTGCATCCCCAGGCAGATGCCCAGGTACGGCACCCCGCGGGTGCGTGCGTACTCGGCGGCGCGAATCTTGCCCTCAATGCCGCGAATGCCGAAGCCGCCCGGGACCAGGATTCCGTCCACGTCCCCGAGTTGCGCCTCCAGGTCGCCCTCGGTCAGTTCCTCGGCGTTCACCCACTTGATGTTTACCCGGGCGTCGTTGGCGATTCCGGCGTGCGTCAGCGATTCGAGCAGGCTGAGGTAGGCGTCGGGCATCTGGGTGTACTTGCCCGCCAGCGCGATGGTGACCTCCCGCTGCGGATGCTTGATGACCCGCACGGCGTTCTGCCACACGCCCAGGTTGGGGTGGGTGCGCTCCAGAGCGAGCAGGTCCTCGACCGCCTTGCCCAGCCCCTGCTCCTCCAGCGCGAGGGGCAGCTCGTACACGTGCCCCACGTCGTAGGAGGAGAAGACCCGGTTCTCGCGCACCGAGGTGAACAGCGCGATCTTGCGGGTGATGTCGGGCGGCAGCTTCTCCTTGGACCGCACCATCACTATGTCGGGGCTGATGCCCACCGAGCGCAGTTCCGCAACCGAGTGCTGGGTGGGCTTGGTCTTGAACTCGTTCGAGGTGCCCAGATACGGCACCAGGGTGAGGTGGATGGAGAGGACGTTCTCGTCGCCCTCGTCGAACCTGAACTGCCGGATGGCTTCCAGGAAGGGCAGGCTCTCGATGTCACCCACCGTGCCGCCGACCTCGATCAGGACGATCTCCGCCCCCGCGTTCTCGCCCGCCGCGCGGATGCGGCGCTTGATCTCGTCGGTCACGTGGGGGATGACCTGCACCGTCTGCGAGAGGTAGTCCCCGGCCCGCTCGCGGCGAATGACCTCTAGGTACACCTGCCCGGTCGTGATGTTGCTGCCCGGCGGAATGTCGAGGTCGAGGAAGCGCTCGTAGTTGCCGATGTCGAGGTCCGTCTCGGCGCCGCTGGCCGTCACGAAGACCTCGCCGTGCTCGTAGGGCCGCATGGTCCCCGCGTCAATGTTGATGTAGGGGTCGATCTTGACCGCCGTCACTTTGTAACCGCGCGCCCGCAGCAGAGCACCCAGGCTGGCGCTCGCCACGCCCTTGCCGAGGCTGCTCACCACGCCGCCCGTCACGAAGATGTATTTCATGTCTGAACACGAGCGCCTGACCCCAGAGAGGGCCAAAAAGAAAAACCGGGGCGCTCGGCCTCCGGGATTAGAGGATAGCAGAGCGTGCGGGGGAAAAGGGGAGCTGATCCCCATCCTCCCTACCGCGCCCGCACCCGCTCCAGCAGCGCCGTGTTGCGCTCCTCGCGCTGACGGACGGCGGCCTTGCTCCAGGCACTCGCCGAGCCCGCCGCGAAGAAGCGTTCGCGGGCGCGCGTCAGGGCGGTGTAGGCGAGGTTGCGCGAGAGCATGGGCATGTGCGCCTCGTGCAGCACGCCCAGCACCGTGGGCCACTCGCTCCCCTGCGCCCGGTGGACGGTCAGGGCGTAGCCGAGCTGGAGGTTGAAGAGTTCGGCGCCCACGAGTTCCACCACGTTGCCGTCGAAGTCCACGGTGAGGCGCCCGCCCTCGGCCTTGAGGACCGTGCCCAGTGTGCCGTTGAAGATCTCGTTGGTGTAGTCGTTCTTCGTCTGCACGACCACGTCGCCGGGCCGGGCCTCGCTGTCCGCGATGCGGATGCCGCCCTCACCCGGGTTGAAGAGGGACTGGAGGTGGTGGTTGAGCATCTCGACGCCGAGCGGACCTTTTCGCATGGGGGTGAGAACCTGGACCTGGGTCGGGCCGCCGAGTTCGCGCACCATCAGGGCCACGCGGCGGGCGCCGACATCGGGCTCCGTCTCGGTGAGGTTCAGGCGGCGGTCCCCCCACTCCGGCGACTGGCCGTGCAGCAGGCCGTGGGCGGCACGGATGATGGGGTTCTCGGCAGCCTGGCGGTACACGGTGGTCAGGCGAACGGTTGGGGCCGTGGCCGTGAGGGCGTGGAGGGGCAGCCCGGCGTCCACCGGGGGAAGCTGGTCGGTGTCGCCCACCAGTAGAACCCGTGCTCCGGGCGGCACGGCGGAGAGTAGCGAGAGCATCAACCCGTCACCGCACATGCTCACCTCGTCCACGATCAGCAAGTCATACGGCGCGGGTTCGAGGTGGTTGTGCCGGAAGCCCGCCGGTCCGTAGCCGAGCAGGCGGTGGATGGTGGAGGCGGGGCGGCCGGTCACCTCTCCCAGACGGCGCGCGGCCTTGCCCGTGGGGGCACAGAGGCCGACCTCCAGTCCGAGTTTTTCCGCGAGGTCGGCAACGGCCCGGGTGGTCGTGCTCTTGCCCGTGCCCGGCCCCCCCGTCAGCACGACGAGGCGGTGGTCTTCGAGCAGGTCGAGCACCTGCGCCTGTTCCCCGGACAGTCCTTTGGCCGCTCCTGCCGGAACCATCCACTCGTCCCCCCCGGGCGGCGTGGCGAGCAGGGTGCGGATAAGCTGCGCGAGCTTTTTCTCCGCGCGCAGGACGTGAGGGAGGTAGATGCGGGACTTGCCATCCGGGGTGGGGTCGTCGGAGAGGCGGCCGAATTCGACGGCCGTTTCGACGGCCAGCCTCGCCTGCTCCGGGGTGACGCGGGTGTAGTGGGCCACGCCCCGCTCGGCTCGATCACGCGGCAAGAAACTGTGCCCAGCCTGCTGCCCAGCCTGCTGAAGGGCGTAGACGGCGGCGGCGGTCAGGCGGCGTGGATCGTCATTCGGGAGACCCTGGGTACTCCACAGCTTGTCGGCGGTCAGGAAGCCGATGCCCTCGACCTCCGTCAGGGCGAAGAGGTCAGCTGTCAGGCGTTCGAGCGCCGCCTCCCCGAAATGTTTCACGGCCCGCTGCGCCTGGGAGATGGAGAGTCCGAGGCCCTGCAATCCAGCCAGCAGGCGGCGTTCCAGCCCCTGCTGACTCCAGCTCGCCGTCATCTTGTGCAGGGTGCTCTGCGTGACGCCGGGCACCTGGAGGAGTTTGTCCGGCTCCCCTTCCAGCACGTCGAAGGTGGCTGGGCCGAACATCCTGGCGATGCGGCCAGCCAGGACCTTGCCCACGCCCCCCACCCGGGCCTCCAGGTAAGCGGCGACGCCTTCTTCCGTCAGGTCGGTGGGCTGGGCTTCCAGCACCATGTTGAGCACGCGGTACTGGTAGCCGTACTCGCGGTGCTCCTCCATCAGCACGTCGGCGCTGAAGGTGTCCCCAGCCTCCAGGGGGGGCATCACGCCGATGACGGTGGCGTCGGGGTCCTCACCCTCGGCGTTGCGGATCTTAGCGGTCATGACGGTGAAGCCGCTCTCGGCGCGGAAGCGGACCTTGTTCACGCCGCCCGTGACGCGGATGGGCTCGGGGGCAGGAGCGGCGGGCATATGGGGCAGGATAGCGGGGCCGTGTGCATCATGCTGGGAACGTGACCACCCTGTCCTCCCCGGAATTCGTGGTGCAGACGCCCGAGCAGGCGCGGCTGCTGCTCGACCTCGGCTACTTCGACGTTCTGGGCGAAGTGATGAGGTGCGAGGCCAGCGCGGGCGAGGTGGCGCGGGCGGTGGGCCTGAGCGTCAAGCAGGCGCACCACCGCCTGACGCGCCTGGTGAGGGCGGACTTGGTGGAGGTGTGCGGGGAGCGGCGGCGCGGAGGGCGGCCCGTCAAGCTCTACCGCGCGGTTGCTCGGGGCTTTCAGGTGCCGTTCGGGCTGACCGATTCAGCGACGATGGCCGAGCTGATCGGGACTCTCCAGCGGCCCTTCATGACGGCCTATGCCCGCGCGGCGGCGGGGGAGTACGGGCGAACCTTTGGGCGGGGAGCCGAGCACGACGTTTTCTTCCGGCTGGACGCGCAGGGCCAGCCCAGCCTGTACGTGGCCCCCTCAGGAAGGACGGAGGAGAACCTGTCGGGCTACGGCCTGTTCACGCAGGTCAACCTGAAACCCGAAGTCCTGAAGGAACTCTCCCGGCGGCTGCGGGAGCTGAGGGCCTGGGTGGCCGAGCAGGAAAGCCACGACCCTGGGGCGGAGCCCTGCCTTCTGGGCCTGCTGCTCACGCCGGGACGGCTGGAGGAGGGATAGAGGCGGGCTCCCGCCTCAGCACTGCCTCCCACACCACAGCGCCCAGCAGCGTGACCACTCCCGCCACCGCAAATACCAGCGAGATGGGCACCCGGTCGGCGACCGGCGCGAGGAGCAGCAGCGTGAGGGGCTGCCCCGCCATCCCCACCATGCCGAGCAGGCTTCCGACTCGCCCGTAGTACACCGGGTCCACCCGCTTCTGGAAGAGGACGCTGATGCTGAGGTTCGTCATCGCGCTCGTCAAACCCATCAAGGCCGCCAGCGCATACATCGGCCCAGGCGACGCGGCGAGCGAGAGGGCGACGACCACCGCGCCCAGCCCGGCCAGGCCCAGGACGCTCAGGCGGCGAGGGTTGACCCTCTCCCCCAGCCAGGCGATCCCGAAGCTGCCCAGGGCTATTCCCGCGAGTTCGAGTCCCCAAAACAGCCCGTATCCGGCAGCCCCGGCTTCCAGCGCGATCATCCGCTTTGGCAACAGCATTTCCAGGGGGGCGAAGGAGGCGTTGATCAGCAGGGCGATCAGCGGCAGGCCCACGAGCATGGCGCTGCCCCGGACATACCCTAGTCCGCCGGTGAAGGACTGCCAGAAGGTTTCCGCTGCCGCCTTCGCCCGCCCGGTGGGAAAGCGCACCAGGGTCAGCAGCAGGCCGAACAGCAGAAACGTCGCGCCATCGAACACCAGGGCCGCGCCGCTGCCGAAGTGGGCGACGAAGAGGCCCCCACCCACCAGCCCGACCATGTTCATGGTCTGCGAAGTGCCCTGCATCAGCCCACCCGCCCGCTGCAATTCGGAAGGAGGCACCAGCCGGGGGGTCACGCCCATGCTCGCCGGGCCATAGAACGCGCCCACCAGGCCGGTGAGGAAGGCGACCGCGTGCAGGACTTCCAGCGGCACGTGCCCGCGCAGGGCCGCGAGCCCCACCCCGAGTTGCAGCGCCGCGCGCAGCAGGTTGCCGACGACCAGAGGAAGCCTCACGGGCAGGCGGTCCATCAGCGTGCCGAACAGGGGCGAGAGCAGTGCGGGCAGCAGTGAGAGCGCCAGATTCACGCCCATTGCGCCCGCGCTGCCTGTCTGGTGCAGCACCAGGAAGCTGGTGGCGATTCCGGCCAGCGCACTCCCCAACGCACTCTGCGCGCTCCCCAGCCACCAGATCAGGAAGTTGCGGTTCCAGAGGCTCGTCGGTGCGGCGCGGGGATCAGGCATGCGCCAGCTTTCCCCGCGAGCTACTCCCCTGGAAAGGGGGCGCATGGAGTAGCGGGACAGAACACGCCAGCATAAATCTCGTCC
Organism: Deinococcus apachensis DSM 19763; assembly: GCF_000381345.1. Lineage (NCBI taxonomy): Bacteria > Thermotogati > Deinococcota > Deinococci > Deinococcales > Deinococcaceae > Deinococcus > Deinococcus apachensis. Next base: position 53,921 of record NZ_KB906415.1, on the reverse strand, counting down.
AGCGAGATGGACGTGTTCAGGCGGGGGAGCGGAATCACGCCCTGACCCTCGTACCCGGTGAGGACCCACTCGCCGCCCTCGCGCCCGCAGAGGGACACGTGGCGCTCGTGTTGTTCGGCGATCAGGTACGTTTGCAGGCTGGGGAGAGCGGTGGAGGCGTGGTACTTCACGCACCGGTCCACGAAGCTGGAGCGCGGCTCAATCACCTCCAGCAGGAAGAGGGGGGAACGTCATACCACTCCTGCACGTTCGGCGTGGGGTAAACCGCCAAATCCGGGTAGAAGAAGCTGGGGCACTCGGGAATGTGAAGCTTGAACTGCGAGGAGCCTAGCCAACGCTCCCGGTAGTCGCAGAGGTCGCAGAGCCGCATCACCACGAACGTGATGATGCGGCTCTGCGCCACACTCGTCCCGTCCTCCTCGTGGGACTCGCCGTGCAGGCCGTACCCATAGCCGCCGACATGCTCTCGCCGGAACTCGGATTCGACCTCGGTCCGCAGGTCGTCCTCCGGGCGGAGGGGGCCGTGCAGGAGGGGAGGCATGGAGTCGCGGTGCGCCGCCAACCCCGTCCCCATGTTATATTTTTCCGTCATGCGCGTACTTCACACGGCGGATTTCCACGCCGGGCGGAATCTGAGGGGCTTTGATAGGACGCCGGAGGTTCACGAGGCGCTCGTCGAAATCGCGGGGCTGGCGAGGAGTGAGCGGGCCGACGCCGTCCTCATTTCCGGTGACCTGTTCGACACCGTGAACCCCTCGGCAGAGGCGGAAGGAGCCGTCTTCGACTTCTTCCTGCGGCTGCGCGACGCGGGAATTCCGGCGGTGGCGATCGCGGGGAACCATGATTCTGCGGCACGGCTGCACGGGCTGGCGGGCCTGCTGGGGTGGGTGGGCGTGCAACTCGTCGCGCAGCCCACGGCCAATCCGCTCGACCTGATCCGCACGGTCGAGACGCGGGGCGGCGAGCGGCTGACGGTCGGTGCCCTCCCCTTCCTGTCCGAGCGGCGGCTGGTGAAGGCGGCGGACGTTATGGGCGGCGACGTGGGCGCTTGGCGCCAGAAGTACCGCGAGGGAATGGGCTTTTTCCTGCGACGGGTGGCCGAGGGCTTCCGGGGGGACAGCGTGAACATGCTGATGGCCCACGCGACGATGGACGGTGCCGTGCCCAGCGGCTCCGAGCGCACCATGCAGTTCGACCTGATGAACGCCTACACCCTCTCGCCCTTGCAACTTCCGGCGGGGGCGCAGTACGTGGCGCTGGGGCACGTCCACAAGCCGCAGAAGTCGAGCGAGATGCCGCTCGCCCACTACCCCGGCTCGGTCATCCAGCTCGACTTCGGCGAGGGCGGCGAGAAGAAGCAGGTCAATCTGGTCGAGGTGGAGGTCGGGCGCCCGGCCCGCGTCACCCCCATTCCGCTGAGCAGCGGGCGAGAGTTGCGGACAGTGCGGGTGGGGCTGGAGCAGGTGGAGTCGCGTCTCGGCTCCCTCACGAGTTTTACCGGACTGGTGAAGGTGGTCGTGCAGGCGCCCTCGGGCACCGCCCTGCCGGGGTTGAAGGACCGGGTGCTGCGCCTGGTGCCGAACACGCTGGCCGTCGAACTCGACGCGGTGCAGGACGACCTCGCGCTGCCCAGCCTCAAGCGCGAGGGCCTGAGCCTGACCGAGCTGTACGAGCGCTTCCACCAGGAGCGCCGGGGCGAGTTGCCCGCCGACCTGCGCGCCGCCTTCCGGGAGGCCGACGAGGCGGCGCGGGGGCAGGCGGAAGAAGAGGTGGTGGCGTGAGGCCTCTCAAGCTCGAGGTCCAGGGCTTCACCGCCTTCCGGCAGTTCGTGGCACTCGATTTCGGCGACCTGGAGCTGTTCGCGCTGGTGGGGCCGACGGGCAGCGGCAAGTCGAGCCTGCTGGACGCGATGACCTTCGCGCTGTACGGGAACACGCCGCGGCTGGGCGGCACCGGGCTAGACGCGCTGATTTCGCAGGGCGAGCGGGGTCTGTCCGTCAGCCTGACCTTCGAGGTCGGGGACGAGACGTACCGGGTCGCGCGCTCCAAAGGGCGGCGGCAGGCCGAGAACGAGGTGCGGCTGGAGCGGCGCGAGGGCGAGCGCTGGGTGAACCTCAGCGACGGGGGCACGAAGGCGGTGAACGACCGCATCCGCCGCGCGGTGGGGCTGGATTTCAGGACCTTCGCCCGGAGCGTGCTGCTGCCGCAGGGAGAGTTCTCGCGGCTGCTGCACGGGACCGGCAAGGAGCGGCAGGCGCTGCTGGGCGAGCTGATGGGGCTGGAACACGTCAAGGCCATGCATGCCTTCGCGGGGGACCGGGCGCGGGAGTACAAGCACACGCTGGGGAGCCTCCACGCGCTGCTGGACGGCGAGTACGCCCAGGTCTCCCCCGAGGCCATCAAAGCCCTGCGCGCCGAGCGGGAGGCCGTGGACGGGGAGGCCGAGCGGCTGACGGACACGCGGGAGAGGTTGCAGGGGCAGGTCAACCGCCTGCAAGGTCTGGAGCGGGTGTGGAGCGCCCGGGAGGACACCCGGCGGCGCCTGACCACGTTAGAAAGCCGGGCCGAGGGCGTCCGGGAGGGGGCGCGGCGGGCTGAGCGGGCGCGGCGGGTGGCGGGTGTCCTGCCCCTGCTCGACTCGGCCGAGCGGGCACGTATCGCGGCGACCCGGGAGGCGGAGGAGGCCCGGCGCGCCGGGGAGGCAGAGGCCCAGGCCCGGCGCGCTGTTCAGGCGGCGGAAGTCACCCTGGCCGCCGTGCAGGAGGCCGAGACTCGCATCCCCGACCTTGAAGCCCGGGCAGAGACGCTGCGCGAGGCCGAGGCGGACGCGGCCCGCCTGAAACGCGCGGGGGGCACGCCCCAGACCACTCACGCCTCTCCCCTGCCCTGGGACGAGGACGCCCACTTCGCCGCGCGGGAGGCCGCCCAGAAGCTCGACACCCTGCGCCGCGAGCGGGTCCAACTGGAGACGGAGAAGACGGGCCTGGCCGCGCAAAGGGGCCGCCTCGCCGCCGACGAGCAACTTCAGGCCGACCAGACGCTGGAATGGGGCCGGGTGGAGCGCGAGGGTAAGGAGGCCAAGGCCCAACTAGATGCGGCCAAGGGCGAACTGACGGCGGCGAGGGAACAGGCCGGTCTGGCCGCCTATCGCCCCCACCTGCACCTCGGCCAGCCCTGCCCCCTGTGCGAGCAGCCGGTGAGGGCGCTGCCCGCCGCTCCCGCCGTCAACCTGGAGGAGCTGGAGGCGCGCGTCACGGCCCTCGACCGCACGTTGACCGAGCGCCGCACACGCTATCTGGAACTCAAGGCCGAACTCGCCGCGCGCAAGAAGGCCATCGAGGCCAAACGCGCCGAGGTCGCCGACTGGGAGGAGGCGCTGAAGGGGCGGGAGGCCGACCTGCGAAAGCTGGAGGGCAACATCACGGGTGACCCCCATGACCTCGCCCTGCGGCTGCTGGCGGGCCTGGCGAGGCAGGTGCGGACGGCTGGACCAGACCCGGCGCGGGAACGGGCAAGGTTGCTCGCGGAGGTCAAGGCCGTCCGGTCAAGGCTGAGCGAGGCACAAGCCGCCCTCGCCCGAGCACAAAGTGCCCATGCGGCGGCGAGCGCGACCCTGAACTCCGCGCGTACCGCAGCCGGGGGCCGGGCGCAGGAGGCGAGGGAGGCCCAGGAGGCGCTGGACGGCGCGCTCGCCACCCTTGGCCTCGACGCTGCCCAGGCCCGCGCCGCCGCGCTGCCGGAGGCCGACATCGCCGCGCTGGAGCAGGCGGCACGGACCCACGCCGCGCAGGTCGAGCAGCTCCGGGCACAGCTCGCGGAACTGGAGCGCCAGCTCGGGGTGGAGCCCTTCGATCCCGCGCAGCTCCGGCAGGCCGAGCGCGACCTGATCGCCACGGACGCGGCGCTGAGTGGGGCGCGCGAGCGGGCCGGGCGCCTCGCCGAGCAGGAGCGCAGCGCCCGCGAACGGCTGACCCGCAAGGCCGAGATCGAGACCCAGGCGAAGGACCTCGCCGCGCGGCTCGACACCTGGCAGACACTGGCGAACACCCTGCGGGCGAACGAGTTCCAGCAGTACCTTCTGGCGGAGGTCGAGGCGCAACTCCTCACGGGCGCGGGCACGCTGCTGCACGAGATCAGCGACGGGCGCTACCGCCTGGCGCTGGAGGACGGGGAGTACGTCGTGCAGGACCTCTGGAACGCGGGCGAGACGCGGGCAGTCAAGACCTTATCCGGCGGCGAGACCTTCCTCGCCAGCCTCTCGCTCGCCATCGCGCTGAGTGACTACCTGGCGGGGAACAAGATTCTGGGGGCCCTCTTCCTGGACGAGGGCTTCGGCACCCTGGACCCACAGGCGCTGGAGGCGGTGGCGAACGCGCTGGAGAACCTGCGGACGCAGGGCCGCATGGTCGGCGTGGTGACACACGTCGAGAGCCTGTCCGAGCGGCTGCCCAGCCGTCTGATCGTCACCAAGAGCGTGGCGGGCAGCAGCGTGCAGCGGCTGGACGGGTGAGGGTGGACCTCCTGGAATTGCTGGCAGAACGCGGTGCGTTGCGGCGGGGGCACACGGTCTTCCGCAATGGCTGCACGCGGACGGCGGGATCGAGAAGGGCGAGCTGATGCGCGATCCGGCGGGGCTGGACGAGGTGGCCGCCGTGCAGGCCGAGGCTCTCCAGGCCACTTTTCCAGAGGCAACACTGCTGACCGGTGCCCCCGCCTGCGGCGCCGTCCTCGCCTCCTTTGTGGCCCGTCACCTCCAGCTCCCGGTGGCTTATCCCCTCACGGGCACGGACATCAGTGGGCACCGCATGCACGTTCCCGAATCCGGCGTGCGGGTCGTGTACGTGGATGACCTCGTCTGCACGGGCACGATCTCGCGGGCTGTCCTCGCCTTCCTGCGGCGGGAGGAGCATCCGGTCCTAGGCGTGAGTGCCTGGCTCAGCCGAAACTCTCTCCGCGGCGAGCGACTGGTGACGCTGACCGAAGCCCCCTTCCAGACGTTCCCGGCGGACGGGTGCCCGCTGTGCCAGACGGGCGTTCCCATGATGGTTCGCGGAATCAGGGAGTAGGCCGGGAACTCAGGGATTGGGCGGCGCCCCCACCCTCTCCCGCCGCTCCACCCACCACAATCCCGCCCCCGCCAGAACCAGCAGTGCGGGAATGACAATCTGCGCCAGGAACAGCGAGGAGGCGTCAGCCACGGCGCCCAGCGCGAAGGGGGCGAGCAGGATGGCGAGGCCCGAGGCCAGGGCGGCGCGGGCACTCGCCACATCCTCCTGCCCCGGGGCGGTACCCACCGCGAGGGTGAGCAGGGCCGGGTAGAGGTTCGCAATCCCCAGGCCGGTGACGAAGAGGCCCAGCACGCGGGTGACCGTGAAATCCGGCAGCCAGTACAGCAGGAAGCCCAGCAGAGCGGTCAACAGGGAAAGGGCAACCACACGGGGCGCGGGCCACACCGACACGAGCGCCCCGCCCGCCACCCGCCCGATGAGCATCGCCAGCAGGAAGGCGCCCGCGCTGGTCGCCGCCGCCGCCCGCGTGAAGCCTCCCACGACGCGCAGGAAATCCGCTCCCCAGAAACCCACCCCAAATTCCACCGCCACGACGAGGAGGAGGAGAGCCCAGTAGCGCCAGTAGCGGGCGGGAAGGGAGATGCGCGACCTCTCTCCCCCACCGCTTCGCCCCGGAAATGTCACCCGGCCAAAGCGCAGGGCAAGCGCCACCAGCGCCGCCGCCGCGAACCACAGCACGGCGGGCCAGCCCAGCCCGGCCGCCACTGCGCCCCCGACCGCCAGCGGGGCCAGCACGCCGCACAGGCTGGAGATGGCGTTGGCCTCGGCGAAGGCGCGGCCGCGCCCCTCCCCGTGGCGCCGGGCCAGCACCGCGGACACCTGCACGAGCGTCAGGGAACCCAGCGTGCCCATGATCAGGGTGCCCAGCACGCTGAGGGCGAAGGTGGGGGCGACCGCGAGCAGCCCGGCGCCGACCGCCATTCCCGCCGCGCCGCCCCACAGCAGCCTCCGGTCCCCGAAACGGGCGGCCAGCCGGTCGGCCGTGACGCTGGCGACGAGCAGGCCGACGGCGAAGGCACTCGTGTGCAGGCTCGCCTGGGCATAGGTGAGGTGCAGCTTCTCGCGCAGGAAGGGCACCAACGGCCCCAGCACGTTGATCAGGAAGCCAAAGTAGCCCAGGAGCAGGTAGGCCGCCCAGGTCATGGCGTCCCGCCCGAAGCGCCGCTCCTCCAGTCTGGCCGGGCTGGTCCTCACCGCGCCACGGCCTCCTCCGCCTGGCGGATGCTCAGCACGCGGCTGGCCCCGGTGTGGTCGGTCGTGACGCCCCACAGCGCGTTCGCCACCTCCATCGTCGCCTTCTGGTGGGTGACGAGCAGGAATTGCGCTCCCCGTGCCGAGAAGCGTTCGAGGAAGGCCGTGAAGCGCCGGATGTTCGCCTCGTCCAGGGGCGCGTCCACCTCGTCGAGGACGGCGAGGGGGAGACCCCCGGCACTCCCTTCCCCACCGGCGTGGTTCAGGGCGAAAAGGAAGCCCAGGCCCGCCATCGTGCACTCGCCCGCACTGAGCAGCGTCATCGAGCGGGTGCGCTTGCCCTTCGGCTGCACGGCGAGGCGCAGCCCGGTGAGGCGGCCCGCCTCGTCGTGTTCGGGTTCCAGTTCGCCCTGACCGCCGAGCAGCTCCGCACTGTACTCCCGGAAGGCGGCGGTCACCCGGTCGAAGGCGGCGCGGGTGGCGAGGCCTTCAGCAGTCTCCAGCTCCAAGAGGTGACCGCGCAACTCGGCGGCGGCCTCCTCGGCGTCGTTCAGCTCGTTGCTGAGGCGCTCCAGCTCGGCACTCTCGGCGGCGTGGTCGGCCTCGGCGCGGGCGTTGATAGGACCCAGGCGTTCGAGGTCAGCGCGGCTGCGGTTAAGCTCTGCCGTCCATTCACGTGGGGTGCCGGGCGGACTGCATCCCTCGGGGATGGGCTCCGGACTGCCCTCGCGGCGGGCGATCAGGAGCCGGGTGTCCTCCAGCCGGGCGCGGACCTTGTTCTGCTCACCGATGAGGGAGGTGTACGCCTGGGCGGCGGCGTCCCGTTCCTTTTCCGCGCGGTACAGCTCGTGTTCGTCGAGGGTGCCCAGCGCGGCCTCACGGCGCCCCACCTCGGCGGAGGCGGTGGCGAGGTGGGCCTCCTGGGCGGTCATCGCCTCGGCATTGGCGTTCAGGCGCTCGCGCAGGTCTCCCGCCCGTGCCCGCGCAGTGCGGAAGGCCCGCCACGCCGCGTCGAGTTCGCGGGCAAGCGCCAGGGCCTCGAGCGCCGCCCGCTCCCGTCCGCGCCCGTCCTCAGCGGCGGTGCGGGCGGCGAGCAGGGCGGCTTCGAGTTCGGCGGGGTCGGCCAGCGGCCCTTCCGGCTGGACCGCAGGGGCGGGCGTTTCGGCGGACAACCGGGCGAGGAGGCGGTCGCGGTGGGTACTCAAGCTGCGAACCTGCGCGTCCAGCTCGGTCACGCGCCGCTCGGCCTCGCGCTCCTCGCGGGCGGCCCGTTCCCGGGCGGCGAGGAGCGTGTCGTGCTCGCCCGCATCCCCTGTCAGGACGCCCTGCACCCGTTTCAACTCAGCGGCGAGGCGGGCAGTCTGCCGGTCCACGTCCTCCAGCTCCCCGTTGATCTCCTGCAAGCGGCGCTGGTCGGCGAGGATGCTGAAGCCCGCGTCACGCAGCCGTCCGCCCGTGATCGCGCCCCCGGCCTCCAGCAGCTCGCCCTCCAGCGTGACGAGGCGGGGCCGGTTGGGGTGCGCGCGGGCGAGGCGGTTGGCGGCGCGCAGGTCCTCCACGACCAGGGTGTCCGCCAGGATCGCCTCGCCGACGAGCGGCGGGTCGGTCGGGCACAGGTCGGCGAGGTTGCCGACCACACCCGCCTCGCGCAGCAGGGCGCCATCGCGGCGGGGCCGGGCACGGATCAGGTCGAGGGGGAGGAAGGTCGCGCGGCCCCCCACCCGCTTGAGTTCGTCGATGATGTGCCGGGCATCCTCACCCGTGTGGACGACGATCTGCTCCAGGCGGCGGCCCAGGGCGGCGGTGACCGCCGTCTCGTACTTGGCGGGAACGGTGAGAAGGTCGGCGACCGAGCCCACGATGCCGGGGTGGTCGAGGCGCAGGGCGTTGCGGGCGCCCTCGCCGTAGCGGGCGTAGGAGTCGAGGGACCCCTCCAGCCGCTCGCGCTCGCGGCGCAGGGGGGCCACGCTCGCGTTCAGGCGGGAGAGTTCATTCTGGAGGTGCCGCTCGTGGGCCTGCATGTCGGTGCGGCGGGCGGCAAGGGTGGTGTAGGCGGCCTCGGCCTTCTCGCGGGCGTGGGCGGCGGAAGCCAAGCGTTCATGGGCGGCGGCCAGCGCCTCCCGCGCGTCCTCCAGGTTGCCCTCGGCGCGTTCCAGCTCGGCGCCCAGGGTCTCCCGGCTGGCGTCGACACGGGCGGCGGCCTGGGCAGCGCGCGCGGCCCCCTCTCGGGCGCGGGTCAACTCGGCGTCCAGCGAGCGTGCGCGGCGCTCAGCGGCCTCCGCCTCAGTGCGCGCCGTAGTCACAGCAACCTCCAGCGCGGGGAGGTCGGGGGCGGCCCCGGCGGGCGGGCTCTGGGGCAGGGCCGCGAGTTCGGCGCGCAGCCGCTCGGCCTCCTCGTTCAGGTGATCACGGTAGCGGCCCGCCTGGGCGTGGGCATCGCGGGCGGCGCGCAGGGCGTCGAGCGCCCCGGCGAAAGCGTCGGCGCGGGAGCGGGCCTCCAGGACCGCCTCGCGGGCAGCCTCCACCCGGGCGGCGGCGGCCTGCACCTCGGCGGCGAGCCCCGTACTTCTGGCCTCCAGCCCCTCCGCCTCGGCGCGGGCGGAGGCGATCTCGCGGGCCAGCGCCGCCTGACGCTCACGCCTCAGGGCGTCCTCCAGGGTCAGGATTCGGGCGGTCAGGTCGCGGTAGGCGCGGGCCTCACGGGCCGCCCGCTCCAGCCGCTCGACGTGCGCCGCGCGCTCTCCCTGCACCAGCCGGAGTTGCTCCAGAGACAACGCCGCCTCGCGCAGCCGCGCCTCCGTCTCCTGGCGGGCGGTGACGGCGCGCGACAGCCCCGCCGCCTCCTGCACATAGCCCAGCAGCGTCCGGCCCTCGGCCTGCACGACGCCGCTCACCTCGCCCTGCCCGATCACCGCGAGGCCGCCCGGCCCCAGCCCGGTGCCCCGCAGCGCCCCCTGCACGTCGCGGACGCGGACGGGGCGGCCGTTCAGGTCCTGCTCGCCGGTCCCGTCGCGGTACACCCGGCGGGTGACGTTCACCCGGCCCTCCCCCGTCAGCAGCTCGACCTGCACCTCCGCCAGCCCGAGGGGCGCTTTGCCGCCGCTCCCGTGGAAGATCAGCTCGGTGCCGCGCCCCGCCCGCAACTCGCGCGCCCGGGCCTGGTGGGTGGCCCAGCGGATCGCCTCGACCACATTGCTCTTGCCGCTGCCGTTGGGGCCGATGACGGCGCACACGCCCGGCCCGAATTCCAGCCGGGTGCGGTCCGCGAAGCTCTTGAAGCCCTGGAGGGTGATGCTCTGGAGCATGGGGCCGAGGGGCTACTGGTCCGCGCAGTCCTGCCGGGTGTACGGCTCGCGCACGTCGAGGTGCCCGAAGGTGTCCACGTTCTTGCCGTCGACCAGAAAGGTGACGTCCTGACCGCGCGTTTCCAGCAGCGTGCGGGCCAGGGTACACAGCAGCATCCGGTCGCCGGTCGTGCCGTAACGCAGCTTCCCGTACGCCGCCGGGAGGTTCACGTAGTAGTGCGCGCCACGCACCCAGACCTTGGGCGCCGCTGTGCCCTCGGGGACGAGGCGCAGCGAGCCGGAGGCCTGGGGTCCCGACGCCCAGACATTGAGGGCAGCCTGGGCCAGCGTGCCGGGGTTCTCCTGGATGACCTGCACGATGCGGGTCTCGGGCTTCAGGGTCTGGACCTGCGCGTCGCTGAAGTACACCTTGACCTTCACGTCGCGCTTTTCCTCCAGCTCCAGCCGGGGCGGGGCGGTCACCTGGGGGGGACGCTGCACCTCTTGGTAGGCGTAGGCCGCGGCGGCGAGGAGCGCGGCGCTCACCACGTTGAAGAGGGAAAAGAGCCGCCTCACTGGCGCCCCCCGCCCGCCGGGGCCCGGCCCGCGTTCGCCGCCCGCGCCGTGAGGTACGTGGCGATGGAGCGCGCGACCGCGACCGACATCGCCTGGAGCCGCTCGTCGACCCCGAGCTTGGCGCGGTCCTCGGCGTTGCTGGTCCAGCCCATCTCCAGCAGCAGCGCGGCCTGCGGGGCCTCGCCCAGCGTGAGGGTGCGGGAGATGTTCTCGGCCTTGGCCGTGACGCCCCCGCCCTTCAGCTCACCACGCAGCAGCTCGCTCAGGCGCCGGGTGCCGCCGCCGCTCCCCACTGCCAGGTCGATGTAGGGGGCCTGCGCCCCGCCCCGCACGGCGTTCACGATCTGCGCCGACGAACTTCCCGTCGGCTCGTACACGGTGACGCCCCCGCGCGGGCTGCCGGGGAAGCGGCCCAGGTCGAGCGCAAGGTACACGTCGCTGCGCCGGGCGAGGGACAGCTTCTGGTTCAGGCCCAGCGCGGTCTGCGCGTCCCGGGTCAGCTTGACCTGCCACCCCGCCTTGTTGAGCAGCTCGGCCGAGCGGCGGGCCACCTCCAGCGTCACGTCGCGGCCCAGCCCGGTCACGCGGGCGGGGTCGAGGACGATCAGGGGCCGCGAGAGGCGTTCCAGCAGCGCCGGGCTGGTGTAGGGCACCCCCGGCCCCGCATCCACCACCAGCCGGGCTCCACCCGGGCGTACCACCCGGTACACCCGGTAGCCGCTGCCGGGTGGCAGGGCGAAGGTCAGCCGCAGGTCGTCGCCGCTGCGGGTCACCTCGGCCTGGGGAACGAAGGCTCCCCGGGTGGTGTACCGCTTCGCCTCGCCCCGGGCGCCGCGCAGGGTCACGGTCACCGTCGTGCCGCGCAGCTCGTCCACGACCGGCACGTCACGCGTCAGGTCGAGGACCAGGCGGTCGCTGTCCTTGCCCGCGCGGCTGCTCACGCCCTGGAGGGTCGCGGGCACCACCTTGAAGTTGCCCACCTCGTAGGTGGCGCCCAGCCCCCGCGCCAGCGTGTCGAGCGGCAGGTAGAGGTTCCCATTCACCAGGGTCGCCGAGCGTGCCCGCACCCGCTCGGTGTCGAGCTGCACGGTGTTGAAGTCGGTCGTCGCCCGCTGCTGATCCTCGTCGATGGGGAGCAGCAGCGTGTGGCCAAAACCCTCCACCCGGGCCACCGGGCCGTCGCGCGTGACGCTCACCAGGCCTTCCAGTACGTCCTCGCGCGCGTATTCCGCCCCGTACAGGGTGATGGACTGCACCTGCTGCCCGGCGAGGTTGAGCCGACCCAGGGCGATCTGCGCTCCCGCCAGCCCGGCGCACAGCAGCGCCGCCGACAGCAGCAGCGGCCGGGAGAAGCGTCCCCTTCCCGCCCGCCTCATAGTTCGCGCAGCTCCCGCCGGACGACCTTTTCCGCCTCGGCCCGGCGCTTGTCGTGCAACTTCTTGCCGCGGGCCAGGGCGAGTTCCACCTTGAACACCCGGCCCTTCTGGTAGAGCTTGGTCGGCACCAGCGTCAGGCCCTTTTGCTCCAGCGCGCGCCTCAGCTTGCCGATCTCCTCGCGGTGCAGCAGCAGGCGGCGGGTGCGGCGGGGCTCGTGGTTGTTGTACGTGGCTTCGGTGTAGGTCGGAATGTACAGGCCCTCCAGCTCGATATTTCCGTTGTTCAGCCGCGCGAAGGCGTCCCGGAAGTCCACGCCGCCCGCCCGGACGCTCTTGACCTCGCTGCCCGTCAGAGCGATGCCCGCCTCGAAGCGGTCCAACAGCTCATATTCGTGATGGGCGCGGCGGTTCGTGTACACGCGGGGCATTCTAGCAGGCCGTGTTCGGGGGCCGGTGCCCTACCAGGCCTTCCGGACGGCCCGGTGCAGCAGGCGGCCGACAAACGGGGCGAAGGGCGCGAGCCACGCCAGCGAGGGGCGAACAAAGGCCAGGACGGCCATCAGGACGAACCCGCCCAGGTTCACGAGGGCACGCTCCCCCAGCCGCTGGGCCCGCCAGTCCGGAGCCATGAGCCCGTGCTGAACCGCGTGGCGCAGCATCCACAGAAAGGCCGCGCCGATCAGCACCTGATTGAGGGCGTAGGTGGCGACCCCGGCGGGCGTATCCCCGTAGGCGCCGATCAGGCCCGACGAGAAGGGCAGCAGGGACACCAGCATCAGGTAGACGACGTTCCGAAGAGCCAGGCCCTGGTCTGTGCGCCGGACGTACCTCTGGAAGCGCACGTGGCTGAGCCAATTCAGGCCCGCGATGATGAAGGTGAAGGCGTAGATCACCAGGCGCGGCGCGAGCGTCACCAGTTCCCCGGCGAGCCGGGCGTCGCGGGCCACCTGCCCCAATCCTCTCACCTGTTCCGGAACCCGCAGCTCCAGCACTAGAAGGGTCATGACGATGGCAAAAACGCCGTCACTCAGGCTGTGGACGCGGCTGGCAGGCACGTCCTGTGGACCGGGAGGCAGCTCAGCCATACCGGCCATCTTAAGCCTGGAGGTGCGGGAACGAACGCGGCCTGGCCCCCTCGGTGACCCACGGGGCCAGCCGGGGAGAATTCTGGAGGCGAGCGCCCTGGCTTCAGAACCCGGCCCCCGGGCAAAGCCTTCCTCCTACCGCTTTGGCGGCTTGCTGGGCCGGACCTCGATCCGGCTGGGTAACGTACGCGCAGGCATCTCCAGCAGATCGAGGGTGAGCTGGGCAATGTCCTCGGGCTGAATTTTCCAGGCGTCGGCCTCGCTTGGCGTGTGCCCGGCAAAATGGGTGGCGACGCTGCCGGGCATGATCTGCGTCACCTTGATGTCGTGCTGGCGCAGGTCGAGGGTCAGCACCTCGGACAGGCCGTTGAGCCCGAACTTGCTCGCGTTGTACGCCGCGCCGCCCGCGAAGGGGTTGCGCCCCGCCAGGCTGGAGAGGGTGAAGATGTACCCGCCCCGGCGTTTAAGGGCGGGAATCCCCGCCTTGATGGTGTAGAAGGCGCCACTGAGGTTGGTGTCGATCACCTCCCGCCACTGCTCGACGGTCAGGTCCTCTATGTTGGCGAAGCTGCCCACGCCCGCGTTCACGAACAGCACGTCCAGGCCGCCAAAGGCTTGGACGTGGGCGTCCACCGCTTGCTGAAGCGCCTGCGGGTCACGCACGTCGCACACCACGCCTCGGGCGCCCTGGCCGATCTCCCGGGCGGCAGCCTCCACCTCGGCCTGGCGGCGGCTGGTGAGGGTCACCGCGTACCCGGCCCCCGTCAGAGCCCGCGCCACCGCGAAACCGATGCCCTTGCTCGCGCCCGTCACGAAGGCGCTTTTTCGAGATGCGGACTGTGACTCGCTTTGGGTCATGGGGCGAACCTAACACGCCCCGACAGGTGGGCCGGGGCGTGTGAAGGGGCGCTTAATTGGGGTCAGGGCATCCTCTGAACGAGCCTGTCGTAGGTGTAGTTGGCGGCCTGGCCCTGCTGCTGCCAGAGGGTCAGGAGGCCGAACTGGTCGTCCAGGGTGACGATCTGACCCGCGCCCAGGTCGAACTGGAGCCGGGCGGTGAGCTTGGCCCAGGGAACCAGGGCATTCGGCGTGACGAGGACGGGCGTCACCCGGACCACGCCGGGGGTCTGGAGATCGGTCACAATGGTGGCGTTCGGATACCGACGCTTGATCGCCCCCGCCGAGTCCCGCCTCATGGCCGCCAGAATCCCGGCTCGCTGCTCCCCGTTCACGATGTTCGGATTCCCCTCTATACGCGGGTCGAGGATGGCGTACTTGGCGGTGGCGAGCCTGGAGGCGGTCCAGGTGGCCTGGGATGGCCGAGTGGGCGCGGCGGCCCGGGCCTCGATGCTTACGCCCAGCAACGTGGTCAGGAGGAGAGGGGTCAGGAATCTGTGCATGAGGCACAGTTCAACACACCGTGTCTGACGAACGGTGAAGCGGGCGTGAGCGGCCTGCTGGACCTTTGCCCGGGGACTCGATCCTTCCCCACTCCGGAGGTACGCCGGGCAAATCCTCGTCCGGATACCGACTTCTTCGCCCCGGCGATTAGCATGGGCTAATGCAAGACCTGCTTCAGACGCTGCGCCGCCTGCGGGCCCCCGACGGGTGTCCCTGGGATCGCGAGCAGACCCACGAGTCGCTGCGCCCCTACCTGCTCGAGGAAGCCGCCGAGGCCGTGGATGCGGTGGGCGAAAGCCCTGCCGCCCTCGCGGGCGAACTCGGGGACGTGCTGCTGCAGGTCGCCTTCCATTCGGTCATCGCCGAGGAGGAGGGCACCTTCGGCTACCCGGATGTGGAGCGCGGCATCGTGGAGAAGCTGGTGCGGCGGCATCCCCATGTGTTCGGCGCGGTGCAGGTCTCCGGCTCGGACGAGGTGGTGACGAACTGGGAGGTGATCAAGACCGCCGAGCGGGGAGGCCGCCCCCGCAGCGCCGCCGACCGGGTGCCCGCCGCGCTGGGGGCGCTCGCGCGGGAGACTCAGGCACAGAAGCTCGCCAGGCGGGAGAAGACGGGCCGGGAGGACGTGGGGGCGACTCTTCAAAAGGCCCCCGACACGACACAGGGAGTGGCGGAAGTGCTTTCGGCGGTCGTCGCCTGGGCCTGGTCGCTGGGCGTGGACCCGGAGGTGGCGCTGCGGGAACACACCCACGCTTTCCTGGCCGCCCTGCCGGACCCGGAGGCGGGCGCGTGACGACCCCGGGAGGCGAACCGGACCCGCTCGACGCCGCCCTGGACGATCCCTGGGCCCTCTGGGTGGGCAGCCGGTCCCGCACGCCGCTGAACCTGCCCGAGTACCGCCGCGCCGCCGTGCTCGTCGCGCTGACCCGCGAGCGTGATCCCCGCGTGCTCCTCACCGTCCGCTCGGCGGAACTTCCCACCCACCGGGGCCAGATCAGTTTTCCGGGCGGCAGCCTCGACCCTAATGAGACGCCCGTGCAGGGGGCGTTGCGCGAGGCCGAGGAGGAGGTGGGCCTGGACCCCCGCACGGTCACGGTGCTGGGCGAGCTCGACGACGTGTTCACGCCGGTCGGCTTCCACGTCACGCCGGTCCTGGCGCGCGTGCCCGCCGAGCCACGCCTGACGCTGACGGCCGAGGTCGCGCAGATCATCACGCCCACCCTGGGAGAACTGCGCGCCCTGGACGTCGTCCGCGAGGTTCGCACCCTGCCGGGCGGCGAGCAGGTGCCGCTCTACCGCTACCCCTGGCGCGGCCACGACATCTGGGGCATGACGGCGCGGGTGCTGCACGACCTCCTCCAGCACGGGCCGTGAACAGGAGAGCACCCCCGCCGCTCGGGCAGGGGTGCTCTGGTCTGGGCTGAACTTCAGCGGGTGGGGGTGATGGTGATCTGGGCGTCGCGGGTCACGTTGTAGCGGCCCACGAAGGTCTGGTAACCGGGGGCGATCAGCACGACCTCGGTCGCGCCGCGGTTCACGTCCACCGACAGGCCACCGTTGCGGATCGTGCCGACCTCCTGGCCGTCCACGAACACGCGGGCGCCGTTCACGCTGCTGCGGATGGAGAGGGTGAACTGGTTGCTGACCACGGGGGCCGGGGCGGGAGTGACAACCTGCGCGAACTCGACGTTCAGGTTGGTGGTGGCACCCGCGCGGATGGTGATGGTCGTGGTGTAGTCGCGGAAGCCGGGGGCCTGCACGCGCACCGGGTAGGAGCCGGGGCGGATGTTCGTGAAGGTGGTGTTGGCGCTGCCCAGCCGCTGGCCGTTCAGGATCACGGTCGAGTTGGCGACGTTCGTGCCCACAAACAGGCTGCCCGTCTGAACGGGGTTGCGCGCCGCGACGTTGAAGAAGGCGGTGTCACTCACCCAGCTGTTCTGGGGAATGGGGTTCACCACGATGCTCAGCGCCTGGGCGAGCTGCTGCTGGCCCTTGGCGGTCACGGTGGCGAACTGGTCCTGCTGGGTCTTGAAGGAGCTGATCTGGTCGAGGTTCAGCTCGGTCAGGCTGGCGAGCGCGAGCACCTTGTTCAGGCCCACGTCCTCGCCCACCGTGAAGTTGAAGTTGGCGCCGGGCGCGGGGAACACCGCCGTGGTGTTCGCCTTCACGAAGTTGCTGCTGCTCAGGCGGTTGGGGAGGATCTGGGTCACTTCCCCGTTCGCGTCCACGTTGAACAGGTACACGTAGGCGTCGCGGTTGACGGTCGTGCTGATGCGGATGTTCTCGCCCGTGCGGTAGGTGGGCGTGGCGTTGCCGCTGGAGTCCTTGTCGACGCGAACGCTCACGGCCAGGTCGGGCTGGCTGGGGTTCACGATAATGCTCTGGGCGCTGATCTTGGGGGCGGCGGCGGCGGTGCCGAGCAGCATCGCGGCCGGGATCATCAGAAGCTTCTTCATGTGGTACCTCCGAGACAGAGGTTACGGGGGGCAACTTGACGGGCCATGAGCCTCCCGGGGGTGAATGTTAATGGTGCTTCAGGCCACCGTCAGGAAGGTGATGTCCGTCTGACACGAAGTTTTTCACATTTCCGGGAGAGGCGGCGGATGAAGACCGGCTCAGCGGATGATCCGTGCGGGTTCCACATTGGCCGCCCGGCGGGCGGGAATCAGGGCCGCGAGCAGCGTGGTTCCCAGGCCCACCGCGTTCACCCACAGCAGGTCGCCCGCCCGCACCTGCACCGGCAGCGCCGTGATGAAGTACAGGTCCCCCGGAAGCTGAAAGGGCCGCACCGTGAAGTAGGCGCTGATGCCCAGGCCCAGCAGATTTCCCAGCAACAGACCGCCCAGCCCGAGCAGCGCCCCCTCGATCAGGAACGTGCGGGTGATCACCCCGCGTGTGGCCCCCACCGCGCGCAGGATGGCAATCTCCTGCGTCTTCTCGAACACGGCGAGGGTCAGCACGTTGGCGATCCCGAAGGCCGCCACGATCACGATCAGGAACACCACGAAGGCGATCACCCGCTTTTGCAGGGCGAGCTGGTCGAGCAGCGTGCCGTACAGGCTCTGCCAGGGGATGGAGGTGTAGGGCCGGATGCGGGTGAGTGCGTCCCCCACCGCCGGGGCACTGTCCGGGTCGCGCAGCCGGAGCTGGTAGCCGCTGATGTTCGTCGTTCCCTGGAGGGCCTGGAGGGTCCCCAGGCTGGTGAAGGCGTAGCCGGAGTCGATCAGGTAGTTGCCGGTGCTGAAGACCCCCTTCACCCGCAGGGTCACCCGGCGCTGGGTGGAATTCAGCAGCCGCACCTCGTCGCCGGTGAAGGCCCCGACGCTGCGGGCCAGGGCCGCGCCCAGAAGCACCTCGTTCGGACCCAGAGCTCGCAGAAGCGTGCCCTCCTCGGGGGCGAGGCGCAGGACAGTCGCCGCCGTGGGCGTCACGCCGAACAGCGTGGTGAAGTCCACCCCCGCTGCCCGCCCCGCCGACGCTGGCCGGGTCAGCAGCCCCTTGTCCCCCAGAAAGGGCACGAAGGCGGTCACGCGGGGGTCGGCGCGCATCTCGGTCTCCAGCCCGGGGTCGCGCGGCGAGGGGGTGAAGGCCGTCAGACTCAGGTGCGGGCTGGCGCGGAGCGTGGCGTCCACCAGGGCGCGGGTAAAGCCGTTCGTCAGGCTCAGCGCGGCGATCAGGACCATCACGCCCACCGCGATCCCCAGGACGGTCAGGAGGTTCTGGGTCCGCCGCCGCCTCAGGTGCGCGCGGGCCAGCGTCCAGGCGAGGTCAGGGACAGGGCGGGGCACGTCTGCGGAGGATACCAGAGGGGGAGGAAGGGGGTGCGCCGCCCTCAGACCGGACAGGGCTTTGCTCTTGACGCTGCGGAAATTCGCTTCGGGGGCTATGACCAGGCGGCTTTGGCGCAGGCGAACGGGGCAGTCAGGCCGCGCCGGAGGCGAAGTCACTCCTACCCCTGGTCCTCCGACAACCCGCTCCCGGGCGAGACTCACCTGGGAGACAACACCAGAAAACCGCGCGGGCGACCTCCCGGGTCAGCCCACGCGGACAGGATGAAAAACGGCTCAGCGAACAGCCGTAATGCGGACCTGCCGGGCGCCGAACCGGATCGCGTCGCCGTAGGAGGACATCCAGACGTCGAGGCTGCCCGTCTTGTAGGCGGCCATGGTGTCCTCGACGATAAAGACCCGGCCGTTGAACAGGCCGTTCGACCGACCGCTGAGGTCCTGAATGGTGATGCGCGTCCCGTACGGGAACATCCGCAGCATGTCGCGGCTCAGGGCCACCACGCCGGGACGGGTGCGGGTGCCCGTCGCCGTGATGAAGGGCGTGGAGTCGGTCTGCCCCGGCATGCTGTTGTAGGCGGTGGCCCGGACGATGGCGCTGCGGCCCGTGCGGGTCGTGTTGCGGTTCACCTGCGACTGCAACTGCTGGATGTTCTGGGCACGGCTTGTAGACGCCTGGGCCTGCGGGGCACGGGTCGCCTGGGTCTGGGCTGGGCGGGCAGGCTGGGCTGGCGCGCGGCGGGCCACCGGAGCCTGAGCCGGGCGGGCCGCCTGAGCAGGAGCAGGCCGGGTTGCCGTCTGCACTGAGCGGGCAGCCTGGCCTGCTGCCCGGGTGACTGTTGGCCGTGCGGCGGGAGTCTGCGTGGGCGTTGAACGCGCCGTCGGAGTCTGAACCGGACGGACGACTCGCTGGGCAGGCTGGGGGGCGCGGGCCACCGGCTCACTCCGCGCCGGGGCGGGAGCGGGAAGGTTGGGCGTCAGCGCCTCGCGCACGGCCTGCGTCGCCACACTGGGGGAGGGAAGCGCCGGGGTGGCGCTGGCGGTACCGAGGGTAGTGAGCAGGATGGCGCGCATCCAGCGGGTGAGCGTCACAGGCATGCATTCTCCTGCGGGCGCCCACGCGGCGCGCCCGGCGATCAAGGTGGGTTTGAAGGCCGGGCAGACACAGGTCACCGACCCCCTTAGCTTGTGAGCTTAATCAAGCACCGTGCGTAAACTGTGTGAGCTTTTCGTTATCCTCTCATAAGAACCTGGGAGTTCAGACTCTACGGATAACCTTCAGCAGCAAAAACGTCGGCCCAGGGCGGAACACCACCATGAGGCCAACTCTAATGGTCTCATTTATTTTCTCATCGGATATAGCACCCACAGGAGCGAGATTGGGCCGAATTCCAGCGAAATCTCCTCATCGGTTGAGCTCCAGGGTCACCGTCGCCACAGTCAGATGTGGAAAGCGGAGGGGAGAGAGAGCTCCGGCGAGTTCCTCCCCCCTCCGCCTGACATCAGACTCTCAGGAAGCTCTTACTTCTTCTCCTCGGGCTGCTTCTCCTCGCGGGGGGCGGCGGCCCAGCGGGAGATGATGTCGGAGGCGATCTCGCGGTAGATCGGGGCGGCGAGCATGGAGCCGTGATACTCGACCTTGGCGCCGTGGACCATGACGGCGACCGTGATCCGGGGCGCGTCGGCGGGGAAGAAGCCTGCGAAGAGGCTGTCGAACAGGTTGCTCGCGTAGCCCTTGGCGCCCTCGGAGACCTGCGCGGTGCCCGTCTTGCCGCCCAGGGCGTAGCCCTTGATTCCGGCAGCGTGGGGAATACCCTCCTCAATCACGGCCTGGAGCATCTCGCGGGTCTTGCGGGCGGTCTCGGGGCGCAGCACCTCGCGCCGCTCGCCCGCGGATTCACCCTCCACCAGGCGGGGCGAGACGTAGCGGCCGTCGTTCGCCAGGGTGTTGTAAGCCGCCGCGAGTTGCAGGGTCGTGCTGCTCATGCCCTGGCCGAAGGCGTTGGTGGCCCGCACGAGATCGTCCCAGTTCCGCAGCGGTTGAAGCTGGCCCGTGCTGGTGACCACGGTAGGGATATCCACGTAGCTCCCGAACCCGTAATGGCTGAGGTAGCCGCGCATCCGCTCGGGGGGGAAGTGCTCCACGATGTGGCTCATGCCCACGTTGCTGCTGTAGCGCAGCACCTGCCGGGTGGTGAGGTGGCCGGGGTGGGCGACCGCGTCCCCAATCGTGCTGCCCCAGCGCCCGCCCACGTAGCGGCGCATGGGCGTGTCGTACTTGGTCTCCGGCGTCGTCAGGCCCTCGTTGATGGCAGCCGCGACGACCAGACCCTTGATGGTCGAGCCGGGCTCGAAGACGTCGAGGAAGGGCCGGTTGCGCCGGGTTTCCGGGCTGTAGTCGCGCCACTGGTTGGGGTCGAAGGGGGGGTAGCTCGCGGCGGCCAGGATGCGCCCGGTGCGGGTTTCAAGCACGACCACCGAGCCGTACTGGCCCTGGTGCTCGGGCACGGCCTTGGCGAGCGCGGCCTCGGCGGCGGCCTGCGCGGCCGGGTCCAGGGTGAGCTTCAGGTTCTGGCCGCCCTCCAGCGTGCGGTTGTAGGCGGCCTCCAGCCCCTCCAGGCCCTCGGTCGCGCCCATCAGCCCGACCACCTGCCCGGCGAGCGTGCCCTGGGGATAAACCCGCTTGCCGTTCACGCTCTGGGCCAGCACCGTGCCGTCAGCGGCGGTGATGGTCCCGCGCGACTGCACCACGCTGCGCTTGACGGCCTGCGGCACGCCCCATTCGAGCTGCGCGTAGGCCCACACCAGCGTCAGGAACAGCACCAGGGCGATGAACTGCATCAGGCGGGAACGGCGGTGGATCTTCACTTCCATTCGGTCGTCACCTCCAGGGTGGTGTGGGGTTGCAGGGGCTTGGGGGCGGGGATTCCGGTGATGGGCGCGCTGGTCTTGGAGGCTTCGGCGAAGCGGCGCATCCCGTTCTGAAGCGCCCAGTCGCTGATCCGCTGGGGGTTCCCCAGGGCCTGGACGCGCAGTTCGAGTTCGTCCCGCTGGGTGGTCAGGGTCGCCTCCCGTTTCTGGGCCGCCCGCAGCTCGGGCCGCACGTCCTGGGTCAGGTAGCGGGCCATGACCAGCGCCAGCGCCAGCAGCAGGTAGATGACGACGTACCGGATGGCGCGCGCCCGCCACGTCGCGGTGCTCAGGTCGAAGCGGGGCAGGATCATGGGGTCACCTTCTCGGCGGCCCTCAGTTTCGCGCTGCGGGCGCGGGGATTGGCGGCCTGCTCAGCCTCTGAGGCCTCCACCGGGCGTTTGGTCAGGGGCCGAAGGGTCGCGCTGCCCCGCAGGAAGCGCTTCACGATGCGGTCTTCGAGCGAGTGAAAGGAGATCACCGCGAGGCGGCCCCCCGGCGCCAGCAGGGCTTCGGCCGCCTCCAGCCCGTCCCGCAGGGCGCCGAGTTCGTCGTTCACGTGGATTCGCAGGGCCTGGAAGGTCCGGCGGGCGGGGTGAATGCCCTTCGAGAAGCCGGGGTACGCCCGCTTGACGATGTCCGCGAGCCCCACGGTGGTCTCGATGGGCGCTTTCTCGCGCGCCTGTGCGATGGCGCGGGCGATGCGGCGCGAGTGGCGGTCCTCGCCGTACTCGTAGATGATCGCGGCGAGTTCCTCCTCGGGGGAGGTGTTCACCACGTCGGCGGCGCTCTCACCGCTGCGGCTCATCCGCATGTCGAGCGGCGCCTCGGTGTGGTACGAGAACCCGCGCTCGGCGTCGTCGAGCTGAAAGCTGCTCACGCCGATGTCGAGGAGCACACCGTCCACCTGGGTCACCCCGATGTCAGACAGGAGGTCACGCATGTCGCGGTAGTTGCCCTCCAGCACGGTGAGGTTGGGAAGTTCGAGGGCGCGGGCCCGGTTCAGGGCGTAGGGGTCCTGGTCGATGCCGATGACCCGGGCACCGGCCTCCAGCAGCAGCCGGGTGTGTCCGGCGCCGCCGAGGGTGCCGTCCACGATCAGGCGGCCGGGGGCGGGGGCCAGCGCTTCAACCACCTCGGCGGCGAGGACCGGGGTGTGGGAGAGGGAATCCGGGGGGGGCAGGTCGGGAGGAGCAGTGTTCATTGTTGTCACGCCACGAAGTTGGCGAGAAGGTCGGGTTTGGGGGGGTCGTCCTGCACGGCCTGGATGGCGGTCTCCCAGCGCCCGGGATTCCACAGTTCCAGCCGTCCGGGAGCGCCCGCCACGATCACGTCGCTGTCCAGGGCCGCGAACGAGCGCAGCGTCTGCGGGATCGACACGCGGCTCTGGTTGTCCAGCCGCGCCTTGTTGGCGCCGGAATAGAAGAAGCGCACGAACGCCCGCGACTGGGCGTCGGTGAGCGGGAGGCCCTCCAGTTGCTCCTCCACGCGCCGCCATGAGGCGAGCGGGAAGACGTACAGGCAGCCCTCCATGCCGCGTGTGAGAATCATCCCGTCCTCCACAAACTCCCGAAAGGCGGGTGGGATGACCACGCGGCCCTTGTCGTCTATGGTGTAGGGGTACTCTCCGAACGGCAAACGCTCCTCTTCCCCACATGACTCCCCCACCGCCCCGCGTCTGGGCGGGCCGGAAAGGCAGACATATGTAGCAGCCCACCCGCGCCGTGTGGACGCGGGTCTGGGCTGTTAGCGCGAGTGTAACAGCCCCGCCCACCTTTTACCACCGATTCCCACAATTCCCCACGTTTGCCCCGCCGAGCTCTCCCCTTTCCCCACCTGGGCCCCCCGGAGGGAGGGCCAGGTCAGGTCTGACGCAAGAGGTAGCAGCAGGAAAAGTGGGCCTACAGACGCCCTTTTTCGAGAGTCGGCTCCTGATGGGAGCGGTGGGGGAAGCTGGTGCTCTCTCCCACCCCGGGCCGGGACAATTCCCCACTTCCCCACCCCTAGGCTGGCCGTCATGCGGAACCTTCACCCCACAGTGGCCGGAGCAGTGCTCGCGGCGCTCGGCGTGGCCCTGGGTGCCTTCGGGGCCCACGCCCTGCGCGCCCGCCTCGACCCCGCCCTGCTCGCCAACTTCGAGACGGGCGTGCGGTATCAGATGTATGCGGCCCTCGCGCTGCTCGCCCTTGGGACGCAGCCTGCCCAGCGCCGCGCCCCGGCCCTCCTGCTCATCGGGGCGGTTATCTTCAGCGGCACCCTTTACCTCCTGGTGCTGAGCGGACAGTGGTGGCTCGGCGCGATTACGCCCATCGGCGGATTGCTGCTGATCGCCGGGTTCGTGGTGGCCGCACTCGACGCCCGGAGGCCGTAGGGGGTGGGCGGTGGGTGGGAAGGGGGATTTTCCCCACGGCCTACCACTGACAGACGAAACCCGCCACCTCTATTCGGGATGGCGGGCTGTTCCTGGTGCGGGGAGGCGATAAGCCGGGTTCTGTCGCCCACTCGCGTGGGGCACGGTCATCTCTCTGGGACGCACGTCGCCGCGCGCCTCAAGCGACCATCCTGGCGGTCACGGGAACGGGCCGTTCCTACCGCGCTGTCGGGTCTTGCACCGGATGGGGTTTACCAGCACTCCCCGTCTCCGGGGGGCCTGGTGCGCTCTTACCGCACCGTTTCACCCTGACCACCCCCGCCCGCGCCGGGGCCGTGTGGGAGTGGCGGTCTGGTTTCTGTGGCACTGTCCTTCGGCTTCGCCGCCTCCCACCTGACGTGGCGCTCACGCGGGCGCTCGACTCGCCGACCAGCCGTTAGCTGGCATCCTGCCCTGCGGTGCCCGGACTTTCCTCACCCCCAGCCCCGAAGAGGAGCCGTGGGGCGCGACCGTGGACCTCCCCGCGGGGGCAGTCTAGCAAAGGCGTGGGGGAAAGAGATGGCCCCTTTCCCACCTACCCCCACCGCCCCAGCGTCTCCCGCTCGGCCCGCTCCCAGGCGTGGCGGGGCACCTGCGCCGGGTTCAGCAGGGCGTGGAGGTCGCGCCCCGTCAGCTCGCGGTACTCGCCGGGGTCGAGGTCGCCCAGCCATAGGCCGCCCACCCGGTAGCGCAGCAGGCGGGTGACCGGGTAGCCCAGGGCGTCCAGCATGCGGCGCACCTGGCGATTGCGGCCCTCCTGAAGGGTGACGAAGGCGCCGCCGCGGGCGGGGCGAGCGCTCAGGGCGCGGGCGGGGCCGTCGTCGAGTTCGATCCCGTCCTCAAGGGCGCGCAGCTCCGTCTCGGTCGGCTCCCCGTGGGTCCAGGCGCGGTAGGCCTTCTCGTGGCCGTAGCGGGGGTGGGTGAGCGTCAGGGTGAGTTGCCCGTCGGTCGTGAGGAGGAGCAGGCCCTCCGAGTCCTTGTCGAGCCGACCCACCGGGTGCAGGCCGGGCACCGGCGGCATGGCCGAGAGCACGTTGCGGCGGCCGTACTCGTCGCGGGCGGTGGTGACGAACCCGGCGGGCTTGTGCAGCAGGAAGGTGACCTTCTCCAGCGCCTCCGTCTCGACCAGCGAGCCGTCCACCCGGATCTCGTCGGTGGGCAGGACCGTGCGGCCCAGCGTGGCGACCTCGCCGTTGACCGTCACCCGACCCGCGGTGATCAGCTCCTCGGCGGCGCGGCGGGAGGCGACCCCGGCGCGGGCGAGCCGTTTCTGGAGGCGCTCTCCCCCACCCCGCTCCCCGGTCACAGGCGGCTCCGGCGGGCGGGGGCGATCAGGATGCCCAGGACGGCGGTCAGGGTCAGGACGCCCGCCAGGGAGAGCAGGGCCGTCCGCACGGGGGCGGGCAGGGCGTCCCCCAGGCGCAGGACGGGCGGCACGAGCGCGGCGGCGGTGAGGAGGTTGCCCCCCGCGAGGGCGACAGCGCTCAAGCTGTCTGGACGAAGGCCCGCCGCCACCAGGAACGCGCCCCAGGCGACGAGCAGCCCGCCCGCCGCCCGCGCCAGCCACAGCGGGGAGACGCCGACGATGGAGGCCACCTCCGGGGACAGGAAATACAGGAACAGCCCGGCGGGCAGGAACACCAGGGCGGTGAGCCAGAAGGCGGCGCGCAACACGCCCCGCAGTGTACGCGCGGGCGGCGGGCCAGGCACGGCAGAGCCTGGGAGGAGAACCTGCGGCTTAGCCCACCGGTTCCGCACCCGCCCCCAGCTCTCCCCGCCGCAGCCAGGGCAGGGCCAGGAAGGCGCCGAGCAGGCACCCGAGGCCCGAGAGCGCGATCACCCACCCCGCGCTCAGACCGAGCAGCAGCAGCCCGCCCAGGGCTGTGCCCAGCGGTGCGGCGGGACCGAGCAGCATGGCCCGCAGCCCGAAGAGGCGCCCATGTCGCCCCGTGGGCACGCTGCGCTGGAGCAGGGTGGTTTCGAGCGCCGTGTAGGGCCCCCAGATCACCCCACCCGCGAACATGACCGCGAGCGCGGGGCCAACGCCGCAGGCGAGGGGCAATCCCATGACCACCAGCCCCCACAGCGCCATGATGCCCACGAGCACCAGGCTCACGGGGAATGCCCGGCCCAGCGTGCCCACCAGGAAGGTCCCGACCACCATCCCCACTCCCAGGGCGGACCACAGCGCCCCGTACCCCTGGGCGCCCGTCCCCAGGCTCTCGCGGGCGAGCACGGGCAGCGCCGCTTCCAGCGGGCCGTACACGAAGGAAAAGAGGGTGGTCAGGCCCAGGACCGCCCACACCACCGGGGACCAGCCCTGCCGGATGTTCGCCTGCGGCCTGCTCGCCGTGTGGTGCCCACGCGGCAGCCGGGGCAGGCCCAGCAGCACCCCGGCCATGAAGAGGAATGTCAGGGCATCGACCAGCAGGGCCCGTGGTGCCCCCCAGGCCGCGACCAGCAGACCCGCGAGCGCCGGGCCGAAGACCGTAGGAATCTGCCCGGTGAGGCCGTAGGCCGCGTTGCCCGGCTCCAGCTCCTCGTCGGCGAGCAGCGCGGGGATGAGGAGGCACACGCCCACACCCGTCGCGGGGGCGAGGGCACCCATCAGGGCGGCGATCACCAGGACCATCCACCATTGAAGAATGTCCAGGGTGTCGAGCAGGGGGATCAGGCCGATCAACACGGCCCGCGCCAGGGTGTCGAGCAGCATGAGCGGCCCCGGCTGCCAGCGGTCGAGGGCCCGGCCCCACAGCGGCCCGGTGACCACGGCGGGCAGGGCGAAACACAGCAGCAGCGCCCCGACCGCCGCGCCCCGCTCGGTGCGTTCCAGCACGAACCACGTCAGGGCCAGCCAGCTCAGGTTGTCCCCCAGGCCCGACACGAGCGCTCCCAGCCACAGCCGCGCGAACAGGGGGCGCGTTCGCAGGACCGAGAGCGGGGTCATGCGGGGAGTATGCCCGCTGCCTCCCGGCGCGAAACGGGGGACGGCACACTCCCCCGCCCCCTGCTACCCTGCCCTCCTATGCCGGTGATCGCCGTGGACAAACCGCTGGGTCTGACCTCTCACGACGTGGTGAACCGGGCCCGGCGTGCCCGCGGCACGAAACGGGTGGGCCACACGGGCACGCTCGACCCGCTGGCGACCGGCGCGCTCGTGCTGTGTGTGGACGACTCCACCAAGCTCGTGCAGTTCATGGAGGCCGACGCCAAGGATTACCTCGCCTGGATCAGCCTGGGTGCGGGGACGCCGACCCTGGACGCCGAGGGGCCCCTGGCGGAGGTCGTGCCCGTCTCCCCGCCACGAGAGGAAGAGGTGAGGGCGGTGCTGGCCGGATTTCTGGGACCGCAGCTTCAGGTTCCCCCGCAGTACAGCGCCGTGCAGATCGGTGGGAGGCGGGCCTACGCCGTCGCCCGGGCCGGGGGCGAACTGGACCTGCCCGCCCGGGACGTCGTGATCCACTCGCTGGAGTTGCTGGGCGTGTACGGCAGCGTGCGGGAGGCTCCCCGGACCTTCTCGCCCGGTGCTGGGGGCTGGCGGCCGGACCCAATCGGCCGGACTTTCACCCTCCCCGGGCCGCTGGGCGACTTTCCCACCCTGCTCGTGCGGGCGAGCGTGGGGAGCGGCACGTACCTGCGCTCGCTCGCACGGGACGTGGGGGTGGCACTGGGCGGCCCTGCTCACCTCGCGGGACTGGTCCGCACCCGGGTGGGCCGCTACGACCTCGCCGAGGCCGTGAGCATGGAGCAACTGGCGGAGGCGTCCGGCATTCCCGACCTCGCCGCCCTCCATTTCCCGCGCATCGAGGCGGACGAGCGGCTGGCGCGGGAGTTGCGGCAGGGCAAGCGGCCGAGGTCCGGGGCGGTGGGACGGCACGTCGTCACCCTGGGCGGGGAACTCGTCGCCTTGGTGGATGGGGACGGGGAGGCCCTGCGGGTGGTGCGGGCGTGGGCGTGACGGTTCCGAAGGCCCCTACACTGGCGGGATGGATGAAATCCGTCGGCTTGACGTGGGGGATACCTGGCTGCACGCCGTCCTGCGTGGCTCGGAAGATCTGCCCCCGCTGATCGTCCTGCACGGGGGCCCGGGGCTGGACCACACCGAGTTCGCGGATTACCTCGACCCGCTGACGGACACCGTGCGGCTGGTGCTGCTCGACGGCCGGGCGCAGGGGCGCAGCGACCGCGACGTGCCTCCGGCGACGTGGACGCTCCCCCAGATGGCCGCCGACGTGAGCGCCGCCGCCCGCGCCCTCGGAGCCCGGCGCTACGCCGTCTTCGGGCACTCCTTCGGAGCCTTTGTGGCGCTGCAACATGCGGTCGAGCAGCCTGGCGAGGCCGCCGCCACGGTCGTCTGCTGCGGCCTGGGTTCCGCCCGCTGGCTGGACGGGCTGCCGGGGCGCCTCGCGGCGTTCGAGCCCCCCGAGTTGCGCGAGCAGGTGCAGGCCTCCTGGGCGAGCGAGGCGGACGTGGAGACCGAGGCGGACTTCGCCCGGTTGATGCACGAGCAGATGCCGTGGCACTTCGCCGATCCCCGTGACCCCCGCATCC
Organism: Deinococcus apachensis DSM 19763; assembly: GCF_000381345.1. Classification (NCBI taxonomy): domain Bacteria; kingdom Thermotogati; phylum Deinococcota; class Deinococci; order Deinococcales; family Deinococcaceae; genus Deinococcus; species Deinococcus apachensis. Next base: position 26,283 of record NZ_KB906415.1, on the reverse strand, counting down.
CCGAGTACGAGGCGAGGGTCGAGGCCGCCGCCCCCCGCTACGCGCCCGACGTCCTGCGGCAGTTCAGCGTGGCCGGATACGGCGGGATCGAGGTCGAGGACCGCCTGGACCGGGTGACCGGGCGGCTGCTCGCCCTCGCCGGACGGCACGACCGCACCTGCCCGCCGGAAGCGGGCGAACTCATCGCGGCCCGCGTCCAGCGCGGGGAGGGCCAGATCTTCGAGCGCAGCGGTCATATGCCATTCGTCGAGGAACCGGAGGCCTTTCTGAGAGTGGTCCGGGACTTCCTGCGCCGCGCCCTGGCCTGATCACCCCCGGGCAGAGTGGGAGCCTCAGCCGCCGTATCCAGGCGCCAGCTCCGCCCGCACGGCCCCGATCCCCTCCAGCCCGCCTGCCAGCGTCACCAGGCGTTCGTCCTGAAGGGCGGGCGCGATGAACTGAATCCCGACGGGCAGCCTCACGCCCCCCACCGTCTCGAACCCGGCGGGCACGCTGAGCGCCGGGAGGCCCGCGAGGTTGATTGCCACCGTGTCCACGTCGGCGGCGTACATGGCGAGGGGATCGCTCGTCTTCTCGCCGCGGCGGAAGGCGGGGAAGGGGCTGGTCGGGGTGACGAGCATATCCACCCCCTCCAGTGCCCGGGCGAAGTCCTGCGCGATCAGGCGCCGCACCCGCATCGCCTTGGAGTAGTAGGCGTCGTAGTAGCCGCTCGACAGGGCGTAGGTGCCCAGCAGGATACGGCGCTTGACCTCGGGGCCGAAACCCTCCTCGCGGGTCCGGGTCATGCTGTGCGCCACGTCGGGGGCGGGCACACGCTCGCCGTACACCATGCCGTCGTACCGGGCGAGGTTGGAACTCGCCTCGGGCATGGAGATCAGGTAGTAGGCGGCGATGGCGTGTTCGACGGAGGGAACGCTGGCCTCGGTGACGGTCGCCCCGGCGCCGCGCAGGGCGTCCAGGGTCGCGTTCAGCACGGCCTCCACCCCGGGTGTGTTGCCGCGCAGGCTCTCGCGGATCACGCCGATCCGCAGGCCCCGCAGGTCGTCCGGGCTGCCCGGGCGGAAGGCCGGGGGGGCTTCCAGGCTGGTCGCGTCGCGCGGGTCGTGCCCGGCGATCACGTTCATGAGCAGCGCGAGGTCGGCCGCCGAGCGGGCGAAGGGGCCGATCTGGTCGAGGCTGCTGGCATGGGCGACGAGGCCGTAGCGGCTGACACGCCCGTACGTGGGTTTCAGACCATAAACGCCCGTGAAGGCGGCGGGCTGACGGATACTGCCGCCGGTGTCGCTGCCCAGGGCCACCGGGGTCAGGTTCGCCGCGACAGCGGCGGCACTCCCGCCGCTGGTTCCCCCCGGCACCCGCCCCGGGTCCCAGGGATTCAGGGTGGGGCCGAAGGCGCTGGTCTCGGTGCTCGACCCCATAGCGAACTCGTCCATGTTCGCCTTGCCGACGATCACGGCCCCGGCACCCGCCAGGCGCTCCACCACCGTCGCGTCGTAGGGCGAGACGTAGTTCGCCAGGATGCGGCTGCCGCAGGTCGTGCGGGTGCCCGTCACGTTGATGTTGTCCTTCACGATGACGGGAATCCCCGCCAGCGGCAACGTCTCCCCCGTGTCCAGCCGGGCCTGCACCCGCCCCGCCTGCTCGTCCGCCCGGTCATTCAGGCTGACCAGAATGTTGAGGTCGCGGGCCGCCTCCACACGGGCGCGGGCGGCGTCCAGCAGCGCCTGCGGCGTTGTTTCCCCGGCCAGGACGGCGCGGGCGAGGTCGGTGGCGGCGGAAGGGGCGTCCGGCATGGCGGACAGTGTAGCGAAGAGACCCCCGTCCCCTTTATCCCGGCCGCACGAGTACGCTTTCCCCGCCGCGCAGCCCGGTGTGCAGCAGCAGCTCGGGCGGCAGCAGCAGGCGCGGGCCGAGACCGGGTTGGCCCCGCACGGGGAGGGTGACCACGCTGCCGTCCTCGCGGCGCACGGCGACCTGGGTCAGGGGCCGCGCCGCGCCCGACTGCCAGCGGCCGTGAATCTGGAGGTCCACCAGGGCCGCTCCCGCTCCCTGCCGCGACACCCCGACGGTCAGGCGCGCGACCCGCGAGGCGCGCGGCGCGAGCAGCCGCATGCGGCAGAGCTTCACGATCAGGCGCCGCGCCTGCGGGTCCTCGGCGAGCTCCGACAGGGGTCGCCCGGCCCGGATCTGCCGCAGCACCTCCCGCTCGGCGGGTGTCCAGTTCAGGCGGCCTATCCGCTCCGGGGAGGTGAACTGCGCCGGACCCCCGAACTTGAGCCCGCCCTCCGGCAGGGCGTCCAGCGCCTCCAGCACGAGTTCGTCGAGGGAAGTGTCGAGCATGGGGTCGGGGCAGCGCAGGCCCGCCTCGAAGTGGAACTGGCCGACCGGATCGCCCAGCAGCCGGGCCAGGGCCTCCGCCCCCCGCTCGGACCCGAAGTGCAGGTGCTGGACCCGGCCCCCCTCCAGCCACGCCTGGAACAGCCCGGCCGGGTGGGTCACCGCGAAGACGCCGGTGCTGCCGCGCTCGGCGAGCAGGCGCAGCAGCTCCAGGGGGTCGAAGGGGTCGAGGCTGGTCGTGCTCTGGGTCATGGTGGGGGCACCGGGGAGGCTACCTCTCCTTTCTGGCACAGACTCCCGCCGCGGGCAAGCCACCCCACCGAAGCCTCAAGGCCTGGTCCTCAGCCGCGCAGCAGGTGGGAGAAGTCCGCGCCCTCCAGCGGCGGAAGGTCGTCCAGGCCCGTCAGGCCGAACTCCAGCAGAAAGCGTTCGGTGGTGCCGTACAGCAGTGGCTGTCCCACGGCGTCGCTGCGGCCCACGACCTTCACGAGTTCGCGCTCCTGGAGGGTGACCACCGTGCCCGCGCTGCCGCCCCGCATCGCCTCGATCTCGGCGCGGGTGACGGGCTGGCGGTAGGCGATCACGGCGAGGACTTCCAGCGCGGCGGCACTCAGCGGGGGCAGTGGGGGCGGCGCGAGCAGGGGAGCCAGGTGGGCGGAGAGGGCGGGCGGCACGACCAGGCGGTAGCCCCCCGCCACGGCCTCCACCTCGAAGCCCAGCCCCACTGCACTCAGGGTGTCGGCAAAGGCCGTCAGGGCGCGGGCGGCAGCTTCCTCGGGCAGGCCCAGCACTTCGGCGATCTCGCGCCGGGTGACGGGCCGTCCGGCCGCGAGGAGAGCCGCCCCGATCAGCGCCTGGGGAGAGGGCGTCACGCTCCTCCTCCGAGAACCCCCAGGGTACGCAGCCGCTCCCACAGCACTTCCTCGGGGAGCGCCCCCTCGCGCAGCACCTCCAACCGGTCCCCATCCGGGTCGAGCCGCACGACGGTGCTCGCCAATCCCCGCGCCGGAACGCCCCCGTCGGGGAGGAGCAGCGTGGCCAGACCATACGCCCGCGCCTCGGCGAGGGTCCGGGCCGCGGGTTGCCCACTGGGGTTGAGGCTGGTGGTCGCCAGCGTGCCGCCGCAGGCCCGCAGCAGCGCGAGCGCGACCGGATGGTCCGGCACCCGCAGGCCGACCCATCCCCCGGGGGCCAGGGCGGGCGGACAGGCCTCATTCGCGGGCAGCACCAGCGTCAGCGGGCCGGGCCACAGCGGGGCCAGGGCCTCGAAGGCCATTCCCCCTCGGGCCAGAACTCGCGCCGTCTCCGCGTCCACGCAGGAGATCTGCACGGGCTTTCCACCGTCACGGCCCTTCAGGGCATACAGCTGGGCCACCGCCCCCGGCTGGTCGGGGCGAGCGGCCAGACCCCAGACCGTCTCGGTGGGGTAGCCCACCACGTCCCCCGATGCGAGCAGGGCCGCAGCCCGCGCGACCGCGCCCCCCACCTGTCCCGCGCTGTGTGACTGTTCCTTCATGCGCCCCTCACCCGTTCAGGTCCCGCGCCGCCCATGTAAGGAGAACGCAAGACGAACCGGACTATAACTCGCCCTATGCCGGTCTACGAATATCGCGTCCGGGACCGCTCTGGAAAGGTCCTGAAGTCCCAGATGGAGGCCGACACCATCGGTCAGGTCCGCGACGCCCTGCGCGCCAAGAACCTGCTGATCGTCGAGATCAAGCCTCCTAAGACGGGCATGAACGCCGACGTGAAGATCCCCGGCCTGACCGACCGGCCCCCCAACCTGAAGCAGGTCGCGGTGTTCAGCAAGCAGCTCGCCACGCTGATCAACGCGGGTGTGCCGCTCGTGCAGGCGCTGGCGATCCTGCAAAAGCAGATCGAGAACAAGGCCTTCCAGACCATCATCCGAGCCGTCCGCACCGACGTGGAGAGCGGCACGCCGCTGAGCGAGGCCCTCGTCAAGCACCCCAAGGTCTTCAACCGGCTGTATATCAACCTCGTGCGCGCGGGCGAGACGAGCGGGACGCTGGACGCCATTCTGGAGCGCATCGCCGCCTTCCAGGAAAAGGAACTCACCCTGCGCGGCAAGATCAAGAGCGCCCTGACGTATCCGGTCGTGGTGCTCGTGTTCGCCATCGGCATTACGTACTTCCTGCTGACGACCATCGTGCCGCAGTTCGCTGGCATTCTGGCGCAGCTCAACGCGCCGCTCCCGCTGATCACCCGCGTGTTGATGGCCGTCTCGGACTTCCTGAAGCACTCGGGCCTGCTGATCATCGGCTTCGTCGCCCTGATCGTGGTGGCCTACCGCTGGTACTACAAGACGCCCCAGGGCCGCCACGTGATCGACGACGTGAAGCTGCGCCTGCCCGTGTTCGGCAACCTCCTACAGAAAAGCGCGATCAGCTCCTTCGCCCGCACCTTCGGCCTGCTGATCAGCAGCGGCGTGAACATCATCGAGAGCCTGGAGATCACCAAGGGCACCGCGAACAACGCGATTGTGGAGGACACCATCGAGAACGCCAAGAACGTGGTGATGGTGGGCGACCAGATGAGCGCCAGCCTCGCCACCAGCCGGGTGTTCCCCCCGATGGTGGTCAGCATGGTCGCCATCGGCGAGGAGACGGGCGCACTCGACAACATGCTCGCCAAGGTCGGCGACTTCTACGACCGCGAGGTGGACGAGGCCGTGAGCAGCCTGACCGCCGCCATCGAGCCGCTGATGATCGTGTTCCTGGGCAGCATCGTGGGCACGATTGTCGCGGGGATGTTCCTGCCTATGTTCAGCATCATCGGGCAGCTCAGCAAGTAAGTTTTGTAGGAATCCGAGATAGTTTGCCAAAAACCAGCATTCATTGCCAGCAGGAAAAGGAGCGCCCTTCCGCGCTCCTTTTCCTTTTTGCATGCCAGACGAGAGAAATGTCTGGCGCTCAGGCAACAGCTTCAGAAACTGGCAAACTATCTTGATTCATAGCCTCTGAAAATCATCGTCTTACAGCACTTCAAGAAAGTCTGGCAATGTGCGCTGTATATTGCCAATCTTCTCCCCGGGTGTGGCCGTTTCGGGGACGCCAATGTATATCCACGTTGGGCCCGAAAAAGACCGCTTCGGGGCGAGCCTTTCGTTCTTGCACACTGCCCTGCTCTCGGCAGCGTTCTCCAAAGTTCCGGGAGGGCCTTCCCGCCTCTCTCTGAAGCTCCCGCCGCCACCCCCTGGGGACGCGCACGGGCTCAGGGGCCATCGGCGACCCGGGCTCCAGGAACACTCCGGACCAACCCTGCAGCGCCGATCAGCGCCAGCCCCAGCGCGACCAACATGGCAATCCAGCCGTTCACCTGTCCGTAGCGCTCCGCGCCGAATACCTCGCCCACCAGCAGCGCCCGCGCCATGGTCATCGCCCCATTGCTGGCACCGTAAAGCAGGACGAACACCAGGGCGCCCAGCTCCGAGGGCCCCACGCCAGCGCCGCGATCCCCGCAACGTGCACCAGGAAGAGCAGGGCCGTCAGGTCCGCAAGACGGCGCCCGCAAACCAGCGGCGTAAAGAACACACGGCCCAGAAGCTGCACCAGGCTGAGCGGCACGACGCCGCGGTCAACGCGCACCAGGCGCGCTGGAAGCGCGAGGACCCCGACCACGAGACGGACTTCGCGGGCTGGCTGCGCTCAGGGCGGGCAGACGCTCGAGGAGGCCCGGCGCGAGCAGGGCCCAGCCAGCCCAGCTGAGCCCCTCCCCCTTCACGGGCGCCTTCTTCGGGAGGTGCCTGTGCTTTCTGGCCAGCGCCGCGCGGCAAACGCTGCCCCTGCCCCCGGTTGCCCGGGAGGCAGGGGTGGGTGGGACTCAGCTCAGCTCAGCGCTGCCGTCACGCTGGCCCGCCTCGCGCGCATGGGCGACGTCGTCAGCGGTCAGGTCGTGCGCCACCTGCTCAATCACCGCCAGGGGGCGCTCGGGAACGCCGTCAACCACGCGCTGGGGCGCGGCCTGGTCCGCGTTCCCGGCGCCGCCCAGCGTGGTCTGCACCGCCGACTTCACCTGCGAGGTGATATCGGACGACCCCACCTTCTGGGCGAGCTCCTGAACCTGGTTGCGTACCGCGGGGTTCGTGCGGTACAGGGTGTACGCGCCGCCAGCGAGCAGCAGCAGGCCCCAGGGAAAGCCGCGCCCCGAGCGCGCCGTTTTCAGCTCAGCGAGCTCACGCTGAAGCTCGAGCAGCGCCGCGCGCTGCTTCCCGATCTCCTTTTGCTGCTCGGCGAGCGCGGCAGCCGCCCTGGCCAGCTCGCGCACGGCGCGGCCATCACGGCGCTGGGCGGTCGTCTTCAGACCCTGGACCGTTCGTTGAATCGCTGTCATCTTCTTGCCTCCGGTGGCGGGATGATCTCCCTGAAAAGCGGAGAGTCCGCCTATTCGCAGCTGCAGAATGTCACGCCAGAGGGCGCGTTCCGGCACAGCAAGCGTTGTTCGAGAACTCACGGTTCCTTCAGTTCGTGCCTCACCGCCACCGCCTCGCCGGGCGCCCGCCTGCCCCGCGCAGAGCGGCCGCGGGTCCCTTGCGGAGGCCGGGCATCTTCAATGACTGCCGCTGAAGTGTGTCTGTGAGCGCGAGCCCCGACACCCGCTCATCCGGCTCCTTGCCGGGCACCCCACACTCGCGCTATGCGGCGGGTTCTGAAGGACCTCGGAATCGTGGTCCGCGAACTGCTGTACGCCCTGGTGGCCCAGCCGAGCCGCCCCGGGGCGACCCGTGAGGAGGCTGAGGGGAACCAGACTCAGGAGGAGCAGCTTCAGGACAACTTGCGGCGGCCCGCGTCCGCCCGCGAGGCTGCGGGGCGGGTCGCCCGGGAAGTCGGAAAGGCGGCGATCCTCCAGCCGACGGACCGGGCAAGGCGGCGGCCGCGCAGGTGACCAGCACCATCCACTCTGCTCGGAGCGCGGGCATCAGCCTGGGGCGGTGACAAATATCCGCGGCAGAGGGGTGGTGACATGAATAAAAATCCCCCGATGAACACGATGTCCATCGGGGGCTGGTGTCAACAATCTACGTGCTGTACAACTTTGTCAATCTCCAGTGAGGAGTCAGCAGCACCCAAAGCCTTCCGAAGAGAAGGGCTTTTTCACGTTCCAGCAAGGACAAGGGCCGCTCACCTGTCGCTGATTCGGCAATAGGATGACATTCTCAGCCCGATAAGCCCCGCCGACATGCTGCAGTTGGATCGACAGTAACCGTTGTCGGATGACCGCCTGATTCCGCCCACGCTCATACAATCCGCCCGGCCGTCAGGTCGACAGCTCTCACCGCCTCAGCCGCCGTAGCACCCCCGCCACCTCGGGCAGCCGCAGGACGAGGGCACCCACGAGATACACGCCCAATCCAATACCCCCCGCCACCGACAGCCCAAACACCCCGGGAACGATGAAGCCGGGGGCGGGCAGCACCCGCGAGACGAGCCAGGCGACCACTCCGGCCAGTACGGCCAGCGGCACGATCCGACCCAGGTGCGCGAGGACGGCGAATGTGGGAAAACCGAGCTTGAGCTGATACATCCAGCCCAGCGCAGAGGCCATCAGCACACCGCTCACGGTGGTGCTCAGCCCGAAACCGATCAGGCCGAACCCGGGCACCAGCAGGTGGTAAAGCAGCACCTCCACCACGAAACCCGTCGCGCTGACGAGGACGGCCACGCGCGTCCGCTCGCGGGCGTAGAAGGTCCGCAGCAGGATGGTCACGACCGCCCAGGGCACGAGGGCGAGCGCCCAGCCGGTCAGGATGCCCGTCCCCGCCTGGAAGCGGGGCACGTCGAAGCCCGGGCGCAGGTTGAAGAGGCTGACCGCATAGGGCGCGAGCGCGACGAGCAGGGCACTCATGGGTGCGGCCAGGAAGGTAGTGGTACGGATCGCCTGCACGGTGAGGGACCGGAACTCAGCCCAGTTCTTCTCGGCGGCATACTGTGAGAAGCGCGGGAAGAGGGCGAGGGCGGGCGAGACAACGAAGAGGCCGTTGACGGTGGTGAACAGCGTCTCGGCATAGAAGTACCCGGACTGGGTGCCCGCCTGGAACTGCTGGGCGTTGCTGAGCAGGCGCGTGACGTACAGGTTCAGGAACTGCCGCGCACCCGCCGTCAGGGTGAAGGGGGCCATCTGCCGCAGCACCCGGCCGAGCGCAGGGTGCCCGCGCAGGGCGGGGGTGGGCAGGAGCCCGAAGCGCCGCAGCGCCGGGAGTTGCACGACGAGCTGCGCCACGCCGCCGAGCAGCCACCCGAAGGCCAGCCAGGTTGCCGTGTCCGGGAGCAGCAGCAGCACCACGATACCCGCCAGGTTGAACGCGACCGGGGCGAAGCTGCTCTCGCGGAAGTGTTCGTCGGCGTTCAGCAGGCCCATCGCCACCGACGCGAGGCTGATAAGCATCAGGAACGGCATCACGAGCTGCGTCATATAGACCGCCAGCGCCCGGTCCACGTTCGGCGAGCCCGCCAGCAGCAGGTCCACGATCCACGGCGCGGCCAGGATGCCCAGGGCCATCAGCAGCAGGTTGACGGCGATCAGCACCCCGCTGAAGGCCGAGGCAAGTTGCCTGCGCCCCACGTCATCCAGCGTCTTGTACACGGGGATGAAGGAGTTGACGAGGGCACCCTCCGCCAGCAGTTCCCGGAGCAGGTTCGGGACCCTCACGGCGATCAGGAAGGCGTCAAGCAATGTGTTTCCGAACAGGGCCATGACCTGCGCCCGCACGATCCCCGAAAGCCGCGATCCTAGCGTCCCCGCCATCACGATCAGGGTGTTCGCCCGGAGGGAACGGCGCGGGGCCGATGCCGGGGCAGGCGAAGCGGGGCCCTGCGGTGAAAGGCCGGGATCAGGGGCGGCGGGCGGGACGGTCACGCGCCCAACTCTAGCGCCTTCCCCCCTCCCCAAGCCTCTGCCCCTGTGCTATATTTCTGGGCGCCCACCGGCCACGCCGGAAGCAACCACACGCGGAGAGGTGCCAGAGTGGTTGAATGGGTCGGTCTCGAAAACCGAAGTAGTCGCAAGGCTACCGTGGGTTCGAATCCCACCCTCTTCGCCAGCTGCTTCACCCCTGACCCAAATGGGCGGGGGTGGAGTCCTTTTGGAGTCACCTGCAGGCCCAATTGCCTCCCCCACACCGCCACCACGAGCAGCGCGGCCAGCGGGGCCAGGACGACGATCAGGCCGCGCTGCCATCCGGATCGGGCCAGGACCAGGGCCACCACTCCGAAGGCTATGAGGCACAGGGATGAGCAAGCTGGGCCAGTCCAGCGCTCCGTCAGGCAGGTTTCCCAGGCCGACCGCGAAGGCAAGCACGTACGAAGGCAATAAGAGCGCTGCTCCCGCGATGCTCAGACCCGCCGCCCACCTTGCAGCGCGGACGCGCCGAGGAGAGCCTGGCGCGGCTTGCAACCCCCTCCGGGCGAGCCACACGGCCGCGAGAAGCAAGAGCAGGGCCGAGAGAATCATACGCTCAGAGGGTCAGAGTCCTCTTAGGCTGGAGCCAGCCATCGGGAGCCCATATGGGAGCAGTGTACGGAGAACCAGGGAGGCCCCTGCCGAACGCAGCTCGCCGCCACCCCCACCCCTTCCAACAGCACTCCTGCCTACCCCGCTACGCCACCCGGCCGATGCCCCAGCGCCGCCTTTGTGGTAAACCGAGCGTACTGTGATCAAGTTTCTTAAGTAAAGGCACACCTCTTCTGCGCGGCTCCGACTTAGGCTGGGGGCAATGCAAAGGCGTTCCCCCACTGCCGCGCGGAGCCTCTCCGGGTGGCCTGGACTATGTTTCTCCCCTCTCACAACCCCTCGAAGGAAGTGACCCTCTATCGATAAAGTGCATGGCAACACGTCGGGCCTGCGCCCGGCTCAACTGAAAGCCCTCGGGAACCTGTACCGCCGCCGCATTGAGCCGGGGCGGATTGGGTCGCCCGAACTCGCGCGCAATCTCGCCGAGCTGTCGGACGACATCCGGCGCGAGGTCAGCGTTCTGATCGACCGCCGGGGACGCGTCATCTCGGTCTCCGTCGCGGATGCCAAGGGCGCCGAACTGCCCGATCTTCGTCTCGGCGAGCACCGGCTGGCGGGCTTTCACCTGCTCCATACCCACCCGCGCGGCGGGGTATTGAGCAAGGGCGACCTCTCCACGCTGTTCCTCAAGCGGCTGGACGCGGTCAGCGCCATTGAGGTTCGGAACGAGGGCCAGCCCGGCCTCGTCCACACCGCGCACCTCACGCCTCCCGGCACGGTCGGCGAGGAGGAGGACTGGCGCGTCCTCGACCCGGTGCAGTCCTTCCAGATCGACGATTTCGACCTGGGTGCGCAGGTTTCGGCGCTGGAGGAGGAAATCGCCCGCGCCGCCCGCACCCGCGAGGCGAAGAAGGACCGTGAGCGCGCCATCTTGGTGCAGATCGACCAGGGCGAGTTCGACGCCGAGGAGCGACTGGAGGAACTCTCGGAACTCGCACGGACGGCGGGCGCCGAGGTCGTTCACAAGGAACTCGTCTACCGCCGCCACCTCAAGGCCGGGACCCTGGTGGGCGCGGGCAAGCTTGAAGAACTCACGAGCAAGGCCTACCACCTTGACGCCGACCTGCTGATCTTCGGGCAGGAACTCGGCCCGGCCCAGGCGCGCGAGATTGAGGCGGCGACGGGGCTCAAGGTGCTGGACCGCACCCAGCTCATCCTCGACATCTTCGCGCTGCACGCGCAGGGCGTCGAGTCGCGCCTCCAGGTCGAACTCGCGCAGCTCCGGTACATGAAGCCGCGGCTGCTGGGTGCGGGCGCGCAGCTCTCGCGCATCGGCGGCTCGGCGGGCAGCGCGGCGGGTGGCGCCATCGGCACGCGCGGCCCCGGTGAGACGAAGCTGGAGCTGGACCGCCGCCGCATCAACGACCGCCTCTCGTTCCTGGAGAAACAACTGGAGAGCGTCGCCGTCCGCCGCGAGGAGCGCCGCAAGGGCCGCGCCCGCAACGACGTGCCCGTGATCTCCATCGTCGGGTACACGAACGCGGGCAAGTCCACCCTGCTCAACGCCTTCACCCACGCCGCCGAGGAGCCGCGCCGGGTGCTGGCCGAGAACAAGCTCTTCGCCACCCTGCGCCCGACGAGCCGCCAGGGCTTCATCGAGGGCATCGGGCCGGTCATCTTCACCGACACGGTGGGTTTTATCCGCGACCTGCCGAAAGATCTCACCCGCGCCTTCCGCGCCACGCTGGAGGAGATCGGCGACGCGGACGTGCTCCTGCACGTGGTGGATGTGGCGGGACCCGGGGCCGATACCCGCCTAGACGCGGTGAACCGCATTCTGGAGGACCTGGGCTTCCGCGAGATGCCCACCGTAATCGCGCTGAACAAGGCCGAGGCCGCCGACCCCGACGTTCTGGAGCGCGAGGCGGAGCGCACGGGCGGCATCCCCGTAAGCGCCCTGAAGAGCCTCGGCCTGACGGAACTCAAGGAGGCGCTGGCCGATGCGGTGGGTCAGGTGCAGCGCCAGGAATTCGCCTCGCGGGAAGAGGCGCGCGAGCGGGCGGCGGAATACCGGTAGGGCGGTCAGCCGTCAGCGTTCAGCAGTCAGAAAGCGAGGGGTCCCCATCCTGGTGCTGGGGACTCCTTTTTCGTGGTGGGCAAAGCCTACAGACCTCCTCCGCCTTCCGCGCTTGACTGCAGCCATGACCCACTCGCCGCTCGACATCCGCCACATCTATCTGGAGCCCGGGGCGCAGGAGTACGCCCGGGGCCGGGAGATTCTGGCGCGGTTCCCCGACGCCGAGCGGACCGAGGTGCCGTCCCACTGGAACATTCCCGGACTGCACGGCAACGCAGGGCTGGTGAAGGACTGGGTGAGGATCAAGCGGCAGGTGCTTGTGCTGGGCGTCCGCAAGACCTTCACCCTGCGCGAGAACGGACGGAGTGCGGACTGGATAGCGCCGGGCCTCGCCAATGGGTGCGCCCTCGCCTGCGCTTACTGCTACGTGCCCCGGCGCAAGGGTTTCGCCAACCCCATCACGACCTTTGTGAACATCGAGGACGCCGTCAAAGCCCTCCGCCGTCACGCGGAGAAGCTGGGACCGAAGCCGGGGCCCAACCAGGTGGACCCCCACCTCTGGGTCTACGACATCGGCGAGAACAGTGACCTGAGCGTGGACGCGCTGCTGTCGGACAATGTGCGCGACCTCGTGGCGCTGTACCGCACGCTGCCCAACGCCAAGGCGTCCTTTGCCACGAAGTACGTGAACCGCGACCTGCTGGAGTACGACCCGCAGGGCAAGACCCGCATCCGCTTCTCGCTGATGCCGCGCCCCATCGCCCGGGTGCTCGACGTGCGGACCTCGCTCATCCGCGAACGTATCGCCGCGATCGACGAGTTCGTGGAGGCGGGGTACGAGGTCCACCTCAACTTCTCGCCCGTGGTGGTCTACGAGGGCTGGACGGCGGACTACACGGAATTGCTGCGGGAGGTGCGGGACTCGCTTTCCGAGCAGGCGAAGGCGCAGCTTGCGGCGGAAGTGATCTTCCTGACCCACAACGCCGCGCTGCACGAGGTCAACCTGGGCTGGCATCCCAAAGCCGAGAACCTGCTGTGGCGCCCCGCCTGGCAGGAGAACAAGCGCTCGGAGTACGGCGGCGAGAACATCCGCTACCGCCACGGCTTCAAGGGCAAGGCGGTGGCCCGCTTCACCGAGTTGCTGGCGCGGGAATTGCCCGAATGCCGGGTGCGGTACGCCTTCTGAGCCGGGAGCCCGGGCATGACACACTGGCGGTGATGTGGCGCTCCCGGCTCGCCTGGTCGTACCTGTTCGCGGTCGCGCTCGTCTGGGCGCTGGGCGAGCTCGTCGGCGAGCGGACAGTGCCCACGCTGCTCCTGGCCTACGCGCCCCCGCTGGTGTGGCTGCTGCCCGCGCCGCTGGTGCTGGCCTGGACGCTGTGTCGGCGCCGGGGGCGGGGGGTGGCGCTGGTAGGAACTCTGCTCGCGGTGGGCGGGGCAGGGCTGCTGCACGCCCGGCCGCAGGAGAGCGGTTCACTACGGGTCGTGACCTGGAACGTGGCCCACGGAATGCTGGGAACAGCGGATCAGGTGGCGGGCGCCCTGCGGGCAGCCAACCCGGACATCATCCTGCTTCAGGAGGCGAACTTCGTGCCGCGGGGCTTCGGGGAGGCGCTCAGCAACGGGCTTCCCGGCTACACCCCCTTGCCGGGACAGAAGGTGCTGACCTTCAGCCGTCTGCCGGTGCTGGAGAATCGGGAGCTTCCCCTGCCCGGCAGCGGCCGAACGGTGCTGGAAACCGGGGTGCGGTGGCGCGGGCAGACGCTGCGGATGGTGAACGTCCACCTCGATCCCGTGTTCGTCTCCAGCGTGCTGGAAAGGAACTGGGATGACGTGCGGTACAGCGACTGGCTGCGGGTGGGGCAGGTGGTGTGGCTGTGTCAGTTGGTGTCCCGTTTGCCGGACCCGGTGCTGATCGGCGGCGACCTCAACACCCCGCCGCGGGGCAGGCTCTACCGCCAGATCCAGGGCTGCGTCGGCCAGGACGCCCACAACCTCGCCGGGCGTGGCCCCGGCTGGACCTTCCCCGGCCTGTTCCTGCGAATCGACCATCTCCTGGCCCGTGGCCTAACCCCCACCCGCACCCAGGTGCTCCCGGACTCCGGGAGCGACCACCGCCCCCTGCTCGTCGAGTACCGCTGAATCCCCCACTGTCCTACTGTCGCGCTTAATGCACGAAGGACTACAGTCTTGATATGACCCTCGACTCCCCGCCTGCCCCCCCGGTCAATGGCACGGACGTGACCGACGCCACCGTGATCTACAACAGCAAGGCGGGCGGCAGCACCAGGGCCAGCCCAGACCTGCTGGTGGAGGCGCTGTACCGGCAGGGCTACCGCCCGGTCTACCGCGCGACCGACGACGAGGCGGACCTCCAGGCAGCCCTCCAGAACGTGCGCGGCACCATCTTCGTGGCGGGCGGCGACGGCACCGTGCGGGCGGCGGCCCTGCACCTCGCGGGCCGGGCGGGCGTACGGCTGGGCATCATTCCCCTGGGCACGGCGAACAACATCGGGCGGACGCTGGGCATCGAGGGCGAACCGCTCGACGTGCTGGCGAACTATGTGGGGGGCAAGGCCATTCCCCTCGACCTGGGCCGCGTCACGGCGCCCTGGGGTGAGGACCTCTTCCTGGAGGCGTGCGGCTGCGGCGCCTTCGCCGAGGTGCTGGCCGAGTACGATCCGGAGGGAGGCAAGAGCCCGCTGCGGGCGCTGGCGGCCCTGACGACGGCGCTGGGCAACTTCACCCCGCTGGGACTGGCCCTTAAGCTGGACGGACAGCCCCAGCCGGAGATGGCCTGCATGCTCGCGGAGGTGATGAACACGCGGGCGACCGGACCCCGCTTGAAGCTCGCCCCCAGCGCCGACCCGGGTGACGGGGCATTGAACGTAATCCGGGTGGACGCCGGGGGCCGCGAGGGCCTGCTCGCCTACGTCGCCGCCCTCGCCCGCGACAACTTCGAGGAACTCGCCAGCGTTCAGAACGACCCCGCCCGCCGCATCGAGATTCCCTACGTCGGGCAGGCCTTCCACGTGGACGGCGAGGTGCGGCCCGCGCGGCCGGGAGGTTCAGGAACGGTGCGGATAGAGGTCTGGGCCGGGGCCCTCTCGGTCCTCGTGCCGAAAGGTCAGGAGGGTTGAGGATGCGTCCCCTGCCCAACAACCTGGTGTTCCGCGAGGGCGTGCAGGTCATGCGGATAGACCTTCACACCCACACCGAGGTCAGCCACGACTGCCGCACCCGGCTGCGCGACATCCCCGCCTGGATGCTCCGCACGAACACCCGCGTGATCGCCGTGACCGACCACGACCAGCAGCGCGGCGGCCCCGAACTCGCGCGCATCGTCATCGACCTGGGGCTGGACGACCGCCTCAGCATCATCCCCGGCGAGGAGGTCACGACCTCGGAGGGCGAGCTGATCGGCCTCTTCCTGCGGGAACGCATCCCGCCCGGCCTCGCCCCCGAGGAGACCGTGGCCGAGATCAAGGCGCAGGGCGGCCTGGTGATGCTCCAGCACGGCTTCGACCCCCTCAAGCGCTACCGCCTGAAACCCGAGGCCACCCGCCGCATCGCGGACAGTGTGGACATCGTCGAAACCTTCAACTCGCGCGTGTCCCGCCACCACTGGAACCTGGTGGCGGCGGCCTGGGCGCGGGAACGGAACCTCCCCGTGTGCGCCGGAAGCGACGCCCACACCCTGCGCGACGTCGGCGAAGCGTGGGTGGAGACGCCCTTCCGCGTGATCTCCTCGCCCGCGGACCTCCTGGCGGCGCTGCGGGAGGGCGTCGTCGCCGGAAAGTGGACGCATCCCGTCTACGCCTACGGCCGCAAGCAGTGGCGGACGCTGAACGGGCGGTTCCGGCGAGAGGGGTAGACGCAGGGCTGCCAGAGGGTCGTGCTCAGAGTGGACTAGCCGAACCAGTTGGATAACGCAGGACTGCATAGTTCCAAGAGAAGCCCTGCTCGTCGCTAAAGCATTCGATAGCCCTGCCGTCCTCCAGCACCAGTCGCAACGCCGGACAGTCGTTGAGTACAAATATCTCGAGCCGATGCAGGGGCACTCCATAGCATGCCTGCGCGACTTCTGTCACTGGGTAGAGGCATTCAGGCCCACCATCCCACGAGGCGGGCTCCTCGTCCCAACCACGGATGTGAAGCGCATACCCTTCCGCAAACGTCCGCCACCACTGGCCCTCCATTTGCCAGTACGCGATGTGGCAGCGACCTTCCTGAACTCCGTCCTGGATCATGCCCTCAATGCGGAAGCCCTTCAAAACTCGACCCTCGACTTCGGGCAGCACACCGACAAATTCCAGATCTGATGGCAGCATTTTTCTCCTGATGTTCAATCTGCCACATCAGTTGCGGTCGGCTACTCCTGAGCCTCTCCGAGAGATGAGCCAACATCGTGCGTCAGCTCAATATCCCCGCCGCCGCCTTCTGCTATCTTTTTGGTCGCCGGAGAAATCCGGTGTTCTACCGCTGGGGGTGACCCGGTTTCGACAGGGGAACTGAAGGCGCTGTTGCGTGTCGAGGTGCCGTTGGCCTCGTAAACAAACGGCAAAGCCATTAACTGGCAACCAGAACCTTTCTCTCGCTGCTTAAGTGAGACAGTGACCGTCTAGCCCGGCCTTTGGCGCGGCGCGAACTGAACCAAAAGAAGGCTAGCCCCGGTGAGGTTCCGTAGCCACGGGCGAAAATAAATGGAACTAAGGTCAAGGGAAGCCCGCCCGCTGGTGGCCCGAGACCCGACAATCAAAGAGCGGGATACACACGTAGACGCACGCTGAACGGACTCTTGGACGGCGGTTCGACTCCGCCCACCTCCACCACCTGCCCCGCCCCCACAGGCGGGGTTTTTTCATCTGCTCTCCCTGTACGCTTTTTGTAAGGGAAGATGAAGTAGCCTTCATCATGTCCAAGGAAGAACGTCTGCAAGAGATCCTCAAGGCTTTTGCGGACACGCTGAATAGCTTCGTGGAGGGGCGGCACTCCACGGAGACCCACGCGGCCACCATTCAAGGTCTTCTTGCCGAGGTTCGGGAACTCAAGGGAACGGACGATTCGCCGGGGACCGTGAGGTCTGCCGTGCGCCTGTCGGCGTAAGCAGAGTCCTTACTGACCTCGCCCCTTCTGGGAAACGCCGTTCCAGCCGCCTGCTATACTCCGCCCGGGCCGGGATGGCGGAATCGGTAGACGCATCCGACTTAAAATCGGCCGGGCCTAGCCCTTGCGGGTTCAAGTCCCGCTCTCGGCACCAGGAGGAAACCCCGCACTGGAGCGGGGTTTTTTCATTCCTGTTGTCTTGCGCCCCATAAGGCGATTCCGCTTTTGTCACAACCGTGTCACAACTACTCAGTTTACGCCGACTATCCGGGGCAAGCTGCCATACAATTCAGCCGCGCTGGGTGCGAATTCCCTGCGCTCTTCTTCCCAGACGTGGGCGTACTCGCGCAGAGTAAAGGCGGGGTCGGCATGGCCTGCAATGTCAGCAACTAGCTTAGGACCGTAGCCCCGCCGAATCATGGCCGTGATCGCGGTATGCCGGAGGTCATGAATGCGGATGCGCTGCACCTCCGCTCCCTCCGCAAGGGGCTTGAAGACGCGGTGCAGCCTCCCGTTGTCCACCGCAGCTCCCAATTCCGTCGTGAACACGAGGTCAGTATCCTGCCACCCCTCCCCCAGCGCGGCACGTTCCGCCGCCTGCCGCCGCTTGTGGGCGTCGAGTAAGTCGAGCGTGCCCGCCGTGATGTGAATGCGGCGCTTTGAGGCGCGGCTCTTGGGCGGGCCGAACGTCATGACGCCGCCCAGCTCCGTCACGGTCTGCCGCACGTTCACCACCCCCCGCCGCACCGTCTCGCCTGCGCTGGGATCGTGGGCCTTGCTCTCCGTTACGTCCGCCCAGCGCAACGCCTGTAACTCCCCACAGCGCATTCCCGTTTCCAGGGCGAGGTGAAAGAAGGCGTACAGCCGGTGAGTCTGGGCATGGGCGAGGAAGCGCACCACCTCGCGCGGCTCCCATACCATCATTTCCTTCTTCTCGACCTTCGGGGCGTCTACGGCCTTGGCAACGTTGCGGGGCAACATCTGCCACTTCACCGCCTGCCCAAGGGCCATGCTGAGAATGGTCAGCGTGCGCTTGGCCTCACTCGCGCTTACTTCGTCGCGCACTGTCCGCACCAGGCGCTCCACGTCCAGCGGCCTGAGCTTATCGAGGGCCAGCTTCCCCAGATTCGGCTTGAGGCGCTTCTCCACCACGCGCCGGTAATCGGCCTCGCTCTTGGGCCTGAGCCGCCCGCGCACATGGTCTATCCACTGATCCAAGTAAGCGGCGGCCGTGATGCCCTGCGTTCTGGCAAGCATCCCGCTGTTGTGCTCGCTCACAACGCGCTGCATCCCCTCGCGCACTTCCTCCTGAGTCTTGCCACTGACCCATACACGGTCGGGCTTACCGTCTGCCTTCGTGCCGACCGTGACCGCCGCGCGCCAACCCACTGTCTTGCCGTTCTTATCCTTGCGGCGGCTCAGGGTGCCTTCTCCGTTCGCCCGCTTCGCCATGCTCAGCCGTCCTTCTTGGGCACGGCCACAAGCTCCAGCCCCAGTTCGTCGAGTACCTTCTGCCAGCTCTCCGGCACGGCGCCCACTCGTCCAGCCAGGAGGCGCTGCACGTTCGGCTGTGCCATACCAATGCGGTCGCCCAATTCAACCTGCGTGATGCCCTGGGCCTTCATGCGCTCCCTGACAGCCTGCCGTACCTGTTCGTTCATTCCGATCATACGTATATCACCCATTGACATAATAAATCAGATAGTGATATATTTCAAGCAGCAGAGAGGGCGGCATCCCCGCTAAGAGCGCCGCCCCATCTGACTCCCCCCGAGCAGTCGAAAGGAAGCACCATGAAGGATACCAGCCCCGTCACCATCACCCGCACCTGGGAAGTTGCCCTGTACGGCAGCTACGGCGAGGGTAGCAGCGCCCGCGTCTACCTGGGAACCCGTACTGTCACCCTCTCCGGTGGGCGCAGCCCTCGCGGCCAGCTCCTCCCTATCGTCGCCCAGGTGAACGGCTGCGAGGTTAGCGAAGTGGAAGCCGTCAGCCTCCTCAACTGGGCGAAGGCTGAGGGCCGCGTCACCCTGCTCAGCGAACAGCGCATCGTGCCCACCATCGGGAAGCGCCGCGCGTGCGAGCTTCACCGCCTGATGAGCCACGCCGGTATCCCCAGTGGGGAGCACTACGGCTTCGCGGGGGTCGCGCTGGATCGACCCGTGTTCAGCCTTGCCACCCTCACGCAACAGGAAGCCCGGCTGGTGTGGCACTTCTTGCAGCACACACATAGCACCGCCGCCTGAAGTCCAGCGCCCTCACAGCTCCCGCCCCTAACAGGGCGGGTTTTACTGGCAAACGCGATTTCTGGCAAAAGTGGGCTGCCAGTAAAAAGATTGCGCCCAGCGCAGGAAAAACGATTACTGGCAAACGGGAAATGCATACCACGGGCAGTAGGAAAGCGCGGGTCGTCCCACGGCTATAGGGGCTCAATGTTGAGGAAGGACAGCAGACGCGCGGCTTGCCAGTACCTTTGTAGATTCCAGTGCCGCAGTGCTGTCACCGGTCGGAAGATATTCCAGACCGATGAAGCCCTCGTAGCCCTGCTGCTGCAGCCACGCCAGGTACGTTTCTAATAGGGCATCTCCGCTGCCCGGTTCATGCCTCCCCGGGTGATCGGCGAGGTGGACGTGCCCCACAAGGTCAATCCGACCCTGCAGGACCTCACGGGGGTCCTCGTTCATCACCACGGAGTGGTACAGGTCGTACAGCAGTTTGACTCCTGGAGAAGCGACCTCTTCGACGATCTGGAGTCCCTCGGCAGTGCTGTCCAGGAAATACCCGATATGGTCCACGCGAGTGTTGAGCGGTTCGAGGTTGAGGGTGATGCCCGCATCCTCCACGATAGGTGCGGCGGCGATGAGCGCGTCCCGCACCGCCGCGTGTTGTTCCTCGCGCGGCACGCCGTCCAAGGTGTCCCCCGAGAGCACGATCAGGCTACGTGTCCCGAAGCGACGGGCGACCGGAATGCTGTCGCGCAGACCTTGCAGGAAGGCTGCGTGCGTGGCGGGGTCCACCAGTCGCCCGCCCGGCTCACTTACGAAGCACATGAGATGCCCCCCGGTCTCGCCAAGAGCGCGCTCGATGGCGTCCAGATTCTTGTCGCGCCATCTCCACATCTCGACGTTCGGCAGGCCCACGGCAGCGCTCTTGTAGATGCGCCGGGTAAAGTCGTGTTCTTCCTGGAAGATCATCTCAATACAGACGGATAGGTTCATGACTCTCCTAGGCCTCCAGCGCGAGGGTATACCGGCGCAGCATTCCCGCTTTGACACCCAGACAGGCCGCGACCTCACCCGCTGTTAGCTCGGTTGACACTGGGGCAGCATCACACCCTCACTGTCACCCTTTACTCAGGGAGTGCGCCCCTCATTCGGCGAGGCAACTAGTTCACGGCGTCTTGGGGTTGGCGGGAGGCGGTCCAGCCGCCTGCTGGAGAAATTGACCGCGCCCAGGTTGAGGTGCGACAACCGTCCAGGAGTACCCTGGAGACGTCTTGCGCTCCCCTTCGGTTCATCCGTTGCCCCCCGCGCCCCACGGAGGCGAGCATGCTCCAGATCCACCTGCTGGGTTCCTTTCGCCTGACCCACGACGGCCGGGCGCTCGCATTTCGCGCCCCACCCCGGACCTTGCCGCTCCTGGCAGCCCTCGCCCTGTCGGGGGACGCTCCTGTCAGCCGGGAGGCGCTGGCGGTGACCCTCTGGCCGGACGCGACCACGAGTGAGGGTCGCGCCAACCTGCGCCGTCACCTGCACTATCTGCGCGGGGCGCTGCCGCCGGGCGAGTGGTTCAGCGCTGACCCCACCTTCGTCCGCTGGCACGCGGGCGAGAGCTGGCTGGACGTCCACGCCTTCGAAGCGCTCAGCCGCGACCCGAACCGCTTGGAGGAGGCCGCCGCCCTGTACCGGGGGGACCTGCTCGAAGGTCTGGATGAAGAGTGGGTGTTTTACGAGCGCGAACGGCTGCGCGCCGGTCATCTCGTTAACTTGAGCGCTCTCGTCACTCGCTACCGGGCCGCACTCGATTACCCGCGGGCGATCTTCTACGCGGAACGGCTGCTCGCGGCCGATCCTCTGCGGGAGGACATGGTGCGGCAACTCGCCACCCTGCACGCCGGGAGGGGCAACCGTGCGGTCGCCCTCAGTGTGCTGGAGCAGTTTCGCGCCGTCCTCAACGCGGAACTGGGTATCCCGCCAATGCCGGAGACAGCGGCGCTGCACGATCGCCTGCGGCGCGGCGAACTCCTCGACCTGTTCGTGCCCTCCACTCCCCCCGAGCGCGGGGACCCCTGGCAACTGCCGCTGGTGGGCCGCGAGGCGGAACTCGGGGCGCTCAAGGATGCCTGGCGCCGGGTGAGGAGCGGCCCCGGACAGACCCTGCTGCTGGGCGGCGAGGCCGGGGTGGGCAAAACCCGGCTGGCGCGCGAACTCGCCTTGCAGGCCGAGGCGGAGGGGACCCTGGTCCTTGTAGGCCGAACGACCTCGCCCGAAACCCGGCCCCACCAGGCGCTTGCGGATGCCCTGGGAACGGCCGCGCCGCTGCTGCTGGACCTGCCCGGCGCGGAGGACTGGCTCCCCGCCCTCGCCACCCTTATCCCGGCCATTCGCGTGCGTCACCCGGGGCTGCCCGAGCTGCCCACCCTGCCCCCCGAGCGGGAGCGCGAGCGGCTGGCCGCTGCCGTCGCCGGTGCGCTCGCCGCACTGGGCCAGGCCCGCCCGGTGCTCCTCGTGCTCGAGGACCTGCATTGGGCGAGCGAGGCGTCACTGGGGTTGGTGGAGTTCCTGGCCCGCGCCGCCCCGGCCCGCACCCTGCTGCTCGCCACCCACCGCGATGACCTCGCCCCCGGCCACCCGCTGCGGGCGCTGCGCCAGCGTCTGCGGGAGGAACAGGCCGCGCAGTCCCTCGCCCTGGCGCGCCTGAACCCGGAGTCAGCCCTGGCCGCGGTGGGGCGCGACCTGCCCAGGGACCTCGCCCGCCTCGTCGCCGCCCGCAGCGAGGGATTACCGCTGTACCTCACCGAGCTGACGTTCGAGGCCCGCCGGGGAGGCGAGGTGGGTCTCCCGCGGGGCCTCGGCGAGACGGTGCGGGCTCGGCTGGAGCGCCTGGGTCCAGTGCCGCGCGCCCTGGTGGATGTGGCCGCCGTGCTGGGCCCCACCTTCGTGGTCGACGTCCTCGGCGACGTGAGCGGCTGGCCGGAGGGGGAACTCTACGCCGCCGTGGACGACCTGCTCTCGGCGCGCTTCCTGCGCGAAGCCTTCGGGGGACACCTCGCCTTCGTGCATGGGCTGGTGCAGGAGAGCGTGTATGCGGGCATTGACGCGAATGTCCGGCGCAGGCTGCACCGCCGGGCGGGGCTCACGCTGGAGGAGCGGCTTCCGGCAGGGAGCGCCGCCGCCGTGGCCCGGCATCTCGACCTGGGCGGGGAGGGGGAGCGGGCGGCGGGGCACTACCTGGCGGCGGCGAGGGAGGCCGTCGCGGTGGGGGCGCCGGACGAGGCGCTGCACTTCCTCGACCGGGCCCTGACCTTCACCCACGACGTCCCGGGTCGCTTCGAGCTGCTGGCGCTGCGCGAGGAGGTGACGAGGCGGAGCGGCGAGTTGCGCGAGTGGGAAGCCGATCTGGCCGCACTCGCCCAGTGCGCCCAGGAGTGGGGGAGCCTGGAGGCGCGGCGGGAGGCACTGTTCCGCCGCATTCCCTACCACCGCCGGGTGGGAGAACCGGGGCGGGCGGCCGAACTGATCCGGGAGCTTCAAGAGCTGGCGCAGGGCGCCCCGTTGTGGGCGGCGCGCGCCGCCCTGCTCAAGGGCCGCTGGCATTACGTTCGGGGAGAGCAGCACGCCGCCATGCAGGCGCTGCGGGCAGCGCGGCCGTCCTTTGAGGCACTCGGGAGGCGGAACGATGCGCTGTCATGCTTGCAACTCGAAGCCCTGGTAGAGATTAAGCGCGGACACTTGGACGCGGCCCAAGCCCGGCTCGACTCGGCCCTGGAACTGGCGGAGGCGAGCCGCAACCCCCAGGAGCTGGCCACCGCATACGATATTGCCCTGATGCTGGCCGAAGCGCGCGAGGACGACGAGGCGCAGTATGAGTACGCCCGGCGGCACCGAGAGGTCGCACTGGCGCTCTTTGACCGCAACATTGAAGCGACGGCTGAGACGCATCTGGGCAGCAGCTCGATCCTCCTGCTGAGGTACGCCGAGGGGCAAGCTCATTACGTCCGGGCAGGCGAACTCTACCGTCAGATAGGCCGCAAGCAGGGCGAGACCGCTGTCCTCTTCAACCTGGGATGCCTCGACCTGTTCCTGGGGGACTACCGCGCCGGGCTGGAGAAGCTGGCCCGGGCGAATGCTCTGGCCCAGGAAACGGGCGACCACACCTACCGCACCGTCTATCTGGTTACGGCGGCCCAGGCCCATTGCGCGCTGGGGGAGTACTCGCTGGCGTGCACCCTCGCCGAGCAGGGACTGGCGCTGACCGAACAGGAGTCGGACGCCCGGGCCCGCCCCTGGGCCCTGGCCTGGCGAGGCGTAGCGGAACATGGCCTGGGAAAGTACGAGGCGGCGGAACGCACCCTGCAAGAGGCTGCGGCCCTGTTCCGGGCGGACAGACTGCTCTCGGGGCTGACGCTCGCCCTGTGTCACCTTGCCTCCGTCCTGCTCAGCAGCGGCGATCTGCCTGCCGCCACCGAGGTTGCGGGGGAGCTGGGCACGCTCGACCCCGCTCGGATGCGCCCCGAGGACCACGACCGCTACTTCCTGACGCTCGCCCGGGTGGCCCTGGCACACGGACACGCCGACGAGGCGGCGCAGTACGCCGGGCAAGCCCGTGCAGCCCTGCGGCGGAAAGTGGAGGCCATCCCCGACGAGGGCTTGCGCGCCGCCTACCTCGACCTTCCCTTCAGCCGGGAAGTCCTGGGATCGGTGAGTTCAGACGTCCTCAGCTCGTCCTGAAGTAGGAGCGCCGCCGAAAGTCACAGCTGCCTCGCGGCAGCTTTTTTCGTGCCTACACGGCTAGACGCTTGCTAGACGCCCCGCCGTGCACACTGCGCACATCGGTCGGGGAAGCGGCAGCAAGGCACAAGTCCTTCCCCGGTGGCGATCCGCGGCGTCCTCGCCCTACACTGCGCCGATCCTCAATGCCGCGCGCCCCTGGGCTCCTGGGCAGAACCCGAGCAGATCCGCCAGCGCGTCCCTAGCGCAGCGCCCGTGTTCCAGGCCGTCCACCGACCAGGAAGGAGAGGTGATGTAGCTCCGTTCACCGCACGTCCCGGCACCGCGTCTACCCGCCTTCTCGTTTGCCAAGGAGTCAGTCTGTCGGAATCTCATGTCAGCCCCTGCTGGAACATCAAGGCTCCGGCCGTCCTGACGACTGGTCTGCTGGGGACGCTCCTCACTGCGTGCGGTCAGTTTGTAACTTGAGGCAGAAGCCTACTGGAGACGAGTTGATGAGCAACCAAGAACACTCCAGTCTTCGACGACCACTCTCACGGGAGGAGATGTTCACGCACACACTCAGAATTCATAGAAGGAGGCGGTTATGAAGGCATTCAAGCAGACGCTCCTCGGGAAGAAGACCGTTACTTTGAGCCTGCTGGTCTTGACGGCTGGTCCGGCCCTCGGCGCAAGACATTACATTGATCCGCCAGACAATGGCGTGTACTACGCGTGCGTTGCGGAAGGTACACAGATCGTCCTCGCAAACGGTACCAGCGCCAGCATCCAATCCATCCGCATCGGTGCTCGTGTAACTGCACAAGCCAACGAACAGTACCACTTGGCCAGCACACGCGCTCGCACTTCACCGGCATTCGTGTCTGCGAACGTGGTACGTACGTACGCTTCCCGCAATGATCAGCAGGCCTATGAGGTCCGGGACGACAAGCAGCATCGCCTGATTGGCACGGACGATCATCCCATTGTCACACGTAATCGCGGCGTGGTGACGCTCTCCGCATTGCATGTCGGCGACGTGCTGATCTCTGACACAGGTCCTTCGCGTGTTACGCGTATTGCGAAGGTGCAGTACACCGGGAAGGTGTACAACTTGCTGCTCGGTACCAGTTCGGGGAACGCGAAGGCTAATACGTACACCCACACGTATTTCGCCAATGGCATTCTGGTGGGTGACATGAAGCTGCAAGTGACCCTGCAGGACAAGCAAGACTGACGCGAGCCTCTAGTGGGCTGTCAACAAGGGTCTGTCACTTCCCATTGGCGGCAACTACGGCCGAAGGGGAAGGAGCCCTGACAGCCCATTAATGGGTCGTCAACGAGAGTCTGTCAGGGTAGATGTGGCCAGAGGATTGATGAAAACGAGAAGCGGGTGTGACAGACCGAAGCTGACGACCCATTAACTGATGTTAGCATAGGGGTGTGAAACTAGTCACGATTGCTGCCCTGACCCTAGCTCTTGCCTCTACTGCTACCGGTCAAGTTGGGCATATTCAGAAGTGGGAGTATAGGACAGCTACTATTGTTACTGATTCTACGGCTTTCTACGGCTCGAATTTTCCATTGGAGCGACAGTAAGAATAATAAAACTGCGCAGACTATGGATGACTTTCTCTTTGTATTACGTGGCAAACCACTTTCTCCTAACGAACGAGC
The DNA here is from genome assembly GCF_000381345.1 of Deinococcus apachensis DSM 19763. Classification (NCBI taxonomy): domain Bacteria; kingdom Thermotogati; phylum Deinococcota; class Deinococci; order Deinococcales; family Deinococcaceae; genus Deinococcus; species Deinococcus apachensis. The sequence continues at coordinate 690 of NZ_KB906415.1, read as the reverse complement.
TGATCTACAGATGAACTCTATTTTCAACTACCTGGGGCAAAGTGGGTGGGAGCTTATTTCTGTGGTTGGAGAAGGAACAGCGAACAGTATTCAGAACTATTACTTCAAACGGCCAGTTTTAAAATGACGCTCACTCTCGACACCTATCGGGGTAGAGCGCTCGATAGTGCCCGTGCATGGGCTGACCTGAACCCGGAGGAACGCAAGTGGCGGGCGGTGCTCGCGGTTCAGCATCTCGACGGGACCGCCCTCTGGTCACTGACCGAGGGTCACGTATATATCGCCAACACCAGCGCAACCAGAACAGCCAGGCGGCGAGCATCCAGGGGAAAGGCAAACCGCAAGACGGTCTGCAACGTATCGTGAGGAGGTCGGCTCCTCGGTGGTTTCATGGCAGAAACACCGTTGTATAAGGCCGGGGCTATAACTGAACCGGGACGCAGCACGGGAGGCCGTAAACACCGTCGATCTTCGAGACCGTCCTGTAGCTGGGTCACCGTGCTGGCCCCCCAGTCCAAGCCCGAACGGTTGACGGAGTCCACCTCGTATGCAAGGCCGGGCTGTACTGGACCGTCCCCAGGAGGTTCGTATGTCCGAAGAACTGTTCGTCGGCATCGACGTTTGTCAGGCTCGCCTGGATGTCGTCATCCGACCCACCGGAGAACTCCTGAGCGTCGCCAACACGCTCCA
>NZ_KB906414.1 GCF_000381345.1 Deinococcus apachensis DSM 19763 | reverse complement strand
TTTACTCCAACACTTTCGTGACGACGCCCGCGCCGACGGTACGGCCGCCCTCGCGGATGGCGAAGCGCAGGCCCTCTTCCATGGCGATGGGCTTGATCAGCTCGACGGTGAAGGTCACGTTGTCACCGGGCATCACCATCTCCACGCCCTCGGCCAGCTCCACCACACCCGTCACATCAGTGGTGCGGAAGTAGAACTGCGGACGGTACCCGCCGAAGAACGCCGAGTGACGTCCACCCTCATCCTTGGACAGCACGTACACGCTGGCCTCGAACTTGGTGTGCGGCTTGATGCTGCCCGGCTTGGCCAGTACCTGGCCGCGCTCCACGTCATCACGGGCCACGCCGCGCAGCAGCACCCCCACGTTGTCGCCCGCCATGCCCTGATCCAGCAGCTTGCGGTGCATCTCGATGCCCGTCACCGTGGTCTTCTTGGTATCGCGCAGCCCGATGATCTCCACCTCGTCCTGCACCTTCACCACGCCACGCTCCACGCGGCCGGTGGCCACGGTGCCGCGGCCGGTGATGGTGAACACGTCCTCGACGGGCATCAGGAAGGTCTTGTCGGTGTCGCGCTCGGGGGTGGGGATGTAGCTGTCGATGGCGTCCAGCAGTTCCCAGATGCGGTCGACCCACTGGTTCTCGCCGCGGCTGGTCTTGGGGTTGGCCTGCAGCGCTTCCAGCGCCTGCAGGGCGCTGCCCTTGATCACCGGCAGGTCATCGCCGGGAAACTCGTACTTGCTGAGCAGCTCGCGCACTTCCATCTCCACCAGTTCCAGCAGCTCCTCGTCGTCGACCATGTCCACCTTGTTCATGAACACGACGATGTAGGGCACGCCCACCTGGCGAGCGAGCAGGATGTGCTCGCGGGTCTGGGGCATCGGGCCGTCGGCGCTGCTGACCACCAGGATCGCCCCGTCCATCTGGGCGGCGCCGGTGATCATGTTCTTGACGTAGTCGGCGTGGCCGGGGCAGTCGACGTGGCTGTAGTGGCGGGTGGGGGTGTTGTATTCGACGTGCGCGGTGTTGATGGTGATGCCGCGGGCCTTTTCCTCGGGGGCCTTGTCGATCTGGTCGTAGGCCAGCTTCTCGACGGTGGGGTCCATCGCGGCCGCCGTGAAGGTGATGGCGGCGGTCAGGGTGGTCTTGCCGTGGTCCACGTGCCCGATCGTCCCGACGTTCACGTGCGGCTTCGTCCTCTCAAACGTTCCTTTGGCCATGGTGATTCCTCCTAGAGAAGTCTCCCGGGGGAGACGGGCTTAAGCAGCATACGGCGCTAATAATGACACAAGTGAAAGCGCGGCCCACCTGTCGCGGGCCGCGTTTCCGAAGTGGAGCTCTTGGTCGGGATTGAACCGACGACCTCTCCCTTACCAAGGGAGTGCTCTACCACTGAGCTACAAGAGCGGGCTGGAAAGCGGGAAACGAGACTCGAACTCGCGACATTCAGCTTGGGAAGCTGACGCTCTACCAACTGAGCTATTCCCGCGTGTGGTGGGCAGGGGCGGATTCGAACCGCCGTACACTTACGTGAACAGATTTACAGTCTGTCGCCTTTAACCACTCGGCCACCTACCCAGATTTGCCCCAGATTGCGCTGGCCCGGATTGTCTCGCCCCGGATCGCCGTGACGTGTGGTGCGTCACTTGGAGCCACCCAGGAGAATCGAACTCCCAACCTTCCGATTACAAGTCGGGTGCTCTACCAGTTGAGCTAGGGTGGCACCTGTTCCTGAGGCAGAAGGCGGAGGGATCCCGCCCCTGAGCACGGAAGTTTCGCGCTGACGCGCTTGCTTCCGGCTGTGGATAGTAGCACCGCCCCCCTGGGGTGTCAACAGCAGCGGGACTTCGCCATTGGCGGCTTTTTTCGACCGCTCCACCGGGTTGCCGGTCATTCCCCGCGCGGCTGAACTCTCCTGAAGGTCACGTGAACCCGGCCCATGTGCGGACTCCGCCATTACGCGCATTCCTCCCTCCGCCGGGCGGCGTAGACTGACCGCTCTCGGAGCCGCGCTCCTGATTGCACGCGTCTTTTGGCCGCTCTTCCCCCGAGGTGAATCTCTTGGACAGCCTACGTACCCTCTGGCCCTACCTGCGAATGCACCGGAGGCAGTACCTCATCGGCATCATCGCCGTGGTGATTGCCAACAGTGTCAACCTGCTGCCGTACTACTACATCCGCCTCACCATCGACGGCCTGACGCGGGCGACTGACGCGAGCCCGAACACCGTGGGGGTGGCGCTGGCGCAGGTCGGGCTGTACGCGCTGGGGATCGTACTGGCTGCCGCGACCGCCGGGGCACTGATGCTCCTGATGCGCCGCCAGATCATCATCGCGTCTCGGCAGACGGAGTATGAGATTCGCCGCGACATCTACATGAACCTCCAGACGCTCGACAAGGCGTATTACGACCGCTCGCGCACCGGGGACATCATGAACCGCCTGACGGGCGACCTGAGCGCCGTGCGCGAGATGCTGGGCTTCGGTTCGTGGCAGATCGTGAACATCGTGTCCGCCTTCCTGACGAGCTTCACCGTCCTGTTCGGCCTGAGCTGGCAGCTCACCCTGATCGTGATCGCCGTGCTGCCGTTCATCGTGGGCCTGCTGTATTACCTCGCCCGGCTGATCAACCAGCGCTACACCCGGGTGCAGGAGCAGAACAGCCTGATCGCCGGAAAGGCGCAGGAGAACTTCAGCGGCGCGCGGGTGGTGAAGGGCTACGCCATCGAGGACCGCGAGATCGCCGACTACCGGGCGATGAACCTGGAACTGCTGCGGCGCAACATCGCGCTGACGAAGGTGGACGGGCCGCTGCGGGGCTTCATGAGCCTGCTGATCGGCCTGACCTTCGGGCTGATCCTGCTCGTCGGTGGGCGGCTGATCCTGTTTCCGCAGGGGGGGGCGGACTTCACGGTGGGCAAGTTCGTGCAGTTCGTGGGCACGCTCGACCGCCTCGCCTGGCCCATGCTGATGGTGGGGTGGATCACCGGGGTGACGCAGCGCGGGCTCTCCTCCTGGGAGCGGCTGCGTGAGCTGCTCGACGCCCGCCCCCAGGTCCACGACGAACGGGGCCGCACAGACCCGGGCATCCGCACCGTCCGCGGGGACGTGACCTTCGAGAACGTGAGCCTGCGCTACGGCGACTTCACTGTGCTCGACCGGGTGAACCTGCATATCCCCGCAGGGACCTTCCTGGGAATTACCGGCCCCACCGGGAGCGGCAAGACGTCCCTCGCGGCGCTCATCACCCGCAGCATGGACCCCACGAGCGGCGTGGTGCGGGTGGACGGGCACGACGTGCGGGTGATTCCGTTGCGCGTCCTGCGTGAACACGTCTCCGTCGTGCCGCAGGAACCCTTCCTCTTCAGCGACACGATTGCCAACAACATCGCCTTCGGGCTGGAGGGGCGGGACCTCCCCGCGATTCCGACCGGGGTGAATGTGGCGAAAGTGCCCGCGCCCCCCGAACTGCCCCAGCAGCCCGACCTCGCCCGGGTCCACGAGGCCGCGCGGCTGGCCGGGCTGGCGGGCGACGTGGAGGGCTTCCCCCAAGGGTATGACACGATGCTGGGCGAGCGCGGCGTGACCCTCTCGGGCGGGCAGCGGCAGCGCACGGCCATCGCCCGCGCCATCGTCCGCAACCCGGCGATCCTGATCCTGGACGACAGCCTCTCGGCGGTGGACACCGAGACCGAGCGGCGCATCCTCGATGGGCTGCGGGAGGTCGCCAAGGGGCGCACCGTCATCCTGATCGCCCACCGCGTGAGCAGCCTGCGCCATGCCGACCGGATCGTGGTGCTAGAGGAGGGGCGCGTGATCGAGCAGGGCACCCACGAGGAACTGCTCGCGGCGGGCGGCCACTACGCCGAACTCGAACGCCTCCAGCGCCTCGCCTCCGACCTCGACGCCGAGGACGAGCCCATCCGGGATGCGGAGACGGCAGCCGACGACCTCGAACACTCCGCCCTGCCCCAGGAGGCCGTGAAGTGACCGCGCCCGATCCCCTCGACGCCGCCAAGAAGGGCTTCGACGTCCACCTGACACGGCGCATCCTGAGCTATTTGCGGCCGTACAAGGCACTCGCCTTGACTGCCGTGGTCGTCGCGCTGCTGCTCGCGGTTCTGTCGCCGCTGCCCACGCTGGTCCTGCGCCACGCCATCGACGCCTTCCTCTCGCCCTTCGAGCGCAACCCCGGCCTGAACGCCGAGACGCTGTACCGCGGCCTGACCCTCGCCGCGCTGGGGTACATGGGGCTGCGGGTGATCGAATTCGTCCTGAACTACGTCTCCACCCTCGCCATCGGCTACCTGGGGCAGAACGTGCTGCGCGACATCCGCTCGGACGTGTTCGGCAAGCTCCAGCGGTTACAGCTGGCGTACTTCGACCAGAACCCGGTGGGCCGCCTGATTACCCGCGTCACGAGCGACGTGGACGCGATCAACCAGTTCATCACGGGCGGGCTGGTCAGCATGATCACAAGCAGCCTCCTGATCCTGGTCTATGCGGGCTTCATGCTGCGGCTGAACTGGAAGCTCGCGCTAATCAGTTTCACGGTGCTGCCGGTGCTGTTTTTCGCCACCAACTTCTTCCGGGCACGGCTGCGCGACGCCTTCCGCGCCACCCGCATCCAGCAGGCCATCGTGAACACCCGGCTGAACGAGAACATCACCGGGATGCTGACGGTCCAGCTTTTCCGGCGCGAGGCGCGCACTGCGCTGGACTTTGATCACGCCAACCGGAACCTGCTGACGGCCACGGTGAACAGCGTGTACTGGTTCTCACTGTTCATGCCGACCGTCGCGGTGCTGGGCCAGGTCGCCGTGGCACTCGTGCTGTACTTCGCCGCCCGTCAGATCTTGGGGCAGGACGCGGTGGCGAGCGGGGTGGCCGGGGCCGTCACGGTGGGCACGCTCTTCGCCTTCGTGCAATGGACGCAGCAGCTCTTCCAACCCATCCAGGACCTCGCGGACGTGTTCAACAACCTGCAAGCGGCGATGGCGAGCAGCGAGCGCATCTTTACGGTGCTCGATACCGAGGAGGAGATCACCGACAAGCCGGACGCGAGGAGGCTGGAACACTTCGAGGGCCGGGTGGACTTCGAGGGGGTATGGTTCGCCTACGACCAGACGGTGAAGGCCGACACGCCCGACGACGACCGCTGGATTCTGCGCGGAATCGACCTGCACATCCAGCCGGGCGAGAGCGTGGCCCTCGTTGGCGCAACGGGCGCGGGCAAGACGAGCGTGACGGCGCTGGTGAGCCGCTTCTACGACGTGCAGCGCGGCGCAGTGAAGGTGGACGGGATCGACGTGCGCGACCTGGCCCAGCACGATCTGAGAAAGCACGTCGGCGTGGTGCTTCAGGACGTGTTCCTCTTTGCTGGGACCATCGAGAGCAACCTGACGCTGAACAACCCTGACATTCCCCACGAGCGGGTGGTGGAGGCCTGCCGCTACGTCGGCGTCCACGATTACATCCTCTCGCTGCCGGACGGCTACGACACCGAGGTCCGCGAGCGCGGTGCCACTCTCTCGACCGGGCAGAAGCAACTGCTCGCCTTCGCCCGCGCCCTGATCCAGAACCCCGACATCCTGCTGGTCCTGGACGAGGCGACCGCGAACGTGGACACCGAGACGGAGATGCGAATTCAGCAGGCGCTGGAAAAGGTGATGCTGGGCCGCACGAGTATCATCATCGCGCACCGCCTGAGTACCATCGAGCACTGCGACCGCATCGTGGTGATGCGCCGGGGCCGTATCGTGGAGCAGGGGAGCCACCGCGACCTGCTGGAAAAGGGCGGCTACTACGCGCGGCTGCACCGCCTCCAGTACGCCCAGGCGGAAGCGGCGGACTAAGAGAATGGAGGAGGTCGGGGGCGGTGGGGGAGACCTCGCCGCCCCTGACCTTTCCATGACATGCCAGTGACGCGGCCCTGACAGTTCGCCCGCACGCTGTCAGCTATGAAGAAGACCTTTCTCCTGGGCCTGGCCCTGATGACGACTGGTATGGCAGCGGCGCAGACGAGCCTGACGGGTGCGGGCGCCTCGTTCCCCTACCCGCTGTACTCCAAGATGTTCGCCGAGTACAAGGACGCCACCGGCGTCAACGTCAACTACCAGTCGGTCGGCAGCGGTGCCGGACAGAAGCAGATCCTGGAGCGCACCGTCGACTTCGCGGGGTCGGACAACCCCATGAGCGACGAGACGCTGAAGACCGCCCCGGCCGCCCTGCTGCACGTCCCCACCGCCATCGGCGCGGTCGTGCCCGCCTACAACCTCCCCGGGGTGACCCAGCCCCTGAAGTTCACGGGCCGGGTGCTGGCCGACATCTACCTGGGCAAGATCAAGACCTGGAATGACAAGGCCATCGCGGCCCTGAACCCCGGCGTGACGATTCCCCCGCTGCCCATTACTGTTGCCCGCCGCAGCGACGGTTCCGGGACGACCTACGTGTTCTCGGACTACCTGAGCAAGGTCAGCAACGAGTGGAAGAGCAAGGTCGGGGTGGGCAACAGCCTCCAGTGGCCGGTGGGCACCGGGGCCAAGGGCAACGACGGGGTGGCGGGTGTGGTGAAGAGCACCCCCGGGGCCATCGGGTACGTGGAACTGGTGTATGCCAAGCAGAACAAGCTGCCCTTCGGCAGCGTGCAGAACCGCGCCGGGAAGTTCGTGCTGGCGGATAACGGTCCGGCGGCGGCGGCGGCGCTGGGGGTGGTGATTCCCAAGGACACGCGGGTGAGCCTGACAAACAGCGCGAACGCGAACGCCTACCCGATCGCCAGCTTCACCTACGTGATCTTCTACCAAGATCAGAAGTACGGCAACCGTACCGAGGGGCAGGCGAAGGCACTGAAGAACCTGCTGAGTTGGATGGTGACCACCGGGCAGGGGTACAACGAGGGGCTGGATTACGCCAAGCTGCCCGCCAACGTCGTCACGAAGGTCAAGGGCATCATCAACTCTATAACCTACGGCGGCAAGAGAATTTAAGACGAAACTTCCTCGTCGGCGGCCCTCCACTGGAGGGCTGCCCCTTTTTTGTCCCGCGTCCCTCTTGTCCTCACCTGACCTGCCCCTGACGCTTTGCCTGTCAACTGGGGTCAGCCTGCCCCCGAGAGGTCATGCCCCTATGAGTGAATCTGCCCGCTCCTCCCCCACACCCGTCCGCTCCCGGCTCGGCGCCGCGCTGTCGAGCCGCAGCGACCGCACCTTTCAAATCCTGATTCTCGCGCTGGCGTCGGTGATCGTCATGGTGTTCGTGCTGAGCGTCTACCAGCTCGGGCGCGAGTCGTGGCCCGCCTTGCAAGCCTTCGGCTGGCGTTTTTTCACTGAGCGCACCTGGAACCCGGTGCAGGACCGCTTCGGCGCCGCCGCCATGATCGTCGGCACCCTCGTAACCAGCCTCGCTGCCCTGGTGATCAGTGTGCCACTCGCGGTGGCGAGTGCGCTATTCGTGGCCGAGTACGCGCCGAAGTGGCTGGCGAACCCGGTGGGCTACCTGATCGAGCTGCTGGCCGCCGTGCCCAGCGTGGTGTACGGCCTGTGGGCGCTGTTCGTCATCGCCCCCATTCTGGCCCACTGGCAGACCGCCTACTTCGTAAACCCGGAGAACGTGGCCACCATCACCCGGTGCAATGAGCTGTGGGCGCAACAGCAGACCAGCCTCCAGTGCTTCTTCGTGCCGTCGGGCGCGGGGGGGCGAGGGCTGGCCCTCGCCATCATCATCCTGACGGTGATGATCCTGCCCTACACGGCCAGCGTGGCGCGAGACGTGATCCGCCTGGTGCCTCAGGATCAGCGCGAGGCGATGTATGCCCTGGGCGCGACGAAATGGGAAGTGATTTCCCGGGCGATCCTGCCCTACGCCCGCGCCGGAATTCTGGGGGGCGTGATCCTCGCGCTGGGCCGCGCCCTGGGCGAGACGTTGGCGGTGGCCATGGTGATCGGGGATAGCCAGGACATTCTCAAGAGCCTCTGGGGCGGTGCCAGCACGATGGCCTCGGTGATTGCCAACCAGTTCGGGGACGCGCAGGAGGCCCTGCACCGCTCCAGCGTGGTCACCCTGGGCCTGACCCTCTTTTTCGTCAGTGTGGTCGTCAACTTCGCCGCCCGCCTCATCATCGCGCGGCTGACGCCGAAGGGCATTCAATGATGCGCGTCGCCTCTGCTGCCACCGCCCGCCCGAGCGCCCGCCTCAGCCCAGCCCGGCGGGTCAAGAACCTGCTGATGGGGGCTTTGATCCTGCTCGCCACGCTGATCGTGGTGGCGCCGCTGATCCTGATCTTCGTCTACCTGTTGCGTGAGGGTCTGGGGGCGATGAACCTCGCCTTCTTCACCCGGACTCCGGCTCCCGAGGGTGAGGCGGGGGGCGGGCTTCTGAACGCCATTACTGGCAGCCTGCTGATGCTGGCAATGGCGAGCGTGATCGGCGTGCTGATCGGGGTGGCGGGCGGCATCTTCCTGGCCGAGTACCCCCGGCACCGCCTGATGCCCTCCATCCGCATGATCAGTGACGTGCTGGCGGGCATTCCCGCCATCGTGATGGGGTTGGTCGCCTACGGATTGATCGTGCTGCACTTCGGCTTCTCGGGGCTGGCTGGGGCACTGGCGCTGGGGTTCCTGATGATCCCCATCGTGGTCCGCACCACCGAGGAAGTGCTCAAGCTGGTGCCGCTGAGTGTACGCGAGGCAGGCCTCGCGCTGGGGTTACCCCAGTGGCTGGTGATCCTGCGGATCGTCCTGCCCGCCGCCGCTGGTGGCATTGTCACGGGTGTGATGCTGGCCCTGGCCCGCGTCGCCGGGGAGGCCGCACCGCTGCTCTTTACGGCTTTCGGGAACAACAACGTCAACCTCGATCCCACCAAACCGATGAGTGCGCTACCGCTGGAGATTTACCGTGGCGCCACGAGTGCCTATGACGAGAACCAACGCTTGGCAAAGGCGGGTGCCCTGCTGCTGATCACCCTGATCTTCCTGACCAGCCTGCTCGCCCGGCGGGCGAGCAGAAGGCGATGAGCCTGGGGTCATCAGGAACACGCCCCTCCTTCTGACCGTTTCTCTCCCATCCTCCAAGGAGCTTTCCTTTCATGACCTCCCTGCTCAGTGCCCGGAACGTCAGCATCTACTACGGCGACAAACAGGCCGTGCGCGACGTCAACCTGGACATTCAACCCAGCACCGTGAACGCCCTGATCGGTCCCAGCGGCTGTGGCAAGACGACCTTTCTGCGCGCGGTGAACCGCATGCATGACCTCACCCCGGGTGCCCGGGTCACGGGCACCCTCCTCCTTGACGGCGAGGATATGTACGGCCCGAAGGTTGATCCGGTCTCCATGCGTCGCCGAGTCGGCATGGTCTTCCAGAAGCCCAACCCCTTCCCCACCATGAGCGTCTTCGACAACGTCGTCAGCGGCCTGAGACTCGCGGGCGTCCGGGATGGCAAGCGCCTGATGGAGGTCGCCGAACGTTCCCTGCGCGGTGCGGCCCTCTGGGACGAGGTCAAGGACCGCCTCAAGACGCCCGCCACCGGCCTCTCCGGTGGGCAGCAGCAGCGGCTGTGCATCGCCCGTGCGCTGGCCGTCGAGCCCGAGATCCTGCTGATGGACGAGCCGACCTCGGCGCTTGACCCCGCCAGCACCGCGAGGATCGAGGACCTGATGACGGACCTGAAAAAGGTCACCACCATCATCATCGTCACCCACAACATGCATCAGGCTGCCCGAGTGAGCGATACGACCTCGTTCTTCCTCAACGGTGACCTCGTCGAACATGGCGTCACCGATCAGGTCTTCACCAGCCCCACAGACGAGCGCACCGAGGCCTACGTCACCGGCCGCTTCGGGTAACCATGGCGGTGAACGTCGGGGCTGACCTGCCCCTCACGAAGGGCCACGATACTCGCTGCCATGACCCACGGTGAGGCGAGCACCCGGTACCTGACGGCGCGGTTCCTGCGAATGCTCAGCCTCACGCTGGGGGAACTTGACGCGGTGCGCGACGCCGCCCGGCGCGCCGAGTACGCGGGCCTGACCCGCCGCGCGGGCGCCCTGGAACGCGAGACGGACGCGCTGGAACGGGAGATTGAGGACGCCTGCCTCCACGCCTTCGCGGGGCCGCTCACGCCGGACGAGCTCGCCTTTCACCTGATGGTGTTTCGCAGCCTGACCAACCTGGAGCGGGTGGGCGACTACGCCTTCGGGGTGGCCCGCGACCTGGAGGCGCTTGCCCCGCGCACCCGCAGCGCCACCCTCCAGGACGTGCTGCCCCTCGTGAACCTCCTCGCCGAGATGCTCGAACGCCTGGCCTACGCCTTCGCCGAGCGCGACGTAAAGGCCGCCCGCGAGGTGATGCGCCTGGACGAGGAGGAGGTGGACGCCCTGTACGAGCAGATGCTGCGCGCCAGTCTCACCCGGCTGCACGAGCGCCCCGACGACGTGGAGGTCGCGCTCGCTGCCCACCGGATGGCCCGCAGCCTGGAACGCCTGGGCGATCACCTTGTCAACGTGGCCGAGCGGCTGGAGGCGTTGGTGCAGGGAAGCGTCCAGGCCGTGTGGTAGTGGATGTGGAAATCGCCCGCTAGGCCATCTGGCGGAGACGAGCAGGCCGGGCCTGCGGGGCTAAACTGCCCCCCATGACCACAACCCAGGCAAGAGATCTTCCCCGCTGGCGCACCGACGACCTCTATGCCGGGCTGGACGACCCCCGTCTGACCGCCGACCTCGCCATGTTGCGCGAGGAGGTGGCGGCGCTGGAGGCGACCTTTGGTGAGGTAGGCGTGCGCAAGGGCGGGAGTGCAGCCACGCCCCAGGCCCTTGACCGCGTACTGGGAGGCCTGAACGCCCTCCTCGCCCGCCTGACCCCGTTGCGCGGCTTCGTCTCCGCCTTCGTGACGACCGACAGCCGTGACGCGCTGGCCCAGCAGCGGATGGGGGACCTGACCACCCTGACGCTGCCGCTGGGGCCGCTGCGCTCGCGCCTGACCGCCTGGCTGGGGGAGCAGGACGTGGAGGCGCTGCTGAAGCAGTCCGACGTGGCCCGCGACCACGAACACCTCATCCGCCGCAGCGTGGAGTACGCGCGGCATCAGATGACGCCCGAGGAGGAGGACCTGGCCGCCCGGCTGCGACCCAGCGGCGCGGGGGGCTGGGCCAAGCTGCACGGGAACTACTCCAGCCAACTGACGGGCGAGTACCGGGGCCAGCGGTTGCCCGTCACCGCGCTGCGAGCCCTCGCCACCGATCCCGACGAGAACGTGCGCCGGGAGGCCTTCGAGGCCGAGCTGAAGGTCTGGAAGGACGCGGAGGTCGTGCTGGCCGCCGCAATGAACGGTGTGAAGGGCGAGGAGGGCACCCTTGCTGCCCGCCGGGGCTTCCCGGATGCCGTAGCGCCCAGCCTGCTCACCCACGGCATTGACCGCGAGACGCTGGAGGCGATGCAGGGGGCGGTCGAGCGCAGCCTGCCCGACTTCCGCCGCTACTTCACTGCCAAGGCCCGCGCGCTGGGCAAGCCGAAACTCGACTGGTGGGACCTCTTCGCGCCGCTGGGCCGCAGCGAGACGGAATGGACGTACGAGGCCGGGACACGCTTCGTGGAGGAGCAGTTCCGGGGCTACTCCGACAAGCTCGGGGACTTCGCCAGCCGTGCCTTCCACGAGAGCTGGATCGACGCCGGGCCGCGCGACGGCAAGCGCGGCGGGGCCTTTTGCATGGGCTGGCAGGGCGACGAGAGCCGCATCCTGATGAACCATGACCCCAGCCTCGACAGCGTGTCCACCCTCGCGCATGAGCTGGGGCACGGCTACCACAACCTCCTCAAGGCGCCGCGCACGCCCCTGCAACGCGAGACACCCATGACCCTGGCCGAGACGGCCTCCATCTTCTGCGAGACGATCATCCAGAACGCGGCGCTGGAGCGGGCAACGGGCGAGGAGCGGCTGTACGTCCTCGAAACGCAACTGCTGGGGCACGCGCAGGTCGTGGTGGACATCCACTCGCGCTTCCTGTTCGAGCGGGCCGTCTTCGAGAAACGGGCCGAACGCGACCTGACGCCACAGGAGCTGAACGACTTGATGACCTGGGCGCAGCGCGAGACGTACAGCGACGCCCTGGAGACGACCCACCCGTACATGTGGGCCGTCAAGCCGCACTACTACAGCCTGGGCTTCTACAACTACCCGTACACCTTCGGCCTGCTGTTCGGCCTGGGCCTGTACGCGCAGTACCAGCAGGCGAAGGCGGAGGGCCGCGAGGACGACTTCCAGACCCGCTACGACGACCTCCTCGCCGCCACAGGCCTGGCCGATGCCCGCACCCTCGCCGCCCGCTTCGGCATCGACCTGCACGCGCCGGAGTTCTGGGAGGGGAGCCTGGACGTGATCCGGGGGCAGATCGCGGCGTATGAGGAGGCGACGGCCTGACCTTCGGCCGGGAACGTCGAGGGGAGGGGGAGCCGCCCGGGCGGCTCCCCCTCCCCAGCTTTTCTCACGTTCTAGACGCTCTGCACTTCGGCATCCGTCAGGGTCACGGCCACTCCGGCCCTGAGTGTCTTCTGGATCTCGGCGACCCGGTCGGTGTGGTGCAGCAGGTCCCGGACTTCGGCCTCGTCCCCCCGGGTGGCGATCCGGACGCGGTAAGTCACGTTCCGGGCAGGTTCGCCCTCGGCCCTGAACTCGCCGGAAACCTCCACCCGCTCCACCTCCAGGGCACGTTTTGCCGCCTCCCGGTAAACATTGTTGCAGTAACAGGTCGCCAGGGCGAGGAACAGCAGTTCGCCCCCGTTGACGCCGGACCCGAAGCCGGTCGACCTGGGCGAAATGGCAAGGCGCTGGACATGACCGTTCGTCCGCAGCGTGACCTCGTGCTGGCCTCCTCCGTTTTGGACGAGGGCGCTGATGTTCATGGCATACCTCCGGGAGCGTTCAGCGGATGAGCGGACGGAAAGTCACGAACCAGATCAGGGCGCAGGTTGCGCTGGCGAACAGGGCGACGAGAATCTGCGGCCAGGGGTAGGACGAGGGGTTTTTAGGCCTTCCCCCCTTGCCCTCGCCATCTGGAAGGCGTCAGTACTCCTTCTCTTGGGATGGCCCAGCACCAGACATCCGGCGAAGGCGTCCATCACCCGTCCGGGCAAGTTGATGCCATTCAGGACCACGATCAGGGTGTGCCCGGCGAAGAGGTAACCGAGCAAGGCCCTCACCAGTTCCCCAAGAAGTCCTCAGGTCAGCCCACGCTCAAAAGAGTCAAGACCACTACTGGCCGCGATTGCACTTACGTGTCTTCCATACTTCGGAGCCTACCCCCGGAGCGCCTGCTGTGGGCCTTATAGGAGTTTGAGCGTTGCCTCAAGCAGCAGGGGCTGCCTTGGTTGGATCAAAGAGGGGCGGACGCTTGTTCGATGCGTCCGCCCCTTTTGCTTCGCTCGCCTATTACCTGACCTTGATCTCCTGATCCAGCCAGGTCAACACCCGCTCACGGCCGAAGGGCCACACGCTGAGCTGAGCGGCGCGGGCGGCCTCCTGCACGAATTCGGGGAGGGGGCCGGTGCGGGCGGGGGTGACGTTCCAGGTCGGGGCATCGTAGGGGAGCCCGGCAAGTTCGCAGGCCCGCTCAATGCCCAAGTGCAGGTCGCCCAGCTCGTCCACCAGCCCCAGGTCGAGGGCGTCCAGTCCGCTCCAGATGCGGCCACGGCCGATCTCGTTCACACGCTGGGGCGTCATCTTGCGGCCCTGCGCCACGCGGGTCACGAAGCGGTCGTAGACCTCAGAGATGCCCTTCTCAACGTGGGCGCGTTCCTCATCCGAGAAGGGGCGGGAGGCGCTGTACATCAGGGCGCGCTCGCGGCCCACAGGCTCGGGCTTCAGGCCATGGCGGGCGTTGAACTCGCGCAGCACGGGCTTGCCGCTCACCACGCCAATGCTGCCCGTCAGGGTGTAGGGGCTGGCGACCACGTGCCGCGCGTGCGCCAGGACGTAGTAGCCGCCGCTCGCCGCGTACTCGCCCATCACGGCGACGACAGGCTTTTCCGAGGTGGCGACCTCCCGCCAGATCAGGTCCGACGCCAGCGCCGAGCCGCCGCCGCTGTTTACGTACAGCACGATGGCCTTGGTCTTGTCGTCCTTCTTCGCGCGCTTGAGGGCCGCGACAACTGTGTCCGACCCCGCCTGCGGCCCTCCCAGCAGCGGGATGGGCAGCGGGTTGTTGCGGCTCTTGCCGGGCACGATGGTGCCGACGAGGGAGACGACGGCAACCCGCCCATCCTTCGCGTTCCCCCGTCTGGGCATCAGCAGGTCGATCACCGCCGCCAGCGGCCGGGTGCCGGGGCCGACGAGTTCGTCCTCGTAGGCGACGCGGGTGATCAGGCCCGCCTCCTCGGCGGCCCGCGCACTCGTGAGGTCGCCCGTCAGCCACGCGCGAGCTGTCTCCTCGCCCACGCCACGCGCCGCCGAGAGGTCGAGCGCCCAGGCGGTTTCCAGCCCGTTCAGGTACGCGGTGAGCTGCTCGCGGTTCGCGTCGTCCATGTGGTCCTGAGAGAAGCGGGTCAGCGCTGCCTTGTACTCCCGGATCCGCAGGTTCTCGAACTCGACGCCGCTCTTCTTCAGGAACTCGCCCAGGAAGGTGGGCTCGACGGCAAAACCGGGCACGAGCACGTCCGCCGACTCGGGCGCGGCGATTTCCTTTGCCCCGCTCGCCGCGAGCAGCGCCGTCATCGTGAGCTGCGGGAGGTAGGCGATCACCCGCTTGTCCTGCCCCAGTCGGGCGAGGATCTGGCGGATCGCGTGGGCGGTCGCGGGTGCCGCCGTGAACTCTGAGATGCGGACCAGAACGCCGTGCAGCCAGTCGGCGTGCCGCAGCTTCTCGGCGCGGGCTTCGAGGGCCTCCAGTGTGTCCTCGCGGTTGAGCAGCGCCTGGATGGGGTTGGCGGGCTGCCGCTCGGGGTAGGCGCCGGTCACGTCGAGGATGACCCAGGTGGGGCGGCTCACCCCGCCGGGCAGCTTGTCCTCGTTCTTCAGGAAGGGGATGTTGAAGGGTGCCATACCCCTTACGGTACGCGCCTGACGTGAGGACCGTTCCCCCGTTTTCCTTGACCCAGCCGCGCCCCCATCGCCTCCGCCCGGGTGGTGAGCAGCGCGGCGGCCTGCGGGGAGAGGTGGGCCTGCGCCGCCGCCCGGAACAGCGCCAGCCAACGTGCAAGGTGCGGACCACGGATGCCCAGCCCCGCGTGAACGCTATTGAGGTTGCCCCGCCAGGCTGCCCCACCCCCCAGCATCGTGACCCAGAAGGCGGTCACCCGGTCCAGGTGGGCGTCCCAATCGGTGACGTGCGCGGCGAAGAGCGGGCCGAGCAGGTCGTCCGCCCGTGCCCGCGCATAGAAGTCGGCCAGCAGGGGGCGCAGCGCCGCCTCGCCGCCCACCATCTCCAGGGGAGTTCCGGGGGTGCGGGGTCCGGTGGAGGCCAGGCCCGCCAGGAAGGCCTCTCTCAACGCCTCCGGCAGGGTCACGCCCGCCCAGGCCGTCACGTTGCCCGCGCGCCACAGCAGAGGCACTTCCCCCTCCCACTCCTCGGTAACCGCGCCGCGAGGCAGCTCTGACCACTCCAGGGCGGGGTCCGGTCCACCCCCCACCCTGACCCGCGCGCCCAGGGCCCGGCCCGCCATCGCCGCCCCTGTTCCCCAGGCCAGCACGGGCACGCTCCGCCGCACCGCGCCCGACAGCAGGGTTAGGAGTGCCCAGCGGTCAGGTCTGTCCCGGATATCTGCGACCGGCCCGCCATCGTGCGGCACGAGCAGGCCCGCCGCGGTGAACAGCTCGTCTGGGGTCGCCTCCACCACCCCCACCCCGAACGCCGTCAGGGGAGAGGTCGTCAGCAGGGGGCTGGGCGTCACGCACTAAGAATAGAGCCCGCCGGGAAGGGCGGGCCGGGGAATTGCGGGCGCTTACTGGCGCAGCGTTTTGAGGTAGGCATAGATGTCGGTCAGGTCCTCGTCGCTGAGCTGCTCCTTGGTGAAGCGGGGCATGATGGGGCCGAGTTCGTGGTCGGGCGCGTGGCCCTGGCGGACGGCGGCCTCGAACTGCCCGATGTCCCAGGAGCCGGGGCCTGTGGCGGCGTTCAGGGCCGGGCCGATGCCGCCTTCGCCGTTCTGGCCGTGGCAGCCACTGCAGGTCGCCACGAACTTCTTCTGCCCCTCGGCCGTGTCGCCGCTGAGCGCGCTGGAGACCTCGGCCGCCTTGGAGTCGCTCAGGCCCCCACTGGCCGCCGTCGCCTTTTCGGTGTTGGAGGCGCCGGTCTGGCCGAGCTGGGTCTCCTCGCTACCCTGGACGGTTGGCGAGGGCACGTTCGGCTGCCCCTCACCCCTCAGGCTGTTGTTCTGCGGAGCAGTGGTCTGATCCCCGCCAGTCTGATCCGTGCTGCTCTGGTCCCCCGTGGTCCCGGTCCCGCCGGTCTGCTCGCCGCTGGCGTCGCCCGAGCCGCCCCCGGTGCTGCCGGTGCCGCCGCTCTCGGTACCGCTGCCCGTCTCCGTCGTCTTAGTCCCGCCGTCGGTCGTGGTGCCGCCATTCTGGTTGCTGGTGGTGCCCGCATCGGCTCCCGCGCCCCCGGAGTCCTCGCCACCGTCAGCGGCCACCGCCCCGTTCTCGCCCGCCTTGGCGCCGCCCGCCTGGTCCTGCTCCATCACGTTGCCCTGGGCGGTCGACAGGTCGTTGCTGCCCTGGGTGGCGGCCTCGCGGGCCGAGGGCACCGACTCGCTCTTCACGTCCTGGGTGGTCGGGTCACCGATGGATTCCGCCCCGCCCTTGCTGGCTTCGGCGGCCTCGTTTGGGGTCGTCGCAATCCGGTATCCGGCAAAGGAGCCGCCCAGCGCGAGCGCCAGCAGCAGCGTCATGGTGACGGCGAACGTGTTCTTCATACCCGCCACCCTACCATACGGTCAGGGGGCGTTTGCCCGTTCTGACACGCTTGAAAAGGCTCCTGAGGGGTGGGTGAAGGAGCCGCGGCCCGCCCGCTATGCTGCCCTCATGCGCCTCGTCTCGCTGACCTCCTCCAACTCCGACATCCTCGCGGCCCTGGGCGTTTCGGGCTGGGTCGTGGCCGCCGACAGCCACAGCGACGCGCCGGGGCTGGAGGGGGCGCGCCGCGTTGGCCCGGACCTGAACATTGACGTGTCGGCGGTGTGCGAGGCTCGGCCGGATCTCGTCCTCGCCAGCCTGAGCGTGCCGGGCATGGAGCGGGTGGTGGAGGGGGTGCGCGATGCGGGCCTGCCCACCCTCGTCCTCGACCCCGTGAGCGTGCCGGATACCCTGCGGGACATCCGCGAGATCGGGGCGGCCATCGGATTGCCGGAGCGGGGGGAGGACGTGGCCGGGCGGCTGGAGGCGGAACTGCGAGGGTTAAGGCGGGTTTACCCCCGCCCGCCCCGCGTCCTCGTGGAGTGGTGGCCCCGCCCGATCATCGCGGCGACGCGCGACTCCTGGGTGACGGACCTGCTGGAGGGGCTGGGCGCCGTGAATGCTCTGGGGAAACGGCCGGGCCGCAGTTCCCCCCTCACGCTGGAGGAGGTGCGCGCGGCGCAACCCGACCTGATCGTCTGCTCGTGGTGCGGCGTGAAAAAGCTCCGTCCCGAGGTCATCGAGGCGCGCGGCCTGGGCGTCCCGGTCGTCTGCGTGCCCGAGAGCGGCCTGGGCCGTCCCGGTCCCCGGCTGGTCGAGGGGGCGCGGCAGATCGCGGCGGCGCTGGTGGGCTTGCCCTTGCCGGAATGAGGAGCACCGTGGGTTGTGCTCGTTCCCGTGGGGGGTCCCTGGTCGGCGGCCTCCCACCATCGTGGGACGGGCGGGAGCAGTCTGAACGGATGTCCGGGCTCCCGCCCCATCGCGTCCGCACGCAGGTGCAACTTCCCAGGACGACCCGGGCGGGATTGAAGGTCCGGTTGCGGCTCAAAACGGACGCCGGACACGATGCGGCATGATTTGGCCGAGAGCAGAGGGCAGGGCACTCTCGACCGAGGTGGCCGTAAACGGGTGAAGGGAGAGAACATCTGCCTGAGCTGGTTTGTGAACTGATCGTCAGTCTCGACAGCTTTGCCCAAGGTCAGCGTTCCTCCGGTTCCTTCGGCTATTTTGGCCCCGATTTTCCCGCCCGGGTCAATACCAACGCGGCGGTTCCACATCGGCTGCTCCTCGGACGCCGGACCTACGAGCTGCTGGAGGGACTGCCCGCCGAGGCGCGGGATGGGGAACGATGAGGGCCACGCCCGGCTGGCTGTTCTCGCGCGCCCTGGAGACGACAGACTGGCCCTCTCTAAACGCCGTCCGTGATGATCTGGTGGGGTTTGCGCGTGAGTTGAAGCGGACGGATAGTCCCGAGCGTGGGCAGCCTCTCGCTGGTTCGGCAACTGCTCGCGGCTGGTCTGGTGGACCGCCTCAGACTCGTTGTCTGCCCCCTGGCGCTCGGACAGACCGGCCTTGAGCCAATTTTCCAGGGGCTGCCGGACCTGGGTTTCGATCTGCTCTCGACCCGGATTCTGGATGAGCGCGTCCTGCTGCTGGCCTACCGGCCGACCGGGGCGCCGCCGTACAGCGCTTAATTCCCCCACCCCAGAATCGCCCTGAGTCCCCGCAGGCACTCGGCCCGGTAGGCTTGGAGGTCCGGCTCGGGGTCGGCCAGGAAGCGCACGCTCAGGCCCTCGACGAGCGCCCGCAGCAGCCGTGCCCGCTCCTCGGCGCCCGCCTCCCCGGCCAGCCGGGCGAGTTCGAGGTCGAGGGCCAGCGTCCCCCGCAGGAAGTCGCGCTGCACGGCCATCAGTTCGGGGTCACGGGTGGCCGCCGCCAGGAAGTCCAGCGACACCGTGTAGAAGCGCCGGGTGTTCTCCACCCCGTAGAACTGGTTCTCGACGTAGGCGGCGAGCTTGGCCTCGGGGGTGGTCGCTTGCCGCAGCGCCCGGCGGGTGGCCGCCGTGATCGTGCGGGTGAAGCGGCGCATGACCGCTGCGAGCAGGCCTGTCCGGCTGCCGAAGTGATAGGCGAGCGTCCCCTTGCTGACGCCCGCGTACCCGGCAATATCGGCCAGCGTCACACCCGCGTAGCCCCGCTCGTAGATCGCCAGGTACGCCGCCTTCTCCAGCGCCGCGCGCCGTGCCCGGTCCTGGATGGGATTCACGCGGCGAGCCATGAGGGGCAGGGTAACAGGCGAGGGGCGGGGGCGTGACCTCACCGTGAGCATGGGTGCCGACAACCTCCGCCCGGCCCGGTAGCATGGCCGCATGAACGTGCCGCGTGCCGCCGTTACCCTGATCGCGGGTTTAAGTGCCGCCCTGATCGCCTACAGCGCCTTCTACGTGCGGGGGGATACGGCGGGCGTGATGCACTACCTGCGCGAGCGGGGCGATGTGCGTGACCTCACGGCAAGCGGGGCGAGCGCGGCGGCGGTGGAAGCGGCGCGGCGGAACCTCGCAGAATTAGGCGCCCGGATCGCCGACCCCGACTTCGCCCTGCGGATGGTGCCGGTCGCGCTCCTGATCGGCGTGCTGGTCGCCTGGGCGGTGTGGCGCGCGTTCGGGTCGCGGGTGGGTAGTGCTGAGCGGGGCGACGTGCAGGAGCGCATGATTCTGCGGCTGGCCTACCGAAAGGGCGGGCAGTTCACGCTGGGGGACCTGAGCGCTTCCTCGCCCCTGTCCGAGGAGCAGGCCCGGGCCGTGACGCGCCGGATGCTGGATGCGGGCCGCCTGACCCGGGAGGGTGACACCTTCCGGCTGGTGCGGTGAGCGCGGTGAGCCTTCAGCCTCAGGACCTCGCCCGGCTGCTGGAGGGCGCGCAGAACGGGCCGCACTACAGCATCCGGGCGGCCCTGTCGCTGGTCGATGGGCAACCCCCGCCGCGCATCGCGGGGCTCGTGACGGGGCTCACCGGCAGCAAGCGGGCGCTGTGGGCGAGGATCGCGCAGGTAACGGGGACGCCTGCGCCGCCGGACGATGCTGGGCTCACGCGGCTTTCCGAGTGGGAGGTGCAGGCGGTGCGGACCCTGAAGCCGGAGCATCTGGCGGTGCGGGTGCAGGGGCGGGTGATGGAGGATTTGCTTCTGGAACACGTTCGGGAAGTGTTGTGGACGGCGGGGCAGATTGCGGCGCATGCTAATCGGGTTCGGTTTGCGTGAGGGGGAGGGGCCGGGCATCTTGATGCGGTTTGCTCCTACCCCCAGGGGGGCAGGGGGAGCGGCGCTGCGCCAGGCAAGGTCCCTACCCTTCGCGCCCGTGGCCGTCCTTCTTCACGCGCAATGTTTGATCTTGCTGCTCCCTCACTCACCAGCCCACCGTCTCGCTGCGCGAGCAAGGCGGGGTGAAGGCCGTGCGAGAGCCAGCTACTTGTGGCGATTGGCCGTCCACAAGAGACAGCTTTGAACAGCGAGAGCTTTGGCGCTCTTACTCCTCCCCCGCAAGGGGGAGGTGGGGAGGGGGGTGGCAGCCGCAGGCAGCCGTCTAAAGCCTGGTCCTAACCCCTTTGGCAAGCAACTCTACAAGTCCAGAGCAAAGAGCTGGAAGTACCCTCTGCGCTACTCACCCTCTCCGTCCCCCACTTCCCGCAGCCACGGCCAGCGTTGGCGGTAGTCGGCCACTTTTGCCGCGTACAGGTCGGGCGTGTGATTCTGGAGGTTGGGACGCAGGCGGCCCGCCGCGAGGTCGGCCAGCCCGTAGGGGGCGTAGACGGTGCCACGCTCGTCCACGCCGACGCAGGTGCATTCTACGAGGAATTGGTCGATGCCTTCGCGGGCACTGTGCAGGGGTGGGCGGGTCAGGCCGAATTTCTGCGGAAACCACAGGTGGACGCGGGCCTGGTTGCGGACCTCGATGCGGGCGCCCAGGTCGGCGAAGAGGGCAGCGGCGCGGCGAATCACCGTGTCCTCCGCCTCGTAGCTCGTGTCGGCGTCCCAGTAGAACAGGTCGTAGTCGCGGATACGAGTGTCTGGCGCCTGTCCGCTCCGCACGTTCCATATGGTCTGGAAGAGTGCCCCGGCGACGAGGTGCGCCTGAGAGACCTCCAACTCGGGCAGGCGGTCGAGGATCGCCGCGTTCGCCAGGTTGAGGCGGACGGTGTACAGGAACTCAGCCTCGGTCATGGGCTCCCTTCAAGACGGCCGGGAAGTGTTCGGTGCAGGCCCAGCCACGTTCCCAGCCGGGCCAGGTGTGCCCCAGGCGAAGCGGGGGAAGGAGATGGGCGGGAATCTCCACCCCCCGCGCTCCGGCAATGGCCCCGACCACGCAGGCCACAGTGTCGCTGTCGTCGCCCCCCAGCACAGCGGGTTCCACACAGGCGAGCCATGAGTCGGCCCGGGCGTGGGCGATGGCGGCCTCCAGTGTGTCCAGCACGTAGCCGTTCTGGGAGGTGAGGCGCCCATCCAGCCCGGAGCGGACGCGGGCGCGGACCTGGGCGCGGGCCTCGCGGTCCTGCTTCTGGAAAGCGTCGTGGGCCGTCCTTGTAGTCAGCCCGAAGACTCCGGCGTCCAGCAGCGTGCGGCGGGCGTCCAGCCCGTCCATCCTTCTCAGGGCCGTCTCAGCCGCCTCCCGGTAGGACTGCCCTACATGCAGGGCTTCCAGAAAAGCCGTCAGAAAGACGCTGGCGTACACGCAGCGCGGGTCGGCGTGCGTGAGGGCTGTGATCGTGGCAGACTCCCGCGCCAGGACTTCTCCCCTGAACCCCGCGATCCACACCGCCGCGATTCGCATCAGCCCGCCGTTTCCGGCACTCTGGAAACCACTCCCGGCCCAGGCTCTCGCCCCGCCATCAAGGGTCCCGTACCCCAGGGCGGCACGAGTTAGTCCTCCCACATCCGGTGGTCCAGTCGCCAGCCAGTCGCGCAGGGCCGTCAGTACCCCCTCCAATTCCCCACCCTGCCCGTAGCCCAGCAGGGTCGCTACCGTCATCTGGCTGTCGTCGGTCGCCTCGCCAGGGGCGAAGCCGAACACACTGCCGGGCTGGTAGTCCCCAAAAGTCTTGCCGTAGCGGGCGCGGATCGCCTCGGGCGTCTTGAACTCGGTGGCGGCCCCGAGCGCGTCCGCCGCCGTGAGGGAGAAAAGAGTGTGCAGATGCGGGTCGGTCACGCCTCATTCTCGCTCAGCCAGCGGAAGCCCCAGGGGTCACGCTGCGAGAGGGCACCCACCCGCGCCGCGTCATGAACCCGTACGGGCAGTGGGAGATCAGCGGGCGAGACGGGGACGCACAAGAGAGATCTACTACCTAGACAGACTATGTAGTCAGTCAAGGCTTTGTAGGGCCAGCAACTGCACGGGACGCCGAGCGGCCGACGGCCCACCCAGGAGGACTATGAACTCCGACCTGCTGCGCGGCAACCTCGACCTGATCCTGCTCTCGATCCTGGAGGCGCGGCCCCTGTACGGCTTCGCCATCATCCAGGAGGCGCGGGAGCGCACGGACGGCTACTTCGACTTCAAGGAGGGCAGCCTCTACCCGGCGCTGCACCGCCTGGAGGGGGAGGGCCAGCTCGCCCCCCAGTTCGGCGAGGTTGGGCGCAACGGCAAGCCGCGCAAGTATTACGCCCTGACCGACCGGGGCCGCGAGGTGCTGCGGGCCAAGCGCGAGGAATTCCGCGCCTTTACCGGAGCCGTGTGGCGCCTGGCGGGGGGCTGAGCCGTGACCTCCCTGACAGGCACGCCCGCTGCGCTAACCGCCTATCTGCGCCGCGCGACCTGGGGATTGCCGAAAGCCCGCCAGCAGGAACTGTGGGACGAGCTGGAAGAACACGTGCTGACCCGCGTGGACCATCTCTGCGCGCTCGGAGCCTTGCCTCAGGAAGCGACCTTCTACAACAACCAGGCTCACCTCCGTTTCGTCTCCACCCCCGCCCAACTCACCCCCAACCCCATCAATGGGCGCATCCCAGCCCTCCTCGTCCGCGTGACCAACGTCCCGCTTCGCAACCTGAAATCGGGCATCTTTCTCCCCACACAGCGCACGTCCGACGCCAACTAACCCTCTTCCGGCCCGCCACCCACCTGTTCTTCCAGCAGGTACTGGAGGCGGGTCTGCGCGTTCTCCTGACTGCCATACACGCTCCGCAGCAACCCGCCGCCCGGCGCGAAGGCGAACCAGTGGGGCGTGCCCTCCGTCTCCCACGCGCGGGCGAGGTCGCCACTGAGGTCGAGGGCGACGGGGAAGGGCAGGCGCGCGAAGTCCCGGGCGAACCGCACCAGCGTCGGCTCCACGTCCTCGCGCGCGAGGAGGCGGTGGCCCCGGCTGGTATGCAGGGCCATCAGCTCCACCCGGCCGCCGAACTCGGTGTGGAGACGCTTTAGGAAGGGAATGCCGCGGGATACGCAGGCCGGGCACTCCAGGTTGAAAACCATCACCAGCCCCGGTTTCTCCCACTCCGTTGGCGGCGGCAGCACTTCCCCATACACGAAGTCGGCGGGTGGGGGCCAGTCCATGCGGAAGAGTTTAGGCGACGCTCGCCTATGCTGGGGCCATGAAGCGTGCGCTGCTGGTGCTGTCGGCCCTGGTCCTGTCCTCCACGTCGCTCGCCACGACGGTCGCGCAGGTGAAGCAGAAGGGGGTGCTGGTGCTGGGCACCGACCCGACCTTCGCGCCCTTCGAGTTCAAGGGGCCGGGCGGGGAGGTGCAGGGTTTCGACATTGACATCGCCCGGGCGCTGGCAAAAGACCTCGGTGTGCGGCTGGAGGTCCGCTCGGTGGGCTTCGGCGCCCTGATGCCCCAGGCGGTCACGTCGGGCCGGGTGGACATGGCGATGAGCGGCATCACGATCACACCCGAGCGGGCGAAGGTGGTCTCCTTCAGCGCCCCGTACTACCGCAGCGCGCAGGTGTTCATCGTGCGGGGGGGCAACCCGGGCAAATTCACCTGGCCCGGCGACGTGAAGGGCAAGACCATCGGCGTACAGGCGAACACGACCGGGCAGTACGCGGCGGGCGACCTCCTCAAGCCCAAGGGCGCGACGATCAAGGTCTATGACGACTTCGCGGCGGGCCTGGCCGACGTGCGCGCGGGCCGCATCGCCGCCCTAATTGGGGACGCGCCCACCGTCGCCGACCTGCAAAAGCGGCTGCCGGGCCAGTACGCCAAGGCGGGTCAGGATCTCACCGCCGAGGATTACGGCATGGTGTTTGCCAAAGGGAGTGACCTCGCCGCCGCGGCGAACCGGACGCTGGCGCGGCTGCGGGCGAGCGGGGAGTACCAGCAGCTTCTGAACAAGTGGATCGTGCAGAAGTAAGAGGCGGGCTCGCCTTTAATACGAGGCGCCGAAATCGTCTCCTGCCGGGAACAGTTCTGGGTAACTTGAATTCGCCCAGTGACGGGCGGGCAGATGACAGCGCGGGGAAGTGCCAGGGGCGTCACGTCAGCCCACGACCGAACCTCTCACAGGGAAAGGCAGTGGCCGGACGCCCTGGGAGAAGGTGTCCGGCCCGGTACCACTATGAACCCACATAGGCGTACCAGAAAACGGCCCCAGCCGCGCAGGAAGCCGGGAAGCAACGGAAGCGGGTCGCCCCATGGAAGGAGCCCATCGGCCTCGCCTCGCTGGTCTGGAGTGTCTTCCGGTTCTTCTGGGAGCATGGTCATCGGAGTGACGAATAGCCCCTCTGAATTGGGTTTAAGCCTCTCGCACCCCGCGCCAGTATCTCCTTATTTTGGCCCGCCGCCCCCACTGGGCGGTTTTTTCTTTTCGCGCACTAGACTGACCCGGCATGGCCGACCTCATCACCGGCTTCCGCACCATCCTCGCGGGCGACTATCCGGCGCTGCTGCTCTCCGGCCTGGGCCTGACGCTCGCCGTGAGTCTGTGCGCGCTGGGGGTGTCGGTGGTGCTGGGCACGGCGCTGGGGGTGGCGCGGGTCTTCCAGGTGCCCGCGCTTGGGACGTTCGGCAACGCCTACGTGGAGGTCGTGCGAGGCATTCCGCTGATCGTGCTGCTCAGCGTCGTGTACTACGGGCTGCCCGCGCTGGGGCTCACGTTGAGCGATTTTCCGGCGGCGGTGCTCGCCCTGGGGCTGTACTCGGCGGCGTACACGAGCGAGATCGTGCGCGGAGGCCTGACGAGCGTGCCGGCCGGACAGGTCGAGGCCGCGCGCAGCCTGGGCCTGAGCCGCACGCAGGCGCTGCGCTTCGTGGTGCTGCCGCAGGCGTGGCGGGTCGCGCTGCCCGCGCTGGGGAACGAGTTCGTCAGCCTGATCCTGGGGAGCAGCCTTGCCAGCGCCGTCACCTTGCAAGAACTCTTCGCGCAGGGCAAGTACATTACGGGCGTCACCTATCGCCAGTTCGAGGTGTACGCCGTCCTCGCCGCCTTGTATTTCGTGCTCACGTTTACCCTGACTCGCCTCGTGCGCGCTCTGGAGCGGCACCTGGGACGGGGGCAGACTCTCCCCAACCGGCGGGTGATCTGATGCGGGTCCGCCGCCTGATCCTCACGGCCCCGCATAGGTTCGTCTGGGAGGAGGTCGTCTTGCCCCCACCCGGTTCCGGCGAGGTGTGGGTAAGGACCCGCCTGAGCGCCGTGAGTGTCGGCTCCGAATTAAGCGTGGTGGAGGGCCGGGCGTCCGGCGTGGTTTATCCCTGCCCTCTCGGCTACCAGACGCTCGGCGTGGTGGGGGAAGGGGTGGCCCTGGCTCCCGGTACTCGGGCGGTCACCACACTGGGCCACGCGAGCGGCGGACTGCACGCAGCTTCCACGGTGCTGCCCGTTCCCGATCACGTCCCCGACCGCGCCGCCCTGGCCGCCATCTTGGGCGAGGAGACGCACAAGGGTATCCGCAAGGTCGAACCTCGGCTGGGGGAACGGGTGCTGGTGGCCGGGGCGGGATTGCTGGGCCTCCTGACGGTGTTCAACCTGACCCGGCGGGGCGTGCGGGACGTGACCGTGCTGGAACCGGATGCGGAGCGCCGCGCCCTGGCCCAGGCGTTCGGGGCGGTGGCGCTGCCCCCCGGCAGCCTGCCCCACGACACCTTCGATGTGGGCTTCGAGTGCAGCGCATCCCCAGCAGGTTTCACAGAATTGCTGGAACACCTGCGCCCCGGTGGACGGACCTGTGTGCTGTCCGATGGGAACTGGGGCACGCTGGGCCTGCCACCCGCCTTCCACACGCGCGAGCTGAGTGTCACGGCCTCCAGCGACGGGGGGGATTATGCCGCCTATGCCTGCTGGCTGTGGGACCATACCGACCCACTGCTGGAACGGCTGTTCGCGGTCACGGTCAAGCCGGACGAGCTGCCCGGCACCCTCGGGCGGTTGTCCGCCCTGCCGCGCCCCGTTTCGCTTGTCGCCGACTGGACGGGAGCGGTGTGAGGGTCCGGGTGTCGCTGGACGTGGGTGAGCCCCTCACCCTCATCCGGAGTCGGAATCTGCTGCTTCCTGCTGTACGAGAGATGTGGCCAGGCCCCCGGAGCAGCAGAACCTTTCGAGACAGTTGACCTCCCGGCCCGCTAAGCTCGCGGGCATGGTGACAGCTTCCCCTCCCGCCTTCTGGCCCGCGTTCTGGCGCGGTTTCCGGGTCCTGATGCCGCTGTGGCTGGGCGTGATTCCCTTTGCGGTCGCCTACGCAGTCACGGCGAGGGCGGCGGGATTGGGGGTCGGAGAAACTCAGCTCATGAGCCTGACGGTCTTCGCGGGCGCCTCGCAGTTCGCGGCGGCGGGACTGTTTGCCGGGGGAGCCTCGGCCCTGGGCATCGTCGCTACCACCTTTCTTCTCAATGTCCGGCACGTGCTGTACGGACTGAGCCTGGCGCGGCAGGTGCCTCTGACTCGTACCCAACGGGTGGTCGCCGCCCAGTTCCTCACCGACGAGGCGTATGGCGTGGCGGTCGTGCGCGGGCCGGGCGAGCCGGGTGGGCTGAGCTTCGCCTTCCTGCTGGGCGCCGAACTCAGCCTGTACGCAGTGTGGAACGCGGCCACCCTCGCCGGGGCGCTGGCGGGTGGGGTGCTGCCCGATCCCGCCGCATTGGGTGTGGGCGTGATCTTCCCACTCGCCTTCCTGGGTTTGCTGGTGCCGTTGCTGGTGGACCGGCAGGCCATCGTGGTCGCCCTCGCCTCGGGCCTGGGGGCGTGGGGGCTCTCCCGCGTTCTGCCCGGTGGATTGGTCGTGCTGCTCGCCGGGGTGGGCGGGGCGTTGCTGGGCGCGTTTCTCGTCACGCGGGGGCGGGGGAGGAAGGCATGAGCGTCCCCCTCGTCATCGTGCTGATGTGGCTGGTCACGTACCCGGCGCGCCTGCTCGGCCTCAGCCTCGGCCGCCTGAAATTGCCGCCCTTCTGGCTGGCTTTCCTGCGCTTCGTGCCTGTCAGCGTCTTCGCCGCCCTGATCGTGCCCGACGTCTTGGGCAGCCCCGAGTGGCCCCGCCGCCTTCCCGCCGCCCTGGTCGGCGCGCTGCTCATGTGGCGTACCCGCAACCTCGCCCTGGGAATTCTGGGAGGCTTCGCGGTGTACTGGGCGGTGAGGGTGGCTGGGGGGTAAAGGTCGTTCTCCATGTGGGGCTGGATGCTGCACTCGTCCCGCTCTGTATGAAAAGTGCGATAAGCAGCTCTGCGAGTCCCAACCCCCCTCCTCGGGGGGCTTTTTGTTGTCCCACACTGTTTTCCCTGCGTTAACAGACTTCCGCATGTCATTCCGCGCCCCGTGATAACGGGAGCGTGAGACCCAGGTCAGCGCTTGCAAGGTAGCCTGGCTCGTCTATCCGCGGCGCTGCCGGGCGACCCCGACTCCGACTCCGTCAATGCGACATGTCAGGCTCACCCGGCCTCCTCCAAGCTCGACCGCCCCCTCTCCTCACTTCGCCGCGCTATGCTGGGCCACGCATGACGGGGCAGGCGGCAGCGGTAATTGACGGGAAGTATCAGGTCGTGCGGGAACTCGCGCGCGAGGGGCACGTGACTCTCAGCGAGGTTCGCGCGGGCGAGGGCGTGACGCGCCAGGTGGCGTGGTTCGATGTGACCTCGCCCGCCGCGCGGCAGGGCTTCCACGCCTACCGCGCGGCCCTGCGCGCGATTGCCCCAGCGGGCCTGACCGACGTGGTCGCGCGCCCCGGCGCCTACTACGCGGTGTGGCAACCCGTGACGGGCACGCCGCTCGCCGAGTTCGCCGCCCAGCCCGGGACGAAGCAGGAGGAGACGGTGCAGGCGGTGCGGAACCTCGCCGCCCGGCTGGCCGAACACGGCTACGCCCTCCCCGATGCCGACGTACTCGTGGACGGCAAGGAGGTGCGGGTGGCCTACCTGCGCCCCGCACCCGAGGGCCGCTCCCCCGAGGAGGTCGCCCGGCTCAACGCCGCCGCCCTCGCCCCGCTGAACGGGAGCCGGGTGCGCCGCAAGCGGCAGCCGGGAGCCTGGCTGACCTTCGTGCCGGGACTGCTGCTGCTGGGCGGCGCGGGGTATCTGGGGGCTCAGGCTGCGCAGATTTACCTGAACCCCCCGGTCCGCGAGATCGCGGCGGTGACTGGTAAGCCCGCGCCGGAAGCCGCCCGTGCCCTCACCGCCGCCGGATTCAAGGTGAGCTACGCTAAGGGTGACGCGGCCAACCTGCCCATCGGGGCGGTGATCCGACAGGACCCCCCGGCGGGGACGAACCTTCCAGTGGGGCGCCAGGTGACCCTGACGGTCAACAACCCGCCCTCGGTGACCGTGCCCCGGCTAGAGGAACTCACGGTGGAGCAGGCCCGCGCCTCCTTGCGTGACAATTCATTGACCCTGGGTGGAGTGATCCGAGTGGATGGCACCCTGACCAAGACGCCGGAGGGCCGCGTGATCGCGCAGGTGCCCGACGCGGGGGCAGATCTCCAGCGCGGGCAACCCGTGCAGCTTGTGGTGTCCACGGGGGTGCGCGGCAAGGAGACCTGGCTGACCAACCTGGAGGGACTGACCTACCAGGCGGCCCGCGAGCACGCCCGCATCGCGGGCCTGGTGGTCACCCGCGTGATCCAGCAGCCCAGCGACGCCCCCGAGAACACCGTGCTCGAGCAGACGCCCGCGCCCTACGTGCGGGTGCCCGTAGGCAGCCCCGTCACGCTGACGGTCGCCGTCGCCCGTTACAGCCCGCCCAGCCAGCCTGCGGGCAGCCTGCCCCTGCCGCCGCCCGTCACGCCCACCACCGAGCAGGGGGGGACGGGAACATCCGGCACCGAGGGGACTGGCCAGGGCGACACCGGCCAGACGGGCGCGGAGGGGACAGAGGTCGCCCCCCCCGAGGCCCCCGAGGCTACGCCCGACGGGACGACGGCCCCGCTCACGCCCGAGCAGATCCCCGCGACCCCCGCGGACTCCGGCACAACCTCCGACGCGACCACGCGGACGGTGAACTTCCGCTACGAATTCCCGAGGGACCTCCCAGCGGGCACCTACACCATCGTCATTCGGGACGCCGACGGCGAGCGGGAGGTGTACGGCCCGACCGACGGCAGCCAGTTCGCGGGTTCGGTGGCCGAGGGTCCCGTGCCCGTCCGCGGCGACGCCACCTTCATCATTCGCCGGGACGGTAACGAGTACGCGACCGTCACGCCGTAGCGGCAGGCTTCGTCTTCCGGCTGAGCCTGGAAACGGCTCGCGGGGCAGCTCCTGCCCCAAACCCCACCCCCATGATCTACCTCGACTACGCCGCCACCCATCCCATGACGCCCGAGGCGCTGGCCGCCTACGCGCGGGCCGCCGCATTGCCCGGTAATCCCGCCTCCGTCCACGCAGCGGGGCAGGTCGCCCGCGAACGTCTGGAGGAGGGCCGCGCCCGCGTCGCCGCCGCCCTGGGGGTGGACGCCCGCACCCTGATCGCCAACGGCGGCGGCACAGAGGGAGACAACCACGTTCTGCTGGGCGTGGCCCGCGCCTGGACGGAGGCGCAGAGGCGGCCCGGCCACCTCGTGACCACGCAGACGGAGCATTCCGCCGTCCTGGCCCCCGCCCGCTGGCTGGCAGGCCAGGGCTGGGCCGTGACGTTCCTGAAGCCGGACGCGCACGGCCGCTATTCGCCCGAACAGCTCGCGGACGCTTTGCGGGACGACACCACCCTCGTCTCCGTCCACCACGCGAACAACGAGATCGGTACGGTGCAGGACACCGCCGCGCTCGCCGCCGTCGCCGCCGCACGGGACATTCCCTACCACGCCGACGCGGTGCAGGCGCCCGGTGTGCTGCCGCTCGACCTGATGGGCTGGGACGTCACCTTCGCCACCTTCAGTGCCCACAAGTGGGGTGGGCCGCGCGGGGTGGGCTTTCTGTACGTGAAACGCGGCGCCGTGCTGCCCCCCGTCACATTGGGGGGCGGTCAGGAGGGCGGCCTGCGCCCCGGCACGCAGAACACGGCGGGCGTGTACGCGGCGGGCGTGGCCCTCACCCACGCGGAGGAAGCGCGGGAGGCTACCTTCGCGCACCTGACCCGAATGCGGGAGCAGTTCCTCGCCCGAGTGGCGTCCATTCCGAACCTCCGTGTGAACCACCCCCCGGACGGCAGCCCCAAGGTCGCCTCCGTCACCCTGCCCGGCGCGGACGGCGAGGCGCTGCTGATGAATCTCGACCTGCTGGGCGTCTCTGCGAGTGCGGGGAGTGCATGCGCCGCCGGGACGATGCAGCCCAGCCACGTCCTGACGGCCCTCGGCCTGAGCGAGGAGGATGCCCGCGCCACGCTGCGGTTCAGCTTCGGTGCGGCGACGACTGGGGCCGAGGTGGACGCGGCGGCGGATGCGCTCGTGCAGGCGGCAGAGTTCAGCCGGGCGTGACCGCTTCCGCCGTGGGGTAAACCTGGGTCTGAAGGTCGGGGAAGGCCGCGCGCAATTCCCGGGCAAGCTGGCACAGCCCCCACAGCTCGGTGCGACGATGCCCCAACGCGATCACGCCCACCCCCCGCTCCTTAGTCGCCGCCACCGCCGAGGGCCGAAGCTGCCCGGTGAGGTAGACCCGGACGCCGAGGTTGACGACGTGCCCGATCAGGGCCGAATTCATCGCGTTCATCAGGGCGAGGCGTAGGGAGCTCGCCGGGTCCGGCGGCCAGGAGGTGTCCTCGCCCCCCAGTTCGGCGTGCAGGGCGGCGCGCAACTCGGCCCACGTCCGCTGCGGAGGCGTCGCTATTAGCCCCACTATGCGGCCCTCCCAGACCACCTCCCGCACGTCAGCCCAGCCCAGGGCACGGGCCAGGCGCCGATTCGGTCCGGTGGTGAGGTGAGAGTCAAAGCCGTCGTGGACGCCCAGGATGCCGAGGCCCGGCCAGGCGTTCCCCAACCGCCGGGAGCGGTGAAGAAACAGGGCGTCCGCCTCCGGCTCGGCGGGGAGGTCGGCAGGCTCCAGGGCCAGCGCCAGCCGCCGCACCTCGGGGGGACCGGGGCGACGCAGCGGTTCCGGCTCACCCAACGAGGCGCGGAGCCAGTCGGCGAGGTCGGTGAGGGTGGGCGGGGTCATGCTCCAGGATGCCCTAGCCGGGGCGCCGCCATTCCTCCTCGTTGGGCGGCTCGTACCGGCGCGGCCACTCGTCCAGCTCCGCCGGGATGACGGGAAAGGTGTTCGGGGGGGTCACGGTTGCGGGCTTCCAGCCGCCGCCACAACTCCTCGCGTGGAGCGTCCAGCGCCTCAACCCGGGCGTGGTCGTTCTCCCGTTGCGAGCGCGACCAGACGCCGAAGTCCAAAACCACGTTTACCCCGAGGGTCAGGCGCAGCGCCTGGCGCTCCTGTTCCAGCCGCCACTCGGGCAGGGTCCTGCTAAAACAGGGCAGGCCGACAAGGAGTGGAGGGTGAGGGGCATGGGCAGAGGATATGGTGCCCCACCCTGAGCCTGGGGCGCAGCACCCGGGAACGAAACTGCCCAATGGCCGTATTGCTGACAATACCTGGAGCACCCCCGCCCATCTTGTCCCCCAGGAGGCCGCGACAGGTCCGCACGGAGAGGAGAAGCTGCTGTGAGGCTCAGGATGTCGGAAGCCGCGTTCGCCGTCTTACTCACCGCCCTGCTGGCCTGGGCCGCCCACGCGGTGCCCAGGGGGGTAAGCTCGGGGCCGGACCTCGCCGCCATCGACGCCCATGTCGAGGCCACCATGCGGGCCGACCGGGTCCCGGGTGCGGCCCTGGTCATCGTGAACCCCGAGCGTGTGGTGCATCTGCGTGGGTTCGGGCAGGATGGTCGCGGCGGGGCGGTCACGCCGCAGACCTCGTTCCTGCTGGGCTCCATGAGCAAGTCCTTCACGGCCCTCGCCGTGATGCAACTCGTCGAGCAGGGCCGGGTGGATTTGAAGGCCCCGGTGCGGCGGTACCTGCCCTGGTTCCGGGTGGCGGACCCGGAGGCCTCGGAAGCGATCACCGTCGCGCAGGCCCTCGCCCACACCACGGGCATCCCCACCCGGGCACCCCGGGCGGGGGAACCGGCCACCCTGGAGGATCAGGTGCGGGCGTTGTCGCGGGTCCACCTGAGCCATCCCCCGGGCACCCGGTACGAGTACGCCAGCCCCAACTACCTCATTCTCGGGGCGATTGTCGAGCGGGTCAGCGGGCAGACCTACGGCGACTTCCTGCGGCGGAACGTCTTCACCCCACTGAACATGAACCGCAGCTTCACCTCCCAGGATGCGGCGTGGCGCTCGGGAATGTCGAGCGGCCACCGCTACTGGTTGGGCTTTCCCGCACCCGTCCTGCTGCCCTACGAGGCCGACCGGCTCCCCACGGCGGCCATCATCAGCAGTGCGGGGGACCTGGGCCACTACCTGATCGCGCAGCTCAGCGGCGGGCGCTACGCGGAGCGCCGGGTGCTCTCGGCCGCGGGAGTCGCGCAGATGCACCGGGGCACCGTGGCCGCACCGGGCGAGAACTTTCGCTACGCGATGGGTTGGCGGGAGGGGCCTGTTCGCGGGGTCCCGGCGATCCACCACGGCGGAATCCTGCCCCATTTCCGCGGGAAGATGGTCCTGCTTCGGGAAACAGGCTGGGGTGTGGCCGTCCTGACGAACGTCTCCAGCGTGCTGCCCCTGGTCCCCACCAGCCACCGCATGGCGGACGATATCGCCGCGTCGTTGGTGGGCGTTCCCCTGCCGGGCCCCTCCCGGCTGTTCCAGTGAGTGTACTGGGCCATCACGGTGGGTGTGGTCCTGAGCCTCCTCGGCCAGGTGCGGGCCCTGCTGGACTTGCCCACCTGGCCCGCGCGGGTCCGGAACCGACCCAGGAGGAGCGTCTGGGGAGAGATCACCTCCGATCTTCTGCTCCTGCCTGTGGTCCTGCTCGTCGTGCCGTTCCTGGTGCGGCTGCCCTTGGCCGAGCTGCTGCGCTCGTTGCCCGACCTGACGGGATGGCTGTTGCTCAGCCTGGCCCTGGGGGTGGCGGGTGGACTGGCCAAGGTCTGGATGGTGGTGTGGGGGCGGGCGCTTTCCACCCGGCAGCCCTGAGCGGCCTGGCCCGGAGGAGACGAGTCCCCGTCACCCACTTGGGGCACGGGGACTGGCGCTGGCGGGTGGCGGGGCGTCCGCCTAAGCGAACTGCGCCAGCACCTGCTCCAGCCGCTCCTTCTGCGCGCCGAAATCCTGCACCCGGCGGCGCTCCTCTTCGATCACCTCGGCGGGGGCGCGGGCCACGAAGCCCTGGTTGTTCAGCTTGCCCTGCGCCTGCTTGATCTGCTTGTCGAACTCGGCGAGGCGCTTTTTCTGCTTGGCGAGCCAGTCCTGCACGTCCACAGTGCCTTCAAGCGGGGCGCGCACGGTCACGCCTGCCTCCACGGCGCTGAGGGTGCGGCCCGTCAGCGAAGGCGCCAGCGCCACGCGGGCGATGCCCTCCACCACCTGGGCGTTCTCATGCACGAGGGGGGCGAGGTCCCCCTCCAGCGCCACGTTCAGACGGTCCTGCGGAGAAAGGCCCAGTTCGTTCTTCAGGCTGCGGGCGGCACTCACGGCGGCACGCAGCGCATCAAAGGCGCGGGTGGCCTCGGCATCGTGGAGCGCGGGGTCGGGTTGCGGCCAGGAGTGCAGGGCGAGCTGGCGGCGGTGCCCCAGCGCCCCGTACAACTCCGACGTGATGAAGGGCATGAAGGGGTGCAGCAGCTTCAGAATATGCTCCAGCACAGCCTTGAGGGTCCCCAGCGTGCCCGGTCGCCCCTCCGCGAGCGCGGGTTTGGCGGCCTCGATGTACCAGTCGCAGAACTCGTCCCAGGTGAACGAGTACAGGGTGCGGATGGCGGCGCCGATGTCGTAGGCGTCAAGCTGGGCGGTCGCCTCGGCCGTCACCGCGTCCAGGCGGCTGATAATCCAGCGATCAGCCAGGGTAAGGTCGGGACGGGCGCGAAGCTGGGCCAGGACGTCGCGGCTTCGCAGCGTCTCGCCCTCCTGCCGGTCCACGGCGGCGCGCACGTAGTGGGTCAGCGCGTCGTCCCCGGTGAGGTTCGGCACCCCCTCCGACAGCCGCAGCAGGGCGAAGCGGGCCGCATTCCACAGCTTGTTGGCGAAGTTACGCCCCTGCTCGAATCTCCTGGGGTCGTGCCGGATGTCCTGCCCGCCCGTCGAGAGGCTGGCGAAGGCGAAGCGGCAGGCGTCCACCCCGTAGGTGCCGAAGAGTTCCAGCGGGTCGATGCCGTTCCCCTTGCTCTTGGACATCTTCTGCCCCTTGGCGTCCAGGTACAGGCCGTGCAGCATCACCGTGGAGAAGGGCGCCTGCCCCGTGAAGTGATACCCCGCCATCTCCATGCGCGCCACCCAGAAGAACAGGATGTCGTACCCGGTCACGAGCACCTGCGTCGGATAGAACTTGCGGTAGTCCTCGCAGTCGGTGTCGGGCCAGCCCAGGGTGGAAAAGGGCCAGAGGTTGGAGGAGAACCACGTATCGAACACGTCCGGGTCGCGCCGCAGGTTGAGGTGCGCGTAGCGCGGGTCCTGGTCGCAGTCGAGGTCAGGGTTCCCGGGGTCGGGCACGTACACGTTGCCCTCGTCGTCGTACCAGGCGGGGATTTGATGACCCCACCAGAGCTGGCGTGAGATGTTCCAGTCGCGGATGTTCTCCAGCCAGTCGCGGTTGACCTTGGTGTACCGCTCGGGTGTCAGCCGAATTTCGCCCGCGTCCAGCCCGGTGAGCACCCGCTCGGCCATCGGCTTCATGTTCACGAACCACTGGGTGGACACGATGGGCTCCACCGGCACCTTCGTCCGCTCACTCAGGCCGATGGCAGTGTCGTGGTCCTTCTCCTCGATCAGGTCGCCGGACTCGGCCAGCGCCGCCACCACCGCCTTGCGCGCCGCGAAGCGCTCCATTCCCCGGAACTGTTCCGGCACGAGGTCAGAGGTAAGGTTGCCATCCAGGTCAATCACGCTGGGCCGCGCCAGGCCATGCCGCTCCCCGATCTCGAAGTCCGTCGGGTCGTGGGCGGGCGTGATCTTCAGCGCCCCCACGCCGAATTCCCGCTCCACCGCCTCGTCCGCGATGATGGGAATGAAGCGGTCGGTGAGGGGGATACGTGCGCGCTGGCCGATCAGGTGAGTGAAGCGCTCGTCCTCGGGATGCACGGCGATAGCCTGATCCGCGAAGATCGTCTCCGGGCGCACGGTGGCGATGCGGATTTCACCGGGCTCGCCGTTGCTGGCGGGGAGAGAGGCGTCCTCCAGCCTGTAGCTCAGGGTGGACATCTTCCCCTTCCGCACCTCGCGGTCGATCTCCAGCTCCGAAAGGGTGGTCTGCGAGGCCGGGTCCCAGTTCACGATGCGCTCGCCGCGGTAGGCCAGACCCTCGTGGTACAGCCGCACAAACTGGGCGCGCACGGCCTTGCTGAGCTCCTCGTCCATCGTGAAGCGCTCGCGCGTCCAGTCCACGCTCACGCCCAGGCGGGTGAGCTGGTCCAGAATCATGCCGCCCGAATCAGCCTTCCACTCCCACACGCGGTTCACAAAGGCCTCGCGTCCCAGGTCGAAGCGGCTCAGGCCTTCGTTCCTGAGCTGCCGCTCCACCACCACCTGCGTGCTGATGCCCGCGTGGTCCATGCCCGGCAGGTACAGCGCCTCATAGCCCTGCATCCGCTTGAACCGGATCAGCGTGTCGATCAGCGTGTTGTCGAGCGCGTGCCCCAGGTGCAGGTTGCCCGTCACATTGGGCGGCGGAATCACGATGGTAAAGGGCTCCCTGCCGCTGCTCGCGTCCGCACGGAAGGGCTCATTACGCCAGCGGGCCGCCCACGCGGGCTCGATGGCGGCCGGGTCGAAGGCTTTGGCGAGGGTGTTCGCCTCGGCGGGAAGGTCCGGGGAGGTCGTGTCAGTCATGGGAGGGCTCCGATGAGGCGGGGGAGAGACGCTGGGTCAGGATGGGAAGGACTGAGTCGTAACCAGAACCGGGAACAAGGCCGGTCGTGTTCAGTGAGGCGAAGTGGCAGAGGAAGGTCAACCCGGCGTCGTCCTCCCCATGGCTAACCTGATGAGCCCAGGCGTCTGGTGCGGAGAGCGGGGCTGACAGGTGGAAATAGTGCCACACCTCTTCCCGCTCCCCCCGCTGCCAGTGCCATGAGGCCAGGTAAACAGGGGCAGTCAGGCTCAGGCCGGTCTCCTCCCACGTTTCGCGTAGAGCGGCTTGCTCGGGCGTCTCGCCGGGTTCCAGACCACCTGCCGGAACCTGCACGCCCGCGTCGGGGTATTCAGGAGCGTGTTCAAAGACCAGCAGCTCATCCGTTCCACGCGTGACATAGCCGAGGACACGCTCACGCAACCCGCGACGTAGGGCGAGTGCGCGGGCGTCGGTCAGGAACAGAGGAACGCCAGTCAAGGGGGGCAGGGGTTGGATCATGGAACCTCCGGGAAACGAAAACGCCTCGCCCGCCGGAGTCTACGCTCCGAGTGCGGACGAGACGAGGCATTCCTGCTGGGTCCCGTGGTACCACCGCCGTTCCGGCCCGTATGCGGGCGCGGCGCTCTACTGCGCGTTGACGGGCGCTCCCGGAGGGCTCTACGCACCGCCCGTGTGGGGCGACTTCTGCCCTCGCGCTCGCGGGCGACTTTCCCCGGCTGCCCTCCCGGCTCCGCTCTCAGTCGCGGCGGGGCCTTCCTGTGGGCGCAACCTCCGGGTACTCCTCCCGGTCACTGCCCCGTCAGTATACGTGGGCCGGGCCGGGAATGCATGGGTCAGGTGGCTCAGGGCAGGGGAGGGCGCTTCACCCCACCTCGACCAACCCCGCCGTCACGAAGGGGCGCAGCGTCTCCAGCGTCGTGCGGGGGGGCTGGCCGGTGCGCTCTAACAGGGTCTTGAGCGGCAGGCCCTCGGGGATCAGGCTCAGCGCTACGTACTGTCCCCGGGTGACGGGTTGTGCGTCCGTCCAGCGCGGGGTGAAGCGCAGGGGCCTGTTCCAGTCGGGAAACACGCGCAGCAGCGCCCCCCAGGCGTCCGTTTCCTCGATCAGGCGGCGCAGGGCAGCGTCACGGCGCAGGGCGAGAGTTCGCTCGGTGGGCACCACGTCGGGGGCGAAGGTGAACTGCCCGCCGTCCAGGCTGCTCAGCACTTGCAGGGCCGCGTCCCCCGTCAGCGCCCCGGCCCGCGCGTGGACGACCTCCCCCGGCTCCAGCCACAGCTCGCCGCCGCGCGGGTGGGCCACGCTGAACCGCCCGGCCCGCCCGCTGGAGAGCAGCATCTGCATGACGGGCATGAAGGGGAAGACTGCCAGGTCACCGCGCACCATATGGGGAGCAGTTTAAAGGGCACGTCAGGGGTTAAGAAAGAGTGGGGAAAGGGGGGGTGGAACGCTGGGCCGCCCGGACGCTGTCCCTCCGGCATACTGACGCTGCCTGTTCCAAGCCCTTTTGCCCCCCGGAGACCCCCATGACCGACCTCACCTCCCTGCGCCTCTCCTATACCCGCGCCGAACTGCGCCGCACCGACCTGAACCCCGACCCCCTGGCCCAATTCCAGGGCTGGCTGGACGAGGCCATCCGGGACGGCCTGCGCGAGCCCTACGCCCTGAGCCTCGCCACGGCGGACGCCTCGGGGCGTCCCAGCGTGCGGACGGTGCTGCTGCGCGGGGCGGACGAGCGCGGCCTGACCTTCTACACCAACTACGACTCTCACAAGGGCCGCGACCTGGCCGGGAACCCGCGGGCCGAGATGCTCTTTCACTGGGCCGACCACGAGCGCCAGGTGCGCGCCTCGGGCGAGGTCGAGCGCGTTTCTGACGAGGAGAGCGCCGCCTACTTCCACGCCCGGCCCTACCAGAGCCAGCTCGCCGCGCACGCCAGCGACCCGCAGAGCGCGCCCATCGAGAACCGGGGAGTGCTCGAAGCCCGCTTCGCCGAACTCCAGGCCCGCTACCCGGAGGGCACGCCCGTCCCCAAGCCTGACTACTGGGGCGGCTACCGGGTGCGCGTGGGGGAGTGGGAATTCTGGCAGGGCCGCCGCAACCGCATGCACGACCGTTTCCGCTATGCACGGGAGGGGGAGGGGTGGCGGATCGAACGGCTGATGCCGTAGGGGAGAGAAAGGAGACAGCCCGCGCTGAACGGGTTTTTGCCCCTCCCCCTTGAGGGGGAGGCTGGGAGGGGGTGAGCGGGCACGCCCTGCGGCGCGGTCAGTAGACGAGGCAAGCCATCTTGTAGGCGCTGCCGCTGGTCACACGCCCCATCACCCCAACCCTCTGCTTCGCAACTTTGCGAGTCCCCCACGCGGGGAGAGGGAGAAATAGCGTGGCATCACCCGCTTCCGGTGGGTGTACACCTTCCTTGCGGCAACCTCCCCGCCCCTGCTCGCGTACCGTGGGGCAAGGAGGACAATCTGGGCATGGACATCTATCTGCTGTGCCTGCTCGTGGGCGGTGGCCTGCTCGCCGCGTCGCTGCTCGGCGGGCACCACGGCGATCTGAACGCAGGTGATGGGGTGGGGCACGGGCCAGACCTGCACGACCTCGCCTCGTGGTTCTCGTTGCGCTCGCTGGTCAGCTTCGCGGCCTTTTTCGGGCTGGCGGGGGTGGTGGGCGGACTGGCGGGATTATCGGGACCGGGTCGCTTGACCGTGGCGCTCGTGACCGGGCTGGCGGTGGGGGCCTTGACCTCGCTCGCCTTCCGGGTGGCGCGCACCCGCGGCGAGGTGAGCGCGGCGGCGGGGCGAATGGCGGGCCGGACCGGGAAAGTGCTCGTGCCCCCCGCGCCAGGCCGTCCGGGCAAGGTCGCGCTGACGGTCGCCGGGCAGATCGAACATGTGCTGGCCCGCAGCGACGACCCCCTGCACGCCGGGGACCCAGTCATCGTCATCGGGACGCAGGGCGGCGTGCTGGACGTGAAAGCCTGGGACGGGCGCGTGGCGTGAGGCCCGGCCCGCAGGAAAGAAGGAGAACATCGTGGTACTCACCGGAACGCTGATCACCGCCGGGCTGATCCTGCTGGGGATCATCCTCCTCTTCATCCTCATTCAGAACTTCCTGATCGTGGTGCCGCCCAACCGGGTGCTCGTGATCTCGGGCCGCAGCCGCCACACCGAGGAGGGCGACGTGGTGGGTTACCGGGTCATCCGGGGCGGGCGGGCCTTCCGCATTCCGGTGCTGGAAAAGGTGTCGTGGATGGACCTCACGACCATTCCGCTCGACCTCAGCATCGAGAACGCCTACTCGAAGGGCGGCATTCCCCTCAAGATTCACGCCGTCGCCAACGTGAAGATCAACGCGCAGGAGCCGCAGCTCTCGAACGCCATTGAGCGTTTTCTGGAGGTGCCGCGCGAACAGCTCACGGCGATCGTCCGCGACACGCTGGAGGGCAACCTGCGCGGCGTGGTGGCGACCCTGACGCCCGAGGAGATCAACGAGGATCGCCTGCGCTTCGCCGAGGCCCTGATTGAGGAGGCCGAGCACGACACGAACAACCTCGGCATCAAACTCGACACGCTCAAGATTCAGAACGTGTCCGACGTGGGCGGCTACTTGAACGCCATTGGCCGCCGCAAGGCCGCCGAGGTGCTGAAGGAGGCCCGCATTGCGGAGGCCGAGCGTAACGCGGAGGCGACCCAGGCCGAGGCCCAGGCCCTGCAACGCAGCCAGGTTGCCCAGGCGATCAGCCAGCAGGCGATCCTGGAGGAGCAGAACAAGCTGGAGGTCCGCCGCACTGAGTTGAACGCCATCCAGCTCTCGCGTCAGAACGAGGCGGCCGTGCAGTCCGAACTCGCCAAGGTTCGCGCCACCCAGAACTTCGAGCAGGAGCAGGCCGCGCTGGAGGCCGCCCTGCGCCAGCGCCGCGCCGAGGCCCAGCGTCAGGCGCGAATCATTGAGGCGCAGCAGAACGCCGAGGCGTCCGAGGTGGAAGCCCAGGCGAGGCAGCGCGCGACCATCGCCCAGACCTC
Source organism: Deinococcus apachensis DSM 19763 (assembly GCF_000381345.1). Classification (NCBI taxonomy): domain Bacteria; kingdom Thermotogati; phylum Deinococcota; class Deinococci; order Deinococcales; family Deinococcaceae; genus Deinococcus; species Deinococcus apachensis. The sequence goes on along the minus strand of NZ_KB906414.1, from coordinate 59,228 downwards.
GTCCCAGCAGGCGATCCTGGAGCGCGAGAACGAGCTGCGCGTCCGCCGGGCCGAACTGGAGGCGGTCTCCGCCGCCCGCGAGAACGAGGCCAAAGTCACCGCCGAGCAGGCCCGCGTGGTCGCCGAGCAGCAACTGGAGCAGGAGCGCGTGACCCTCAACCAGAAGCGCCTGGAGGCCGACGTGGTGGCCCCCGCCCGTGCCCGCCGCGAGGCCGAACTCCTCGCCGCGCAGGCCGCCGCTGCCCCCATCATCGAGGAGGGCCGCGCCAAGGCGCAGGCGGTCAGCCTGATGGTCGAGGCCTTCCGCAATGCCGGGGCCGAGGGCGAGCGCGCCTACGTCCTGAACATGCTCCCCGACATCGTCGAGCAGTTCGCCAAGAGCGTGCAGGGCATGCAGATCGACAAGCTGACGGTGATCGACTCGGGCAACGGCCAGGCGACGAAGAGCGCCGTGCAGACCCTCCCCGCCAACATCATCGGCATGGTCGAGCAGGTCGAGAACGCGACGGGCGTGAACCTGCTCAGCCTGCTTCAGAACCGGGGCCAGCCCAGGGGGAACGGGGCGAGCGCGGTGCAGCCGCCGCAGGTGGTCGGAACGAAGACGGACGCCTGAATCCGCCTGCCGGGCGGACGCTCGCATAGCCGGGCGTCCGCCTCCTCTTTCCCGCGCCCATCCGCGCTACGTTGACCCCATGAGGGTGTCCAGATGAGGGTGCTGATCGTCGTCGCCACCGCCGGGGAGGCGGCCCGGCTCGCGGACCTGCCCGCCCGGGTGGTGGTGAGTGGCGTCGGGCCGGTCGCGGCGGCCCTCGCCACCGCACGCGCCCTGGCGCGGGAACCCTTCGACCTTGCCGTGAACGCGGGCATCGGCGGGGCCTATCCGGGCAGCGGCCTGATTCCGGGCGACCTCGCCGTGTCGAGCGTGATCGTGCAGGCCGACCTGGGCGCGCGGGACGGCGAACACTTCCTCGACCTCGCGGCGTTGGGGCTCTCCGTCCTGCCGGATGCTCCCCATGCCGGACTGTTCCCCGCCTGGGAGGGGGCGCGGGCCCTCGCTGAGCGCGTGGGGGCGGCGTGCGGCCCGGCCCTCACCCTGAATACCGTCACGGGGACGGTGGAGGGGGCCCTCGCCCTCATCCGGCGTTTTCCCAGCGTCCTGACCGAGGGGATGGAGGGGGCGGGGGTCGCTCACGCGGCCCTGCTCGCGGGCGTTCCGGTCCTGGAGGTGCGCGGGGTGAGCAACCCCGTCGGCCCCCGCGACCGCGCGAGCTGGCGCATCCCGGAGGCGCTCATGGCGACGCGGCGCGGGCTGGAGGGGCTGCTGGGCATCGGGTGAGGGACTGGGTTTGGGTTCCCGTCAACGCGAATCGTCCACGGGTCCCTGGGGGGTGAAGAGCGAGTCGCTCTGGGTATTGGTGTCCGTGTCGTCGTCAAGGTCGAGGGGCCTCCCCGCGTCCTCCCCGACCGCCTCAATGCGGAAGGCATACTCGGGGGCGAGGCCGTCCAGGTGGTCCTCCCGCACCGTCCAGAAGATGTCGCCGCGCACCTGGTTGTGGGCGTAACGCTTGGCGTCCAGCAAGTTGTCGAAATCACGCTCGAAGTGTTCGGCGGCGGCACCGGACTGCAACTCTATGGTCAGGCGGTAGGGCATCATGCCTCCTCTCCCGCGCAGCATGTGCCTTGTCGGAAGCCGGAGCGTGTGCCGACGCTGTCCTGATCTTCAGCGTCGGGTCATGAACGGCGGCCCCCTGCCTTAACTGTTCGGCGTGTCCGCCACCGGCTCGGGGAACTTGACGCTGACCGTCACGCTCGTGCCGACCGGCGTTCCCGGCTCTATATTCAGCCAGTGGCTCGCCAGCACGGGCGGGTTGGGCTGCGGGTCGATGGCGCGCACCAGCACCCGGCCCTGCGAGGGGACGAACAGGCACCAGCCCTCCGGCGTGGCGGAAAAGGCGCGCACGGGCAGGATGCTTTGCAGGGTCAGGTCCTTCCCGTCCGGCCAGTACTCGACAAGCAGGCAGGCGTGTTCGCGGCCCAGGTCGGCGGCGTCCAGGTCGAGCTGCACCTCGACGGCGTCGGCTTGGCCGGGCACCAGGTTCATCCAGCCTGGGACGACGGTGCGGCCGCTGGCGGCACTCTTGAACTGCGGGGGGGCGCTGGGAGCAGTCATGCGGACAGGGTAACGCAGGGACTACTCGTTCTGCCCTCGCGTCAGCGTACCCAGCAGCGCCCGCGTCGCCAGGTACCCCACCACGAAAAACAGCAGCGGCGTCAGGTTCACGCTAATCTCGGCGTCCTTTTCGGGGGTCAGGGCGTTCTGCCTGCGGTAGCGGATCATGCGTCCAGCCTACCCGGCCGGGCTCCTCCTCACCTTGAGGCTCGCTTGGGCCTTGGCGTGAGGGTCAGCATGGTGGGCGGCCCAACTCCGCGTTATGTTGAGCTGGATACCGAGTGCGCCGCCTGATCGCGGCCCCGCCTACGACGAGACCGGGAGGAGCCCCCTCCCCGAAAGGACCTGCCATGACCGCCCCCTCGCCCCTTGCCCCGACCGCCACTCCCACCACCATGAAGGCCCTCAGCAAGCAGGAAGCCCGCGCGGGGCTGTGGATGATCGAAACCCAGGTGCCCACACCTGGCCCGAACGACCTGCTGATCCGCATCAGGAACAGCTCCATCTGCGGCACGGATGTCCACATCTACAAGTGGGACGAGTGGGCGCAGAAGACGATTCCGGTCCCCATGGTCGTCGGTCACGAGTACGTCGGCGTGGTCGCCGGGATGGGCTCAGAGGTGCGCGGCTTCGAGATCGGCGACCGGGTGAGCGGCGAGGGCCACGTCACCTGCGGGCACTGCCGCAACTGCCGCGCCGGGCGCCGCCACCTCTGCCGCAACACGCTGGGCGTGGGGGTGAACCGCCCCGGAAGCTTTGCCGAATACCTCGTCCTGCCCGCCTTCAACGCCTTCAAGCTTCCCGCCGACATCCCCGACGAGATCGCCTCCATCTTCGACCCCTTCGGCAACGCGGTCCACACGGCGCTGACCTACGACCTGGTGGGCGAGGACGTGCTGATTACCGGAGCTGGGCCGATTGGTGTGATGGCCGCCGCTGTCGCCCGGCATGTGGGCGCACGGAATGTCGTGGTGACCGACGTGAACGACTACCGACTCGACCTCGCGCGCAGGATGGGGGCGACCCGGGCCGTCAACGTCGCCCACGAGGACCTCTGGGCCGTCGCGCAGGCCGAACTCGGCATGACCGAGGGCTTCGACGTGGGCCTGGAGATGAGCGGAAGCGGCGCGGCGCTGGCCCAGATGGTCCGCACGATGAACCACGGCGGCAAGGTGGCGATGCTGGGTATCCCCTCCGGGCACGTGGACATCGACTGGAACGACGTGATTTTCAAGATGCTGACGATCAAGGGCATCTACGGCCGCGAGATGTTCGAGACGTGGTACAAGATGACGGCCCTGATCCAGTCGGGCCTGGACCTCACGCCCGTCCTGACACACCGCTTCCCCATTGATGACTTCCAGAGGGGCTTTGACGCGATGCTGAGCGGGCAGAGCGGCAAGGTGATCCTGGACTGGGAGGCGGGGGCGTAGAAGTTGCTATGCTGACCCCCATGAGCGTGCAGAACGTGTGGTGGTGGCCCGGAAGTTGACCGGGTCATTGCCTCGTTCCTGCCCGCAGGCCGCGCCCGGAGTGATCTGGGCGCCTTTTCTTTTTTCCCTTTCGGAGGACATCATGACCAAGCCGCGCATCCTGACGGGCGACCGCCCCACCGGCCCCCTCCACATCGGACACTACGTCGGTTCGTTGCGAAACCGGGTCGCCTTGCAGCACGAGTACGAAACCTATGTTCTGCTCGCGGACGTACAGGCGTTGACCGACAATTTCGAGCATCCCCAGAAGGTGCGCGACAACGTGCTGGAGGTGGCGCTGGATTACCTCGCCGTCGGCCTGGACCCACGGGTGGCGACCTTCGTCATTCAGTCCCAGGTGCCCGAGATCGCCGAGCTGACCGTCTTCTACCTCAACCTCGTCACCGTGTCGCACCTGCGGCAGAACCCGACCGTCAAGACCGAGATCGCGCAGAAGGGGTACGGGGAGGCCGTTCCTGCCGGATTCTTCGTGTATCCCGTGTCGCAGGCGGCCGACATCACCGCGTTCGGGGCCAACCTCGTCCCTGTGGGAGACGATCAACTCCCGATGATCGAGCAGACGCGCGAGATCGTGCGCCGCTTCAATTACCTCTATGCCCCGGTACTCGTCGAGCCGCAGGCGTTAGTGGGGGAGACCGCGCGCCTGCCCGGACTGGATGGCCGTGCCAAGATGAGCAAGTCGCTCGGCAACGCGATCTTTCTCTCCGACAGCGCCGATGAGGTGGCCCGCAAGGTGCGCGGCATGTACACCGACCCGAACCACCTGCGGGTGGAGGACCCCGGCACGGTGGAGGGGAATCCCGTTTTCGCCTATCTCGACGCCTTCGACCCGGACAGGGAGCGGGTACAGGCGTTGAAGGAGCATTATCAACGGGGCGGCCTGGGTGACGTGAAGGTCAAGCGGCACCTGCTGGAGGTGCTGGAGGCGACCCTCGCGCCCATCCGTGCTCGCCGGGCCGAGTTCGCGCGGAACCGGGGAGCCGTAGAAGCCATGGTCCGGGAGGGCACTGGGCGGGGCCGGGAGGTAGCGGCCGCAACCATGCGGGCGGTGCGGCAGGCGATGCACCTGGACTACTTCACCCAGGCGCCCGGGCTTTCCCCCACCCCACCCGCCACAGCCTAGATGCACCCACGTTTCTTGAGTCCGGTCGTGTTAACCTGAGCGGTGGAGGTCGGGCCGCGCCCGCCGAACACGTCACCTATGGATTACTACGAACTGTTAAGTGTCTCGCGCACCGCGAGCGCCGAAGAGATCAAGAGTTCCTACCGCAAGCTGGCCCTGAAATTCCACCCCGACCGCAACAAGGAGCCGGGGGCCGCTGAGCAGTTCGCGCGCATCAACGAGGCGTACGCGGTCCTCAGCGACCCCGAGAAGCGTGCCCACTACGACCGCTTCGGCAGCGCGCCGGGCGCGGGGATGCCGGGGGGCGACCCCTTCGGCGGGATGGGCGGCGTGGGCTTCGACCCGATGGACATCTTCGAACAGCTCTTCGGTGGGCTGGGCGGGGCGCGCGGGGGTCGTCGGGGTCCGGCGCGCGGCGACGACATCGAGACCGAGGCGCGCGTGACGCTTCTCCAGGCCCGCGCGGGCGAGGAGATCGAGGTCGAGGTGGACCGCCTGACGACCTGCGAGCACTGCCACGGCAGCCGCACGGAGCCGGGCGGGAAGCCGCCCAAGACCTGCCCGACCTGTGGCGGCATGGGAGCGGTGCGCGCCCAGGCCCGCACGATCTTCGGCGTCGTGGAGACCCAGCAGCCCTGCCCGACCTGCCGTGGCGAGGGTCAGACCATCGAGGACCCCTGCACGGTCTGCAAGGGCCGGGGCCGCACGCTGAAGGCCGAGCGGGTCAGCGTCAAGCTCCCGCGTGGCATCGACGAGGGGTACCGCATCCGGGTGGCGGGCAAGGGGAACGAGGGGCCGGGCGGCAACGGCGACCTGTACGTGCATATCGAGATGGAGCCGCACCCCGACCTGCGCCGTGAGCAGGAACACCTGATTCACACGGCGAAGATAGGATTTGCCAAGGCCACATTAGGTGGCGAGGTCACGGTGCCCACCCTCGACGGCCCCCAGACGGTCGAGGTCAAACCCGGCACCCAGCATGGCGAACTCCACCGCCTGCGCGGCCAGGGCCTGCCCCGATTGCAGGGCGCCGGAGTGGGCGACCTGATCGTCGAGTACGAGATCGCGGTCCCCAAGCCCGGCCAGCTCACCCCCGAGGCCCGCGAGGCCCTGCACGCCTACGCCCGCGCCGTCGGTGACGAGGTGAACGAGCACCGCGAGGGCTTCCTGGGCAAGGTGGGCAAGATTTTCCGCGGCGAGTAAGGCGTTGAGAGGGGAGGGGGCGTGGCGAGGTGGGCCGCGCCCCCTCTTCCTTTAAAACCTCCGGACCAGCACGATCCCCACCACCACCAACGCGAGCCCCAATACCCGCCCCGGCGTCAGGGCGTGGTGCGGCAGACCCAGCCAGCCGAAATGTTCCATCACCCCCGCCGCCAGCAGTTGCCCCAGCACGGTCAGGCTGAACAGCGTGGCGGTGCCCAGGCGCGGGGCCAGCGCAGCGAGGCCCACCAGGTAGATCATCCCGAAGGCCCCGCCAATCCAGGTCCACCACGGCAGCCGCGCGCCCGCAAGCGCCGAGACGTGGCCGGGGCGCACGAGCAGGACGAAGGTGGTCAGCAGCAGCAGCGTGAGGATGACGCTGATCAGGGCGGCCCAGGTGGGATGCCCGGCCGCCAGCGCAAGGCGCGAGTTGGCGGCGGTCTGGAGGGGGACCGCGGTGCCCACGAGGATCGCCAGGAGCAGGAGAAGCCAGGCCACGGGTCATGCTACCTGTTCCCGGGCCCGGCGCTTCTGTCCCCACGCCGGAGACGGACGCACCCTTCAGCGCCGTGACAGTGACTCGCCGGGCCGGGTATGCTGCGGTGCGTTCGCCCCAGCGCGAGAAGTTCCACGCTCCCCTTTCCCGGAGGTTTCCCACCGTGACCGTGTCCCCCCGCCCCCAATTAGAGCGGCTGGCTCAGAGCCGCCGCCAGCCGCTGCTCGTGTTTGCCGGGCAGAGCAACCGCCCGCTCGCGCAGGCGATCTGCGACAACCTCGGCGTTTCCCTGGGCCACAGCAAGACTGAGAAGTTCACCAACGACAACCTGATCGTGCATTACGAGCAGTCGCTGCGCGAGGGCGACGTGTTCATCGTGCAGACCTTCTCCACGCCCGTCAGTGACGCGATCATGGAGCTGCTGCTGATGATCGACGCGGCCAAGAGCGCGTCGGCGGGGCGGGTCACGGCCGTTATCCCGTACTACTCGTACGCCCGCAGCGACAAGAAGGACAGCCCGCGCATCTCCATCGCCGCGCGCCTGGTCGCCGACCTCCTGCAGGAGGCGGGGGCCGACCGTGTCCTCACCATGACCCTGCATTCGCCGCAGGTCCACGGCTACTTCAAGGTGCCTGTCGATCACCTCTCGGCCGACCGGGTGCTCAGCCAGCACTTCAAGTCCTGTGTGCCGAACGCGCACGAGGGTGTGGTGCTCGCCCCCGACGCGGGCAGCATCAAGCGCGCCAGCCAGATCGCCCGCCGCCTCGACTCCGGCCTCGCGATGATCGACAAGGAACGGCTCTCGGACACCGAGGTTCGTCCCCGCGCCCTGATCGGTGAGGTGGAGGGCAAGACGGTCTTCATCGTGGACGACGAGATCAGCACCGCCGGGAGCCTCGTCGAGACGGTGAACATCGCCCGCAGCATGGGCGCCAAGGACGTGTATGTGGCCGTCACCCACGGCGTCTACACCGGCCCCGCCATCGAGCGTATCGCGACGCTGGACGTGACCCAGGTCGCCAGCACGAACACCGTGTACGTGCCACCCGAGAAGATCGCCGCCTCAAACGGCAAGCTCGCCGTCCTCGACGTGGCACCGCTCTTCGCCAACGCCATCGCCAACATCCACACGGGGGAAAGCGTCAGCACCCTGTTCGAGTAAGCGGGAGGCGGAAGGGGGAGGGCCGGAGCTGCACCCTCCCCCTCGTCGTTCTCTGGCCTCAGCGCAGCAATTTCAGCACGCCGCCATACAGGGCGATGAACTGACTGTCGTTCAGGGTGCGGGCGGCGTTCCAGGTCGCGCTGACGCAGTAGGTCTTCCCGGCCCTGTTCGTGAGCTGGGTCGTGAGGTTCAGCACCCCGCCCTCGCTGCCGCCCTTGTAGCTCACCCGGGCGAAGTCGGCGGGACTCGCCACACCGGGGTTCAGGGTCGTCTCGGGCAGGGCCGCCACGTCTGCCATCAGGGCGCAGAGCCGCTCGGTGCTCACGAACCATTCCACGTCGCGCGCCACCGGACCCTGGGCGAAGAGCGCGACGTTCGGGAGCGGTGCCGCGCCCGCCTGCGCGAGGACCCTCCTCCGCGCCTCCCGGTCCAGACCTGCCGAGCGGTAGGCGTGCAGCAGGCCAGGTTAGCGGGGTTTTTCAGGGCGAAGGCCTCGCGGGTGCTGGGCATCGCGGTCTGCCCCAGCTGCGCCTCCACCCCAGGGCGGCCCACCACACGGAGCAGCAGGTCGGTGGCGGTGTTGTCGCTATCCCGAATCATCCGCGCGGCGAGGTTCCGCAGGGTGTAGCGGCTGCCCACGGGGGCGTCCTGCAACGTGCCGCTGGGCAGGCTCCGGTCCGCGTCCGTCAGGGTCACCTCGTCCGTCCAGCGCCGCTCGCCGCGCCCCACCTGCGCCTGCAACTCGCCCAGGATCGCCAGCTTGAAGGTCGAGCCCACGGCCAGGGGTCGGGACGGGTTCAGGGCGGCCAGGGTCCGGCCCGTGTCCACCTCGCGCACGAGCAGGCTGACCTGGCCCGGTAGCGCGGCGAAGGCGGCCCGCGCCTCTTCCAGTGAGGAGAAGGTGACCTCCGGCGTGATGGTGAGCGCCGTGACGCGTCCCTGGGCATCCACCCGCAGCGACGTGACATTAAGGGCGCCGCGCTCGTAGATCACCTTCGGCACGTTCCCCGTCAGGTCCACCCGCACGAGGGCGCCGAACTGCTCCCGAATCGCCGAGAACTGCTCCCGGAGCTGCGCCTCGGGCACCGCCGCCAGGAACTCGGGGGCGAAGAGGGCGGGGTCCACCGTCTCCGGCTGGAATACCCGGGTCAGGGTCTGGAGGATGGTATCGCGTTCGGCCGGGCTGGGAGTCGTCCCCTGCGGAGCTGGACCCGGCACGGCCCCGAAGCCGGTCAGCCGTCCCTGAGCATCAAGCGAGGCCACCGTGATCAGCAGCGTCCCGCGCTCGTACACGGCGAGCGGGCGGCCCTCCAGCGTGTCCAGCCGCACTAAGGCGCCGTACGATTGACGGATGCCCGCGAGCTGCGCGGCGATGGTCGCAAAAGGCACTTGCGCGAGGAACTCGGGAGCGAACCACTCCGCCTGGGGCTGCTCGGCCCCCAGCAGGCGAGTGAGGGCCTCGGCCTGGGTGCGTACCTCACCGCTCTGAGCCGAGGCCGTGGCAAGCAGGGTCAGCGTCAGGGCAGTCAGCGGGTGGGCGCTCATACCCGACCGTATCAGAGAAAGGCTCGGAGGGAATCCGGGGACACGCGCCAGATCAAGTCGCCCGCCTCCCGACCGCCACGAACCCCTCCCGCGTCAGGAACAGGCCCCCCAGCGTGACCGCCGCCAGCAGCGTGAGCAGCAACCCCGCATGCCCGACGGCCAGGAACGTGAGCGGCACGAGGGCGGTCACGGCGAGGGGGAAGAGGTACGCGCGCCCCAGGACTATAACGCCGAAGGCCGCGCCGAGCAGTGCCCCGAGCGGGACGGCCACGACCGGGGGCAGATAGGCGGTCAGCACACCCCCGAGCGCGAACCCGACGCTCAACCCCAACACCGCGCCCGCCAGCCGCAGCGGGGGCAGGGGCAGGCGGCGCCGCCCCGCCCACAGCACGGCGAGCAGCGCGGCCAGCACGAGCGCGGGTGGCTGCACCAGGCCGATCTTGGCGAGCATCTCGCGCACGCTGCCCTGGGCAAACACGACCGCCACGTTCTGTGCGGTGATCACGTCCTGAAGCTGCCAGTGCAGGGTCTGTGGACCGCCGAACGCGGCGCGCTCCGTCGACGTTGGATACAGGCTGTACCGCTCGAACTTGGCGGGCCGGTTGGCCGTCACGGTGAGGTCGAGATTCCGCAGCGGCTCCCGGCGGTCGGCGAGGCGGTAGCTCCAGCCGCGCGAGCCCTGGTGCTGGTAGGTCACGTTCACGCGCACGGTCTGCCCGGCACCCACCACGCCCTCCCACACGCTGCCGCCCTGCAGGTCGCTCGCGCGGTAGGCCCGGCCGTTAACGGTCAGCCGAAAGCCGCTCAGGGTGCCGCTGCCGTACGGGAGGGGAAATACGAAGCGCACGGGGCTCGCCTTCTCGCGCGGGTTGGTGAAGGTGTAGTCGGCGGTGAAGGTCGCGTTGTAGTACGTGCCGCGCCCGCCCGCCGGGTTCACGAAGCGCAGGTCGGCGTGGGCGCGGGTGGTATCCAGCCCCAGGGGTTCTTCCGTTTGCAGGGTGAGGTCGCGGGTATAGACCAGATTGCGGCCCCGCCGCGTGAAGCCCTCGCGCAGGTCCTGCACGCTCTGGCCTCCGGCGCCGCTGAGATACGGCAGCAGCGTCTCCCAGCCGCCATTCAGGTTGAGCCGGGCATACACGTCGGCGGGGAGAACCAGCGTGCGCGTGTACGTCCGCGTCGTCAGCAGCGAGACGTGCGGCGCCGTCTGCACCGTCTCCCCGCCCGCCGGGTCCGCCGCATTGGCGTAGCGGGCGTTCAATTGCGCCCCCATCCGGGCGTCCACCGCCCGGCGCGTCACATAGGTAGCGAGCGCCCCCGCACCGACTGCGAGCGCCACCAATCCCCAACGGGTCAGGAAGGGCAGTCGGGCCCCCGCCCAGTTCAGCCCCGCCCGGAAGCGTTCGCGGTCCAGCAGGCCGACGAGCAGGAGCGCCAGCAGCAGCGCTCCCAGCGTGACGGCCAGCGGCACCGCCAGGGCCGCCAGCTGGAAGAGGGCGTCATACAGGGCATGGAGTGCGGTCTGAACCATAGAGACCTCCGGGAAGAGCAGCATTGAAGAGGTTGGTACTGATTAGAGTATGTACCTCAAAGGAGGTTCTTGCTCATCCACCTTTGGGTGGAGCGGATTCTGAGCGGGCACACGGCCCTATAGTAGATGGGATTATCAATCAATTGATTTTTTAAAGTATTTAGCGCAAAATGAGGCATGGCCTCCGCGCGCCCCGTCCTCTCCGCGTCCACCCACATCGGCCCGGTCACGCTCCTCGCCCGCGACCTGCCGCGACTGTCCACGTTCTATGCCCGGTTGCTGGGCCTCACCCTCATCTCGGAGGGAGAAGACCGCGTCACGCTGGGGGCGCACGGCACGCCGCTGCTGCACCTGGTTGCCCGACCGGACCTTCCCGCGCCCGCCGTGAGCCGTCCCGGCCTCTACCACATCGCCTTCCTGCTGCCGACCCGCGCCGACCTGGGGCGCTGGCTGACGCACGCGGCCACGCTGGGCCTGCGGCTGGGGACGGGCGACCACCTCGTCAGCGAGGCGATCTACCTGAATGATCCCGAGGGCAACGGCGTCGAGGTCTACCGCGACCGCCCCCGGAACGAGTGGACCTGGGAAAACGGCCTGGTGCGGATGGACACCCTGCCGGTGGACGTTCGGGGGGTGATGGCGGAGGCGGAGGGAACCCCGTTTGAGGGTGCACCCGCCGGAACCGCTGTCGGCCACGTTCACCTGAAGGTGGGGGACGCTGGCGAGGCCGCCCGCTTCTACTCGGACGCGCTCGGGCTGGACGTGGTATCGCACTTTCCGGGTGCGGCGTTCCTGTCCTGGGGCGGTTACCACCATCACCTCGGGCTGAACGAGTGGCACTCGCGCGGGCAGGGGTGGCCCACGTCTCAAGCGGCGGGCCTGGGCGGCATTGAGCTCATCACGCCTGAGCTGGAGCCGCTGCGGACACACCTCGCCGTCCGCGGCCTGTCCGTGGAGGATGGCGGTAATGCCCTCTCCTTCAATGACCCCTGGGGAAACCGGGTGACCGTCCGGGCGGGGGACTGACCCCTCTCACCCGCGCGGGCAGGGGTGGGCTGAAACTGGCCGTATGGTTCGCCCGTCCCTGTCCGCCCTGGCCCTGCTGGCCTGCGCCTCGCTGGCGGCGCCCGCTCCCGCCCCTCTGCGGCCCGCGCTGGTGCTGCTTCCCGGCGAGACGAGGCCGATCCTGCTGGGAGCGTGGGACGGCGGGCGGTGGCTTTCCCCGGCGGCCACAGTTCCGCGCCTGGGTGCCGACGACCGCTACCGAGTACAGGACCTGCGGGGTCAGGCGACCACAGTACGCGGCACTCGGGCGGCCTCCCTCGGCGTCCCCTGCGAGGACAGCTTTGATCTGGGGTTGAACCCCGCTACGGCTAGCCCCGCCTTCCGGGTCGTCACGACCGCCGCCACGAACACCCGCCCGCGCCCGGTCACCGTCCTCCCGACCTCCAACCAGGCTTACCGGGGGCTCGTCCGTGATGAACTGGTGCGCCGGGGTCTGAAGAATCCCCAGGTGGACCTGCTCGGCCTCACCCGCGCCGACCTCGACGGCGACGGGACGGATGAGGTGATTGTGGAGGCCGCTTATTACACCGGGCGGTCCGGCCTGTATCCCCCACCCGTCGGAGAGCCCGGCGACTACAGCCTGCTCCTGCTGCGCTCGGTGCGAAATGGGAAGGTCAAAACCACAGTCCTGGGCGCGTCGCTTGCCCCCCGCCTGCCCTACGACCCGGGGAGCGGCGCCCCCATGCCGATGGCGAGCTTCTACCGTCTGGCGGGGCTGGCCGACCTGAACGGCGACGGCCGAATGGAGGTTCTCACCTTCAGCTCGTACTACGAGGGCTTCAGCGTGACGGTGGGCGAGTGGACGCCGCAGGGGGGGCTGCGGCTGCGGCTGGAGACGGGGTGCGGGGCTTAGCCCTGCTGGGAACGGGAGGGAGGCGTACGCTGCGGCATGTTTCGGTGTGTCCTCCTGCCCGGCCTCCTCCTGGCGACGGTTGCCACTTTTGCTGAAAGAACGGCGTTCACGGTCTGGAAGGCGAATTGGGGCGAGGTCAGGGTATCGGGAGCAGGCGTGCGGACGTTGGGTGGTCTGGCACTTGACGGTGGAGTGCAGAGGTTGATGCCGCCCACTTCGTCCGTCTGGAGTCGGATGAGCACTGGGAAAAATTCACGCTGGCGGTCATGAAGGGCACGGGGCAGATTGAGGCTCAGCGGAGCTTACCCGGACCCTCCCCAACCGTCTGGGGCACGGTGCGTAGTCCCTGTGTGCAGCAAGTGCGGCTAACTTGCTACGCACTCGATTTGAAGACCGTCTGGGCGAGTCTCCCCGGTCTCTTCACACTCGTCACGCGAGATGCCTGCACGGCTTTTATAGCAGCAAAGCCCTCGCGCGAGATATGGCTGAACGTCATACGGGTTGACCTCAGGAGTGGGAAGCGGGTGATCTGGCCCATCTCCACCCTCGCTCCTGGGGAAACTGCGGAGGGGCGCAAGAACCTCTTCTACGACGGAAATTTCGAGGCGAGCACTCCGCATGAGCTTCCCGGCAATCGCATTCTGGCCGCTGTGGCATTCTCGTTCTTCGGATGGGCGCCCCGGTACGATGTGCTGGATGCCCGCACCGGTAGACGCCTCACGTCTCTGGACGCACAGAGCCTCAACACGCAGCACATGAGTTTTCCTGAAGTCAGCCGCGCGGGCATGTACCTCGCCGCTTACGGTAACAGCCTCCACATGTGGGAAACAGCCAGCGGGCGCAGATTGCTCTCACTGCAAGACCCCGCTTGGGCCAAAACGTTGCCACCGGGTAAGTGGACTGGCCCCTTCAACGTGTTGTTTGCCCCGGACGAGAAACAGATCGTGGTGCTGGTGGAGGACACACGCACGTCCCGGCAACGCGCCTTCGTCTACGCTCTCCCTACCGGGCGGCGCGTCACGTCCTTTCCCCTCACGGCCCGCTAGACTCGCCCTCATGAGCGAGGCGGTCGGGGTCGAGCGGGTGCGGGTGGGGGCGGAGGCGGAACTGCCCGAGGGCAGTCAGACGGCGGTGACAGTGGGCGGCGTGAGCGTGGTCGTCATCCGGTACGAGGGCCAGTTCTACGCGCTGCGAAACAACTGCACCCACAAGGATTACCCCCTCCTGGGAGGTGAGGTGAGCCTGGGCCGCATCACCTGCGAGAAGCACGGCGCCAAATTTGAGCTGGCGACCGGCAAGGCCAAGACCCTCCCCGCCGTGAAACCGGTGAGGATTTACCGAACGCTCGTCGAGGACGGCGAGGTCTACGTCCTGCCGCTTTGAACGGGCATATTCCGCTCAACCTGCCGCGGACCCGGGCCAGAACAAGGGGACGACCCCTATTTCCCCCTCTTTGTCAGCCGCCAGAGCGTCACGCCGTTGGAGATCAGCAGGAGGGCGCACAGGAGGGCAAAGGGAACGTTCCCCTGCTGCACGAAGCGGATGGTCAGAATGCCCCACCCGCACATCAGCGCGACCACCAGCCAGATGCGCCACGCGGGGGCGTTCACGGGTTCCTCCAGGTCTTCATGGGGCTAGCGTAGCGTTCCGGTGGGGGCGGAGGGTCCCGGGGAGGTCAGCACGGCCCGCACCGCCGCCTCCGCATTCAGGGTGCCCCGTCCACAGAGCTTGCGCGGGTCGGAGTCGCAGCGGCCAGTGGGAAAGGGAGTCGCCGTGCGGGTCAGCAGGTCACGCACCTGTGCGGGCGTCAGCGTGGGCTTCAGGCCGAAGAGCAGGCTCGCCACGCCCGCCGCGTGGGGGGCGGCGAAGCTCGTGCCGTTCGGGGACCGCTCCCCGCCCGGGCCGCTCACGCTGCTCGCCGGAATGCCGTGGCCGGGCTCGCCCCCTGGTGCGGCCAGCGCGACGCTCGTGCCCCAGTTCGCGTAGCTCGGGCGCTGTCCGCCCTGGGTCACGCTGGTCACCGTCAGCACGTTGCGGCACCCGGCAGGCGAGTAGCCCCGGGCGTCGGCCCCGTCATTCGCTGCCCCGGCCACCACAAGCGCCCCTCGTGCTGTCACCGCGTCCACCGCCGCCTGAATCCGCGTATCGCAACCTGTCAGCGGGATAAAGTCCGCGAACAGGCTGAGGTTGAGGACCCGCGCCGGGTTGAGGTTGAGGGGTGTGCCCGGCACGCTCAGCCCCGCCGCCCAGCGCAGCCCGTCCGCGAGGTCCTGCGGATCGACCATGCCGTCCGTGCCCGCCACCCGCACCTGCACCACCCGCGCCTGGGGGTTGATGCCCGCCATACCCCGCCCGTCGTGCGCCGCCCCGATCAGGTTCCCGATGACCTCCGCGTGGTAGGCGAACTCGCCCACGCCGCTCGCGTCGCGGTCGCGCCCATTCCCGTCCCCTGCCCGCGCCGGGTCGGAGACGAAGTCGTACCCGTTCACCACCCGGCCCGCCAGCTCCGGCGAATTGACGAAGCCGGTGTCCAGGACGGCGACCGTGACCCGCGCGCCCCGGCCCGTCCCCGCCAGTTGCGCCCACGCCCCCGGGGCCCGGATCGCCTGGAGGTTCCACTGCCGGGCGAAGAGGGGATCGGAGGGCCGGTAGCTCGTGGACGGTGTGCTGGGCGAGGGCGAGAGGGGCACGAGCGGCGGCAGCGGTGCGGATCGGGTGGGCAGGGGGGCCAGTTCGGGCAGGGGCGTTCCCGACGACGGGGGCAGCGCCGGGACGGGGATGATCTGCGGGGCGGCAAAGGCCCCCGCACCCACGAGGGCGGCGGTGAGGAGGACGGACGGCAGCGCCTTCATCACCGCAGTCTCGCGTGCCCGCCTGACGGGCGGCTGAGGAGGGGTTGGGGAAAGAGGACGGCTCTCCCACCGTTTAGCATGGGCGCCATGACTTCCCTTCCAACCAAACCGCGCACGGTGATCCTCACGGGTGCGTCAAGCGGCATTGGGCGGGCGGCGGCCCATGAACTCGCATCCAGAGGGTATCGGCTGGTGTTGGCGGCCCGCCGTGAGGCCGAACTCGCCGCCCTCGCGCGCGAACTCGACCCGTCCGGCTCGCGCGTGATCGCCGTCCCGACCGACGTGACGGACGACGCCTCTCGCCGCGCGCTCGTGGACGCGGCCCGCGAGCATTTCGGCCCTACCGACGTGCTGATCAACAACGCGGGCATCACGGTTGAGCGCGGCTGGTGGTGGGACGACCCCGATCCTCTGCGCGTGCTACGGGTGAACCTGGAGGCGCCGGTCGAACTCACGCGTCTGGTGCTGCCGGGGATGCGCTCACGTCGCGCGGGGCACATCGTCAACATTGGCTCGGTGGCGGGGCGGGCAGCCACTCACGGCATGTACTCGGCGAGCAAGTTCGGTCTGCGCGGCTTCTCGCTGGGCCTGCGCCGCGAGCTCCAGGGCAGCGGGGTGGAGGTCAGCCTCATTGCGCCCGGCTTCGTGAGGAGCGAGATGACCGCCTCGGCCCGCCTCCCCATGCCGGGGCCTGAGGTCGTCGCCCACGCGATTGCCGACGTGCTGGAGCATCCGCGCCGGGAGGTGATCGTGCCGCGCTTCTACGCGCTGCTCGCCGCACTGGAGCACCTGCTGCCCAGCCTGGGGGACCGGGTGGCCGCCCGGATCATCCGCCGCCGCTACGACCACCGGTAGGACGGACCAGGCGCCCCGAACCTGGCCGCTCTCCATCTCTCAGCGTTCGCTTCAGGCGGGCGGGCTGCCTCCCCCGGCCCGACTTCCGTAGACTGGACCGCAGATGAACGCGGCCAAGATCGGCTTCAAGGCGGTGCAACCCGCGCTGGAACGGGCGTTGCGGGCGGTAGACCACGCGGTCAGTGGGTACGTGCAGCCCCGGCGCGCCCGCGGCAAGCTGATCCTGCAACCCTACGTGGGCTGGGGCACGCCACAGTTCGTGGAGCTGACCGGCCGCGTGCTGCTGCCCCGCGCGCTCGCCCCGGCGAAAAAGGGCGACCCGCGCTGGCGCAATTTCCGCTCCATCCTGCGCCGCCTGCTCTCGCGTGAGGTGGGCGGGGTCAAAGTGACCGGCACGCTGGGGAGCGTCACGGCCAGCGGCGTCAGCGACAGCGACGGCTACTTCACCCTGACGTTCGCGCCGGGTGAAGGCGGTACACCCTTCGCGGGCGGCTGGCACGAGGCGAGCCTGACCATCGGGGGCCGCGAGGGCATCACCCGGGCGCGGGTGCAAGTGGTGGCCGGGGCGCGCTTCGGCATCATCAGCGACCTGGACGACACGGTGCTCCAGTCGGACGTGACCAGCTTGCCGCGCATGCTGGTGACCAGCCTGACCGGCAACGCCCGCACCCGGCTGCCCTTTCCGGGCGTGGGCGCGCTCTACCGGGCGATGGTCCGGGACGGCGAGCTTCGCAACCCGATCTTCTACGTCTCCAGCAGCCCCTGGAACTTCTTCGACCTGCTGTGGCAGTTCCTGGACTACCGCCGCATCCCGCTGGGTCCGCTCTTTTTACGAAACTGGGGCTTCGACCTGCTGGGCGGGCACGGCGGGTACAAGCACGGCGTTATCGAGCGCATCTTCACCCGTTTCCCCGACCTGAAGTTCGTCCTGGTCGGCGACAGCGGCGAGAAGGACCCCGAGATTTACGCCGAGGTCGTTCACCGCCACCCGGGCCGGGTGCTCGCCGTCTACATCCGCGACGTGGCGGGGGCTGCGCGCGACGAGGGTGTCCTTAAGCTCCGCGAGGAAGTCCGCAAGGCCGGTGTGGACCTCGTTCTGGCGGCGGACAGCCTGAACGCCGCCAGCCACGCAATGGCGATGGGGCTGATCACACCGGGCGAGTTGCGCAGCGTGCTGACGAGCGTGGCGCGGGCATACGCGACGTAAGGTTCAAGAGGCGTGGCCCTTTCTAAGGAACCAGGCTGGGGATAAAGAGGCGTTTGGTTTCCCTGCCATCCATGTTGTGGCTACTTACCCCTGGCCTCATCCTGCCCGGAGCTGTTAGGCCACATGACCCATCCTGAACACCCCCGGGGGCTGATAGAACGCCTCCTATGGTAAATAGGGCTGCCCTCGCCTCACCCGCGAGCTTGACCACCGCCCGCCTGCGGCTCGTTCCCTTGAATATTGAACATCTCGAGCACGTGATGGACGGACTGAGGCACGAAGTATTTATGCGTCTGACTGGAACCCACGGGAAGTTTACCCGTGACGACGTCGCGCGCTTCTTGGGCCGTGTGGTGGAGTCGGATGATCGCGCCGACTGGGCCATTCTCCGGACGTCAGACGGTACGTACCTTGGCGAAGTGGTGCTCAACGCTCTGGATCAGAACAACAGCAGCATGAGTTTCCGCATCGCGTTGAATGACCCAGCCCAGGTGGGCCAGGGCTACGGCATCGAGGCGACTCGCGCCGCCGTTCAGTACGGCTTTGGCATGGTGGGTTTGCACCGCATCAGCCTGGGCGTATACGCCTTTAATCCTCGTGCTCGGCACGTGTACGAAAAATGCGGTTTTGTCCATGAGGGTATTGAGCGCGACGCCCTGTACTGGCAGGGCGAATGGGTGGATCAACACCGCATGTCGATACTGAGTACCGATCCCCGCCCGCAAGAAGGATAGTTCAAAGATAACGCCGCCCCTCCATTCTTAGGACGATTTCCAATGGAGCCGGGCTCGGGTAGTGCGCAACACCTGTTGTTGCAGGAGCTTCGGATTTTACAAATAACATCATCAATGTGGTGATCGATGAAATGCGGTGGGGTTGGCATGGGTGACGGTGGACGCCCAAGGAAGATCAGAAGAAACTCCGACAATTGAAGAGGCGGGCCAGAGGTTTCCCCCTGACCCGCCCCACTCGTGTCTGCTTTACCCCTGCGAGCCGTTGCCGTTCCCCCGGCGCCCGCGACGACGGCGGCGGCGCTTGGCGTCCGCGTCACCCCCCTGGCCGCCGTCCGTCTGGGCCGGAGCCTGGGCGGCCTGCGGGGCGCGGGGAGCACGGTTCCCGCCCTGACGCCCGTTCAGGTCCCGCACAGCGCCCCGGTCGTTCCCGCCGCGCGAGAAGCCCTGGCCACGGCCACCCCGGTCACTGCCACCGCGGCCATCCCGCCCGAAGCCGCGCCCGCCCCGGTCGCCGCCCTGGCCTTCCTCGGGGGGCATGTTGTCCACGGTCCAGTCGCCGAAGTACATGCGCTGCACGGTGATGTTCACCGGGCGCAGGTGTTCGTTGCGGGGCCGTTCGAGGGTGATGACGCGCCGCTTATAGCCGCCACCCTGGGGCCGCGCCGGGCCACGCCCCTCCTGGCCGCGTCCGTCCTGTCTGGGGCTGGAGCCACGTCCACCACGTTCCTGCCCTGCCGGACGGGGCGAACCGGGCGCGGCGACGGGCGCCGGGTCGTCCAGCGTGAACTTCCGGGGCGCGGCGGTGCTCACGCTCTGGAGCTTCTCGCGCCGTTCGGCCTCGCGGTCCTCGCGGCGCCGAGCGCGCGGCCGGGTCGTGTTGTCGTTGCCGTCCATGTCGTTCTCCTGCGTGAAATCGATTTGCCGCGCCAGCGGGTTGACCTGGCTGATCGTCACGGTCACTGGGTCGCCCAGGCGGAAGGTGCGCCCATTCGAGCGGCCCCGCAGCATCTGCGCGTCCTCCAGGTAGATGTAGTAGTCGTCGTCGAGGTTGGAGATGTGCAGCTTGCCCTCCACCCCGTTGTCAAGCGCCACGAAAAGCCCGCTCGACACCACGCCCGACACGTTCCCCGGGAAGGTCTCGCCCAGGTGTTCCTGCGCCCACTTCGCCTGGTAGTACTTCGTGAGGTCGCGCTCGGCCTCGGCGGCGGCCCGCTCCCGGTCGGAGGTGTGGTCGCCCATGCCGGGCAACTTCGCCCGCAGGTCGTTCACCAACCGGCCGTTCGCCCGCAGGTCGCCCGACAGCACACCCTTGAGGACCCGGTGGACGAGCAAATCGGGGTAACGCCGGATCGGCGAGGTGAAGTGCAGGTACTCCTCGAACGCAAGGCCGAAGTGCCCCAGGTTCTCGCCCGCGTACTTCGCCTGCTGCATCGAGCGCAGGAGCAGCGTGTTCACCACGCTCTCGCGCGGAGTGCCTCTGACGCCCTTCAGGACGGCCTGATATGCCTTTGGTGTCGGCTCCCCGCCGGGGAAGGACAGCCCCAGCCGGGCAATCGCGTTCGACGCCTCCTGGAACTTCTGGAGGGTGGGTTCCTCGTGGATGCGGAAGAGGGCCGGAATCTCGCGCTCGATCAGGTAGTGCGCGACCACCTTGTTGGCGAGCAGCATCAGGTCCTCAATCATCCCGCGCGCGGTCTCCTCGCGGATGGGGATGAGCTCCATGCGGCCGTTCGGCCCCACGTCCACCTTGACCTCGCGCAGCTTGAAGTCCAGCGAGCCCTCGCGCAGCCTCTTTTGCCGCAGCTTGGAGGTGATCTTCAGGAGGAGGTGGAGGTCGCCCTCCAGGTGCCGGGCGTGGTCGGGCAGCGTGGCGAGTGCCTCCGAGTACGCCTGCACCTCGTCGTAGGTCAGCCGCGCCTTGGAGCGGATCACGCTGGGCGCAAGCTTCACGTCGAGGATGTCACCCTCGGCGGAGAGTTGGACCATTGCCGTCATCGTCAGGCGGTCCTCGTACGGCACCAGGCTGCACACCCCGTTGCTGAGGTGCTCGGGGAGCATCGGCAGCACGCGGCCCGGCAGGTACACGCTCGTCGCGCGGGCGTACGCCTCCTTGTCGAGCGGCGAGGCTTCCGTGACGTAGTGGCTCACGTCGGCAATGTGAACGCCCACCACGAACGTTCCTTCCGGCGTGGGCTGGATGTGGATCGCGTCGTCGAAGTCCTTCGCGTCACGCCCGTCCACGGTGAAGATGTTGAACTCGCGCAGGTCGAGCCTTCCCACCAGGGCTTCTGCCGGAATCTGGGTGGGGATCGCGTTCGCCTGCTCCAGCACGTCCACCGGGAAGTCGCCGCGCAGGCCGTACTTGACGATGACGGCCTCGGTCTCGGTCTCGGGGTCGTCCTGCTCGCCCAGCACGCGGGTGACCTGGCCGAAGACCTCGTCCTCGCCGGTCTGCTCGGGCCAGAACAGCTCGACCACGACGCGGGCACCGCTCTCCAGCCCCTCCAGCCCCTCGGGGAGGAGCAGGATACGGTGGCGGGCACGGGGATCGTCCGGCTTCAGGATGGGGTGGCCCTTGCTGAATTCCAGCGTGCCCACGAGCTGCTTGTACGCGCGCTGCACGATGCGGGCGACCGAGGCACGGGGGCTGCCGTCGCCGCGCTGGCCCCGGCGGGGACCACTGCTCCGGCCATCCCGGCCTCCATCGCCCCGGCCCTCCATGCGGACCAGAACGGTGTCGCCGTTCCAGGCTTCCATTGTGTGCTCGGGCGCGACGTAGAAGTCCTCGCCGCCCGAATCGGGCACCACGAAGCCGAAGCCCGCCGCCGACGCCTGGAAGCGCCCGCGCACCAGGCTCATCGCCTCCGGCAGGCCGTAGGTGCGGCGCCGGGTGCGGATGACCTCGCCCGTGCGGGTCAGGTCGTCCAGCAGCGCCTCCAGGTCACGCCAGTTGCCCAGGCGGTCGAGCATCTGCCGGGTAAAGGTGCGCTCCAGGTCGCGCACGTGGATGGGTCGCCCCAGCTTGCGAAGCTGCGCGACGACGAGGGCGCGGGCCGGGTCGTCCTCGCCCTGACCGGCGTCCTCTCCGGCTTGTTCGGTCGCCCCGGGTTCGTCTTGGGCGAGCGTGGCGGGGGTATCTGCCGTCTGCTCGGCTTCCGGCTCCGCCCCTCGCCTGGACCTGCGATTACGGCGAGGCGTCGGCGCAGGCACGTCGTCTCCCGGCTCGACAAGCAGGGTGTCTACCACGGGATCGGGCGTGTCGGCCTGAGCATCCCCCGTGACGGTGATGGTCGCCTCGGCCAGGGGCATCGGCTCCTCGACCTCCACGGGCTCCACGCCGCCCAGAACAGCGTCCAGAGGCACGTCCTGGGCGATTGAGGTGGGCTCGACCACCGCCTCGGGTTCGGGTGCTTTTGCCTTCCGCCCCCGCCGCTTCTTGGGGACTTCCAGCAGGAGCGGGCCGGTCAGCTCGGCGACGGGCGGGATGACCTCCGGGATCGGGGCGGCCTCAGCCTCGGCCTTGGGCTTCCGGTTCCGCCGCGTCCTGGCCGGGGCAGGCTGCTCCTCGGCGGTCAGGGCGGTCTCCGCCATCACCGGCTCAGGAGCAGTCGGAGTGGGTTCCGCGACGGCCTGTTCCGTCTGAGTTTTCGCCTGACGCCCACGACGTGCGGGGCGGGGCGCGGCTTCCGGCGCGGGTGCCTGCTCAACGGGCGCCTCTTGGTCAGGCTGAGCCTTCGCCTTACGCCCGCGACGGGGTTTGGGGGCGGCTTCCGCGTCCGGCTGCTCCGTGTTCGCGGGAAGCTCGGCCACAGCGTTCTGTGCCGCGTTCCCGGCGGCTTTCGGCGTGCGAGAGGGGCGCTTACGTTGGGCGGCGCCCTGCTTAACGGCCGCGCTCGCCGGGGAAAGGGTTTCGTTGGTCTCGCTCGGGGCGGAAGTGGGGGCGGCATCGGTGCGCCCGCGCCTCGCCCGGCTGGCGGTCTTCGGTTGTTCCTGGGAGGGTGGCTGGACCTGTGAAACGTCCTGCTCCACGCGCTCCTTTTTCGCTCTCGGCATTCCTCACCTGTCAGGACACCCGTGGAGTGTTCTCGTAGAGGACGCGGCGGGCCACCTTCTGCACATGCACTCTGACTGGCATGGTCGTGGCCCTAAGGCGTGCCTCTCACCCACGGGGTAGAGGGGTCGCTTGTCTCGGGCCGCGCCCGGTCTGCCCATAGGGGGCGGTGTGGGGACGCTGTCCTGTTGCCCGGCAGCGAGGTCAGTCTATCACGTGTTCCCGGTTCCCGTTCCTGTGTAAATCCGTATTCATCTGTTGGGGGAGGTCAGTCCGCTCAGGTCCACTGTCCCCGTCAGCGGCGCATGATCGCTGAGGCGCACGTCCCGGTCCACCCGCAGGTCTCTCACCGGGACTCCGGCCGCCAGCAGGTAATCAATCCGCCAGCCCACGTCGTTCGCGTAGGCGTTCCCGCGGCTACTCCACCACGTGTACTCGGCGCGCTCGCCCAGGTGGGCGCGGTGCGTGTCCGTCAGGCCCGAGGCGAGGTGACCCGTCATCCACTCGCGTTCGTGGGGCAGGAAACCACTGTTCTTCACGTTGCCGCGCCAGTTCTTCAGATCCACCTCGTGGTGCGCCACGTTGTAGTCGCCGCCGATCACCAGCGGCAGGCCCTCGGCGAGCGTGGCGACCGTCCAGGTGTGGTAGTTGCCCAGCACGCGGTCCTTGAACGCCTGCCGCTCCGGGCCACTGGAGCCGCTGGGAAGGTACACGCTCGCAAAGCGCACTCCCCGCACCACGGCGCTCAGCACCCGGCCCTCGCCGTCCATCTCCGCGTGCCCCATGCCCACCCGCACGCCCTCCAAGGGATGACGGCTGAGCAGCGCGACCCCGCTGTAGCCCGCCTTCTGGGCCGGGAACCACACACCCGCGTAGCCCAGGTGGGCCAGCGCTTCCGGCATGGGGTCGGACCGCACCTCCTGAAGGAGCAGCACGTCGGGCTCCGTGCGCGCGGCCCAGTCCACCAGGCCTTTACGCAACCCACTCCGCAGGCCGTTCACATTCAGGGTGGTGACCTTCAGGGTGGACGGGGCAGACACTTTCGGGAGGATAGCGTGCCCGCCCGGTCACCGCTCAAGGAACCCTCAGCCGATTTGTGTGCGGGCCCATCCGGCGTCCGGTACGCTGACTCTACTATGGTTGACATCCAGTTCCGCGATGAGAAGGACGGCAGCGAATTCCAGATGACTCACCCCCGGGCGGGCCGCGTCCTCGCCGACGTGCGCGCCTGGGCGGACCAGAACGGCTTTACTCACCTCACCTTCTGGCGCGACCGCGAGGACATGCACAAGCTCTGGGTGCAGCTCGGCGACAACCGCCTGAACTACTGGATTCACGACAGCACCTTCATCGAGGGCAAGCACGAGTCGGTGGAGATGCAGCTCGACTACGCCCGGGGCGCCCAGCGCCGCAGCGCCGCCGGATACGACAAGTTCGACAAGTAAACGCAGAGGGACGGGCTGGGGCGACCTCAAGTGCCAAGGGGACTATTAGTTGACCTCGACAACGAGATGCAGGCAGTCGTGGATGGGAAAGCCCTTCCCCTCGCCGTCTACAACCAAGCCGTAACTCTTCGCAAGGATGCCCGCTTCCGCCGCTGAGACGATCACGGGGACGCGGAGGTGTCTGGCGTCCGGCTGAGGGCTGGACCGCACCGCCTCCTCCTTCCCAGTCAGCACTCGCCACGTTTCCCGCAGGTGGTCCGGCCCGTGCGCCGCCACCACGAGTTGCCCGGCCGGCCGGAGGACCCGCCGCGCCTCGGCCAGCGCCGTCATCGGGTTTGCCAAGTGGGCGAGAACCCGGATGAGCAGCACGGCATCGAACGAGGCATCCGGGAAGGGGAGAGCCTCCGCCGTTCCTGCGACAAGGCCCGGGCCTGGTGCCGGGTCCATCCCGACGCGTCGCCCCCGGTGGCCCCGCTCCCGCAACAGCGAGAGGAGTCGGCCGTCGCCTGCCCCAATGTCGAGAACATCGGCTCCAGGCGGCAGCTCAAGCGTGTCCAGCAGGAGTCCAAAAGGCCAGCTCACTCCGGAGAGGCGGGAGAGAAGCGTGTCCCGGTGGCGGAGAGTCATGGGGACAGCCTAAGTTCCTCTGGCAAGGCGGTGAATTGGTCTCCGTCGGGGAAGGAGAAAGGCGTCGTCAACGCCGCAACGCACGCTTTTTGCCCTTCTGAAGCCCCGACTCACCGTTCCGTAGCCAAGCCTCCACGCAACCTTTACAACGGGGCCGGGGTTACGTTTCAGCCCTGCTGGGCGGGACAGAGTTGGCCTGTGTCGGTTCAGGGGAGTTCGGTCCGCCCACAATGGTGTTCCCCGTTCGCCCCACGTTTATAGGCCCCTTTTTTAAGGAAGCAGGTGCTCTATGAAACTCTCGAACATCATGTATGTCCTCGGCTTCGTCTCCATCCTGGCCTCGGCGGCCAGCTTTGCCGGTGGTAAGGCTGAAGGTGGTCCTGGCAATAAGGGTGGTGAGGAGAAGCAGCGCAGCGGCCTCTTTGTCGGCTTCTGGCCCCCCACGTTCTTCATCCTGGGCAAGATCATCGAGGACCGTGAGAACGCGGGCAAGAGCATCATCACTGGCGAGTAAAGCAAATACAAGAGAAGGGGGTGTGGTGTGAAAGCCATACCCCTTCTCTTTGCCGATCTTCTCAGCGGTGCAACCCTGTAATGTTGAACGAAGCAAAGCATCTCCAGGACCGCCGGAGACCCTTCACTTCGTTCAGGGTGACACGTCTTTTTTGTTAACTGTTTACACTTCCAGCCGCGTCTTCAGGAAGTTCGTCATCACGGCGCCCCGCTTGTAAAAGGGGTTGTCCATGATCTTGACGTAGAGCGGGATAGTCGTCTTGGGGCCGTGGACCACGGTCTCTTCGAGCGCCCGTTTCATCCGCGCGATGGCTTCCTCACGCGTGTCGTGGTGGACGATCAGCTTGCCGATCAGCGAGTCGTAGTGGGGCGGGATGACGTAACCCGCGTAGGCGTGGCTGTCTACCCGAACCCCAGGACCACCCGCGAAATGCACATCGTCGATCTTGCCCGCCGCCGGGCGGAAGTCCTTGTCGGGGTCCTCGGCATTGATGCGGCACTCGATGGAATGACCGCGCAATTTCACGTCCTCCTGCCGGAGGTGCAGCCCCTCGCCCGCCGCGATCTGGAGTTGCAGCTTCACGAAGTCCAAACCGGAGATCATCTCGGAAACGCAGTGCTCGACCTGGATGCGGGTGTTCATCTCCATGAAGTAGTAGTTGCCGTCGCGGTCCACGATGAACTCCAGCGTGCCCGCGCCCGCGTAGTTCACGTGTTTGGCGAGCCGCACGCCCGCGTCCAGAATCTCCTGCCGCAGCGACTCGGGGAGCGTCGAGGGCGCCTCCTCGATCAGCTTCTGGTTACGCCGCTGGATGGAGCAGTCGCGCTCGCCGATGTGGATCACGTGGCCCTGGCCGTCACCCATGACCTGCACCTCGACGTGCCGGAACTCCTCCAGGAACTTCTCCATGATGATCGCGGGGTCGCCGAAGTACAGCCGCGCCTCCTCCTGCGCCTGCCCGAAGGCCGACCGCAGTTCCTCCTGCGTCCGCACGACCTTCTGCCCGCGCCCGCCGCCGCCCGCCGACGCCTTGAGCAGCACCGGGTAGCCGATCTGCTTGGCGGCCAGCAGCGCGGCGTCCACGTCCTCCAGCACGCCCGTGCCGGGAACAACGGGCACCTTGCTCTGGGTGGCGATGTCACGCCCGCCCGCCTTGGAGCCCAGCGCCCGCATGGATTCCGGCGTCGGCCCGATGAAGAGGATGCCGTGCTCGCGGCACATCTCGGCGAAGTCGGGGTTTTCGGCCATGAAGCCGTAGCCGGGGTGGATGGCCTCCGCGCCCGTCATCAGCGCCGCGGAGAGGATGTTGGGGATATTGAGATACGAGGCGTTGGAGGCGGGCGGCCCCACGCACACCGACTCGTCGGCGAGCAGCACGGGGAGGCTCTTCTCGTCGGCGGTGGAGTACACCACGACCGTCTTCACGCCCATCTCGCGCGCGGTGCGGATGACGCGCAGGGCGATCTCACCCCGGTTGGCGATCAGGATTTTCTTGAACACAGCTTTCAGCCCTCAGCTTTCAATGTTCAGCGGGAGCGGGAGCCTCAGCCCTTGCATCTGACGGCTGACCGCTCACTCGATGATGAATAGCGTCTGTCCGTACTCCACCGGCTCGGCGTTCTTCACCAGAACCTCGCGCACGGTGCCGCCCACCTCGGCCTCGATCTCGTTCATCAGCTTCATCGCTTCGATGATGCACAGCACCTGGCCGGGCTGCACCTGGTCCCCCACCTTGACGTAAGCCGGGGCGTCTGGCGAGGACGCCGAGTAGAAGGTGCCCACGATGGGCGCCTTGACGGGCGTTCCGGCGCTGGCGCTCTTCGTTGGGGCAGCGGGTGCGGGGTCGGCGGCGGGAGTCGGCGTGGGAGCGGCCTCACTGACGACCGGCGACTGAACGCTGGCGGCTTCCGGGCTTACCGCGGACGGTTGGAAGCTGGGGGTTGGGGCGGACATCGGCACGGCGGGCGCACTCAGCGCGAAGGCCGGGCCGCTCACGGCCTGCGGCCCCCGCTTGAGGTCTAGGGCGAAGCTGCCGGTCTTCAGGCTGAACTCGCGCACGTCGGCGACGCTGAGGGCGTCGAGAATCTTCTTGAGGTCGTCTGGGTTCATGGCCCCTCCTGTAACTGGAAATCTGCTGCGCCCATCATGACCCGCATTCGGCGGGCGAGGCTGTCACCCATATCCGAACGGTCGTTAGGCTGGACCGAGTCTAACCGCAAAGGGAAGCGCCGCCCCCATTGCGGCGGGAGCGGCGGCTTCGGTGAGCATCAGGCGCGGCTGAGGTACTGGCCGGTGCGGGTGTCGACGCGCACGTCCGTGCCCTGCTCGACGAAGAGCGGCACCTGCACGACGGCGCCCGTCTCCAGCGTGGCGGGCTTGGTGCCGCCCGAGACCGTGTCTCCGCGCACGCCGGGGTCGGTCTGCGTGATCTTGAGGATCACCTGGTTGGGCAGCGTGATGCTCAGCGGCTTGTCGCCGTACATCGCCACCTCGACCTCGGTGTTCTCCTTCATGAATTTGGGGGCGTCGCCCAGGAGAGCGGGGGGCAGGTGGACCTGGTCGTAGGTGTCGAGGTCCATGAACACGAAGTCGCTCCCATCCTTGTAGAGGTACTGCATCTTCTTGCCCTCCACGTAGATGTCCTGGAGCTTTTCACCGCTGTTGAAGGTGCGGTCCACGATGGAGCCCGTCTCCATGTTGCGGAACTTGGTGACGACCTTGGCGCCGCCGCGCCCCATCTTCAGGTGGGAATACTCCAGGCACTCCCACAGTCCGCCGTCCATCTCCACCTTCGTGCCGTTACGCAGTTCAGTCACGCTGATCATGTGTACTTCTCCTTTTGGTTCGGTCCGGGGCGCTCGCCCCACTGGGGCAGGGGGTCGGCCGCGCGGCAACAGGCAAGATTCTAGCAGAGCCCCCCGGGCGGCGGAACCCACACCCGGCGGAAGTTTTGCTACACTGCCAGGGTTGCTTGGCCCCCGCCCCCGATTCCCATACGGACGCGGCGCGAAAGAGGCGGCCAAAGCCTTCCCGGAGGAAAAGCGCACATGGAACTGAGAGCAACCGCCCGCACGAGCCAGGAGAAGCTGGCGCCCGGCATGATCCCCGCCGTCGCCTACAACAAGGAGCACAACGTCTCGTTCGCCATCGAGCGCAAGGCCTTTGACCGCGCCTTCCGTCAGCAGGGCACCACGGGCCTGTTCGACATCACCATTGAGGGCGGCGAGACCTTCCCCGCGCTCGTGAAGACCGTGCAGATGGACAAGCGCCGCCGCGAGGCCATCCACGCCGACTTCTACATGGTGACCTACGGTCAGCCCATCGAGGTCAGCGTGCCCGTCCATACCACGGGCAAGAGCCAGGGTGAGATTCAGGGCGGCCTGGTGGACACCGTCGTCCACAACCTCGCCGTGATCGCCCCCGGCCCGCGCCGCATCCCGCAGGAGATCACGGTCGACGTGACTCGCCTGAACATCGGTGATCACGTCACCGCCGGGCAGATCAAGCTCCCCGAGGGCGTGAAGCTCGCCGCCGACGCCGACCTCGTGGTGCTCAGCGTGCTGCCGCCCCGCCTCAGCGCCGAGGAGCTGGAAGCCGAGCAGCAGGCCGCCCAGGTCGCCGGTCTGGTCGCTGCGGGTGCCCTGTCCGAGGAGGCCGCCGCCGCCGTGCTGGAGGGCGACGCCACCATCGAGGAGGTCAAGGCGGACGCCGTCGAGTCCCAGGACCAGGGCAACACCGACGTCGAAGACCTCACCAACACCCCCGAGGGCGACAAGCAGTAAGCCCGCGTGGACAGGGAGGGCCGGAATTCCCGAGAGGGTTTCCGGCCCTCTTCCTTTGGCACAGCGTTACCGTGAGGCATGACACCCGAGCTGATAACTTTCCGCGGGGTGGCCCAGTGCCCAACAACGTCCTGCCCGTTCACCTCTCCCGCGCCGCCTTGAGAGGCCGCACGCCCGCCCAGATCGAACAGCATCTCGCCGAATGCGGCTGGACGAACGCCTGGCGAAACGGCATCTACCGCTTTCATCACTACCACTCCACGGCCCATGAAGTGCTCGTCATCGCCTGCGGCCAGGCCCATCTCACCCTCGGCGGCGAGGGCGGTTCGCGGATGCAGGTGGGGGAGGGGGACGTGCTGCTCCTGCCCGCCGGAACGGGGCACAGGAACGACGGCAGCAGCGCCGACCTGCTGGTCATCGGCGCCTATGCCGGGGGACGGGAGTGGGACCTGTGCCGCCCAGGGGGGACGGATGTGGAGGAGGCGAGGCAGAGGATTGCCCGGGTGCCGGGATGGGACCGGGGGCCGGTGGGGTGAGGAGAAGAGCAGCTCAGACCGGCCGGGCGCCTCAGGAGGCCCGCTCACTTGCCAGCACGCGCTCGATCCGCCGGTCCGGAATCAGCCACATCAGCGCGACGGCGGCGAGCATGGCGCCCGAGACGGCGACGCCCGCAGGCCCAAAAAAGGGTGTCCCCATCGCGACCAGGTAAGCCGCGATGGACAGGTTGCCCTTCAGGTCGCGTCCCGTTGCCTCAGCCAGCAGGTGATTGCTGACGTCGGCGCGGATGATGGTCCGGACGAGGATGGTGTAGGCGACTGC
Source organism: Deinococcus apachensis DSM 19763 (assembly GCF_000381345.1). Taxonomy (NCBI): domain Bacteria; kingdom Thermotogati; phylum Deinococcota; class Deinococci; order Deinococcales; family Deinococcaceae; genus Deinococcus; species Deinococcus apachensis. The sequence continues at coordinate 29,707 of NZ_KB906414.1, read as the reverse complement.
GCTCATAAGTGCCACAAAGGCGTAGCAGGTCATGGGCACCGCCGCAAAATGGCTCTCGCCCGCCCACCCGGTCACGAACGGGAACAGGGACAGCCAGAAGAGCAGGTGCAGGTTCGCCCACAGGATGCCGCCGCTGACGCGGTGGACCGTATGCATCAGGTGATGGTGGTTGTTCCAGTAGATCCCCACGTATACGAAGCTGATCACGTAGCTGAGCAGCACGGGCCAGAGCCGGAGAACCTCACGCCACTCGTGTCCCTCCGGCGTCCTCAGCTCCAGCACCATGATCGTGATGATGATCGCCAGCACGCCGTCCGAGAAGGCTTCCATGCGGGACTTGTTCATCATACGTAGGTCTTTTGTACCACCTGTTCAGGGGATAAAAAAGCGGCCAGCCCCTTCCCAGGACTGACCGCTGGCGGCTGAACGCCGACCGTCTCCCTTACGCCGCCCCGACCTTCTCCGCGATGATGCCCTCGATGTACTTCACGACGCTGCCCAGCGGCACGCGAGACAGCACATCCTCCAGGAAGGCGGTGACGAGCATCTTCTCGGCGAGTTCCTTGTGGATGCCGCGCGAGCGCAGGAAGAACAGCGCTTCCTGGTTGACGGGGCCGGTGGTCGAGCCGTGCGAGCAGCGCACGTCGTTCGCGTTGATCTCAAGCTGGGGCACCGAGAAGTTCTGCGCCTCGCTGCTTAGCATCAGTGTGCGGTGCTTCTGGTAGGCGTCGGTCTTCTGGGCGCCCAGGTCCACCTTGATCATGCCGCTGAACACGCCCACCGACTGATCGGCATTCACGCCCTTGTACAGCAGGTCGGAGTGCGCGTGCGGCGCGGCGTGGTGCTGGAGCGTGTAGTGGTCGAAATGCTGGTCCTCGTTGGCGAAGTACAGCGCCAGCATCTCGGAGTCGCTGCCCTGCCCGCGCAGGTAGGACTGCATCTCAGTCCGGCTCAGCGTCCCGCCCATCGTCACGACAAGGCTGTTCAGCGTCGCGTCGCGGTGAACGTCGCCGCGCTGGCGCTGGATGTGCGTGACACCCTTGCCCCAGTTCTGGATGGAGACGTAGCGGAGCCGAGCGCCCTGCTTGACCACCAGTTCGACCGCGCCGATGGCGTAGGTGCCCGGCAGCTCCTCGCTGTCCTGCTCGTCGATGAAGGTGACCTGCGCGTTCTCCTCCGCCACAACGAGGGTGCGGGTGGCCGTGTAGGTGCCCGCCTCGCTCATCACGCGGAAGGAGCCGAGGGGAAGCTCCACTTCGACTCCGCGCGGCACGTATACGAAGGCGCCATTCGTCCACAGGGCCGCCGCCAGGGCGCTGAACTTGCCCTCGCTGGGGTCGGGGCTCTTGCTGGGCGTGGTGCCCGGCGCGGCGATGGTGGTGTCGTCGGGCACTTCTGCCGGGACCACCGAGTAGAGGTACTGCTGCACCTTGTCCACGTGCTGCTCCACCGCCGTCTTCAGGTCGGTGAAGATCACGCCCTTCTCACGCAGTTCGGCAGGCAGTTCGGTTGCGTACACCACGTCCGGCCCGTCGAGCACGAGGTAGGCGCCCACATCGGTGCTCGTCAGGCGCTTCTGCACGCTCTCCGGCAAGGCCGCGATGTCCGTCACGCGCTCGCGCTTGGGATGAGGACGTAACTCGCCGAAGTCCACGTCCACGCGGGTGTACTTCCAGGCCTCCACGCCCTCAGATGGCACTTCGAGCTGGTTGAAGAGATCCAGCGACTCGCGGCGCTTGGCGGTCAGCCACTCGGGGCCGCCGACCTGGACCAGTTGATCAGTGAAGGGTTGGGTCATAGAACCTCCAGACAGGGAAAGGGTCAGCCCAAGAAGGACTCGACCTCGATGACGACACCGATAGGTGCGTTGAAGTAAAAGGTCAGCCGCCCGTGGTTCTCGTGGGGGGCCGGAATCTCGAAGCCGCCCTCGGTGAGCTGGCGGTGAATGGCACGCACCTGCTCGGGCGTGTCCTGCAGGAACCCAATGTGAAAGACCTTAGGGTATTGCAGGTCTTTCACCCGGAACATCGAGAGCAGCGCCCCCACATCATCGCGCAGGAAGGCCATCTGCTCATTGATGGGCATGCCGCCCCCTGCAGGCACCAGTCCGAAGTAGCGTTGGAAGAGATCCACTGCTTGCGGCACATCGGTCACGCCGAGGTTGATGTGGTTGAGCTTCATGGCACGGCTCCTGGGGCGAAACAAGGCGGCGAACGGAGGCCCCCACGCCGGACTGAGCCGGAACGCGGGGGCGAGGGGTGACGCTCAGCCGACGCTGCCTTCCATCTCCAGCTCGATCAGGCGGTTGAGCTCCACCGCGTACTCCAGCGGGAGTTCCTTGGCGATGGGCTCGATGAAGCCGCGCACGATCAGGCCCGCCGCCTCGTCCTCGCTCAGGCCGCGGCTCTGGAGGTACAGGATCTGCTCGTCGTTGATCTTGGAGACGGTCGCCTCGTGGCCCACGCTGGCGTCCTTCTCCTCGATCTCGATGTAGGGGTAGGTGTCGGTGCGGGCTTCCTCGTCGAGGAGCAGGGCGTCACACTCGACGTTCGTCTTGCTGCCGCGCGCCCCCTCGTAGATCTTGACGAGGCCGCGGTAGCTGCTGCGCCCACTGTCCTTGGAGATCGACTTGGAGACGATGGTGCCGCTGGTGTACGGCGCGAAGTGGACGATCTTCGCCCCGGCGTCCTGGTGCTGGCCGCGGCCCGCCATGGCGATGCTCAGCACTTCACCGCGCGCACCTTCCTCCAGCAGGTAGCAGGCGGGGTACTTCATGGTGACCTTGGAGCCCAGGTTGCCGTCCACCCACTCCATCACGCCGTGGCCGTACACGGCGGCGCGCTGGGTCACGAGGTTGTAGACGTTGTGGCTCCAGTTCTGGATCGTGGAGTAGCGGAAGCGGGCGCCTTCCTTGACGATGATCTCGATCACGCCGGAGTGGAAGGAGTCGCTGGCGTAGGTCGGCGCCGTGCAGCCCTCGATGTAGTGGGCCTGCGCGCCCTCGTCCACGATAATCAGCGTGCGCTCGAACTGGCCGCTGCTCTCCGCGTTGATGCGGAAGTACGTCTGAAGGGGGATGTCCACCTTCACGCCCTTGGGCACGTACACGAAGGACCCGCCCGACCACACGGCGGAGTTGATCGCCGCGAACTTGTTGTCCTCGGGCGGCACGACGGTGGCGAAGTACTCGCGGAAGAGGTCGGGGTACTGCTTCAGGCCGTCCTCGATGGAGAGGAACACGACGCCGAGCTTCTCCCACTCCTCCTTGAGGTTGTGGTACACCATCTCGGACTCGTACTGGGCGCCCACGCCCGCGAGCGCCTTGCGCTCGGCCTCGGGAATGCCCAGCCGCTCGAAGGTCTGCTTCACGTCGTCGGGCACGTCGTCCCAGGAGCGGGCGTTATAGCCCTCGGGCTTGATGTAGTAGTAGATCTCGTCGAGGTTCAGGCCGCTCAGGTCCGCGCCCCACTGCGGCATGGGCTTGCTCAGGAAGATGTCGAGCGCCTTGAGGCGGAAGTCGAGCATCCACTGGGGCTCGTCCTTGGCCTTGGAGATCATCTCGACGACCTCACGGCTCAGGCCCTTGGGTGCCTTGACGGCGTACCGCTCGGGGTTGCTCCAGCCGTACTCGTACTGCGCGTTGATGTTGGCAACTTCGGGGTTGGTCATGTCATGGCTCCTGGGAGAGGAGAGGGGCTCAGGCGCCCGCGACGGCGAGCTGCTTGACCCAGTCGTAGCCCTCGGCGTCGAGCTTCTGCGCGAGCTCGGGGCCGCCCGTCTGCACGACGCGCCCGTCCACGATGATGTGGACCTTGTCGGGCACGATGTAGTTCAGCAGGCGCTGGTAGTGGGTGATGATCAGGCCGCCGAGGTCCGGACCACGCAGGGCGTTCACGCCGCGGGCGACGATCTTCAGGGCGTCCACGTCGAGGCCGGAGTCAGTCTCGTCCATGATGATGTAGTTCGGCTCCAGCATCAGCATCTGGAGGATCTCGTTGCGCTTCTTCTCGCCGCCGGAGAAGCCGTCGTTGAGGTACCGCTCGACGATGCTCTCGTCCCACTCCAGCACCTTGAGGGCGTTCTGGAGCTTGCCGTAGAACTCCATGAAGCCCACCTCCTCGCCCTCCGGCTTGCGGGCCTGCATGGCGAGGCGCAGGAAGTTGGCGATGGTTACGCCGGGAATCTCGACCGGGTACTGGAAGGCCAGGAAGACGCCCAGGCGGGCGCGCTCGTCGGGCTCCATCTCCAGGATGTTCTGGCCGTCCACCAGCACCTCGCCGTCCGTCACGGTGTACTCGGGGTCACCCACGATCACCTTGGCGAGGGTGCTCTTGCCGTTGCCGTTCGGCCCCATGATCGCGTGCAGTTCGCCGCGTGGCACGACGAGGTTCACGCCCTTGAGGATGGGCTGGTCACCGACAGAGGCGTGGAGGTTGCGGATTTCGAGCTGGTGAGGCTGGTTGGTCATGGGGCTCCTTGGGCTGGGGGTCCTGCGTCTCAGGTCATTCTCTCGGTCGAGCTTTTTGAGAATGATTCCTACTTACTGGGTCATTGTACCGAGTCGGGGGGCTAAAGTCGAGTGCTTTGCTGAGGATTAGAGCGGGGGCAGAGTGCGTGTACGTCGTACAGGAACAGGAGATTGAGCGGAAGGGCGGGCTTGTGCTGAGCGCCGCCTCCAGCCCCCGCCCACCCCACCGGATGAGTTCCTGACGAAACTTTTTCACCCTTGCCACGCCCGCCCGTGCTACCCGTGAGGACAATGAATCTTCTGGCGCTGATCCAGGCCGCCGGTCCCCTGCTGTGGGTGCTGCTGGCCCTGTCCGTGTACGTCGTCTATACCGCTGCCGTGCGGGCCCAGATCCTTGCCCGGCTGGGCCGCGACCCCTCCGCCCTGATTGAGCGGACGCGGGCCGTGACCGCCGAGAGTGGCCCCGCTGCCGCGCTCGCGGAGGTGGACCGGGCCGCCGACCCCACGCCCGCCGCCACCGTGCTGCGGGCGGGCCTTAGCCGGGCGGACCGGGGCACGGACGCCGCGCAGGCCGCCATGAACGCCGCCGTTCTTGCCGAAGACGCACGGTTGTACGCGGGGCTCTCGGCCCTCGGCACCGCCGCGCAGGTCGCGCCGCTGCTGGGCCTGCTGGGAACGGTGATCGGCATGGTGCGCTCGTTCCTGGTGTTCTCGCAAACGTCCTCGCCCACGCCCGCGCAGCTCGCCACCGGCATCAGCGAGGCGCTGGTGAACACCGCTGCGGGGCTGATCGTGGCGATCATCGCCTATGTGGCCCGCAACGCGCTGCGGGCCCGAGCCGACCGCATCGCCACCCAGGCCGAGCGCGTGCGCGAGGAACTGCCCGCCTGGCTCTCGCCGCGCGGCCTGACCCCGGCAACCCGGCAGGCGGTCCCGGAGGTCGCCCTGAACTTCGAGGCTGTCCCGGCGGGCGGGGCCTCCCGGTGAGGCGGCGATTGCGCGACGGGGAGGGCAGCGGTGTGACCTTCGACTTCGCCCCCATGGTGGACATCGTTCTGCTGCTGCTGATCTTCTTCTTCCTGACGAGCAGCCTGGGCGCGCGGCAAAATGCCCTCCCCCTCGACCTGCCCCGCGCGAGCACGACGGTGCAGGAGACGCCCGCCCTGCCCATCGTGAGCGTGGACCAGAAGGGGAAGGTCTTCCTGAATGGCAAAGAAACGACGCTGACCAAACTCGGTGGACAACTCAAACCCTTGCTGAGAACGTCCGGTGGGGTGGTCGGGTTGCGCGGTGACGAGCGCGGCAACTACGGCACGGTCGTGCAGGTGATGGACGTGATCAAGCGGGCGGGCGGCGAGCGACTGGCGCTGGGCACGCGCTCCGCCCGGAGCAGCGAACGGTGAAGCCCACATGACGACGCTGCCCAATCCTCGTCCGCCCTCCAAGCCCGAACAGCGGGAACGTCTGCGCGCCGCTGGGGTCACAGTCGCGCTGCACGCCGCCCTGCTCCTGGGCCTGCTCGCCGCGCGGCCGGATCTGCGCCCCCCGGCACTGAGTTCGCCGCCCGATCCCAGGCGCGTCCCGTTGGAAGTGGTGACGCTCGCTCCGCCACCGGAGGAGACGCCGACCTCGTCCCTGACGCCCCCGGTTCGCGAGCGGGTGACGACTCCGGTCAAGCCTGCCGTCGCGGCCGCACCCCGAGCCCAGCCCACTCCTCCAGCCCGGACGCCGACCCGGACTCCAACCCCACCCAGGCCTGCTGCCCCGGCGCCACGCCAGGCGACTCCTCCGACACCCCGGCCCATCCCCGCAGTTCGGCAGCCCACGGTGCGGGAAAGAGCCCCGGCCGCATCTGCCGCCCCCGCCCCCACTCCTCGCCCTGAGGCAGAGACCTCAGGTGGGCCAGCCACCCCCGCCCCGTCAGCCGCCGCACCGATCCGGCCCCTCCCCCAGACTTCCGAGCAGGTGAGGGTCGAGTCGGCCGTACCGCAAGACGCGGCGCCCTTCCCACAGCCGCAGGCGCCGGAAGCGGCCGCCCCCGCACCCGAGAGGACGGCCACCCCGGCCCAGGAGGCCCCGGCGGAGGCCCGCGCCCCCGAGCCGGAACCGCAGGCGGAGGCCGCAGACACATCTGCCGAACCGGTGGCTGCCGCCGCGGCCCCGGCCCCTGACCCCGAGCCCGTGACTGCCCTCCCGCGCCGCGAGGACGCCGTGCCCACGAGCGCGGCGGAAAGCGCCTCGCCCGCCCGGGGAACGGCGACTGCGACCGAGGAACCCGCCCCGGCCCGGAGTGCCGCGGCTGCCGCGCCTTCCGGGCCGGGTGAGACTGCCGAGGCCCGCGCTCCCGTCCGCTCCCCGGGCGCCCCGCAGGGGAGTGTTCCTGAAACGCCGACCGCGACGCGCGGAACCCTGGCCCCCGCTGAGACCGAGGCGGTCGCGGGACGGGAGGGGACTGTCAGCCGCACTCCCCAGACTGCGGCCCCAGACGCCCCGGTGGCCTCGCGCAGCCCGGTGCCGACCTCCACTCCCACTGCTGAGGCTCCAGCAGCGACCCGGCCCACCACTTCGTCCACCCCCCAGGCCGCCCCTGTCAGTCCGGCGACCCGAATGGGCACCGCGCCCGACTCCATCGCCAACGAGACCACCCCGGCCCCCACGACGACGCGGGGGAACGGACAGGGCAGCTCCAGCGCGCCCGTCGCCGAGACGGCCCGGCCTGCCCCCACGCCTGGAGCCCCGACCGGAATGGGGGAGGGCACGGCCAGCCCAGCGTCCCGCCCCGAAAGCACACCGGGTGACGCGAGCCCCGGCACCCAGGCGGAAGCTCCCTCGCGCGGCGCGGCGGGCAGCAGTGGGACGACCCCGGATGCCCCGGCGTCCGCACGGGAGACCTCCAGTGGGGGGACGGGCAGTGGTGCGGGCAGCGCGCCCGACCCTGCTCCGGCAGCGGGTGGTCGGGGTGACACGGGCGGCTCGGGCACTGCGCCCGACGCCGGAACGGCCTCCACCCCCGCTGGAGGACGCGGAGACGGCACGGGTGGAGGTGGGAACGGCGGCAGTTCCTCCGGCGACGGTGGCGCTCCGGCCTCCGGGCGACCGGGAGCGGGCGGGGGCTCTGGGGCCGGGACCACCCCCGGGGGCGGCTCGGGCGGCGGCGAGACGGCCCGCGCGGGTGGTGGGGGCACGGCAACGTCCGGCGACGAGAACCGCCCGCTGAACTGCACGGTCGTGGTGGACGTGCGGGGGCTGGGGAATTTTCAGCGCGACATGACCAGCTTTCTCTATAACGAGAGCGGCCAACAGCTCTGGCCGGACGCCGCCCTCGTCAAGGGTGTGAGTTCCCAGCTCGTGCAGGAGGGCGCCCTCCACACCTACATCACCGCCGAGAGCCAGATCGGGGGATTCAAGAACGTCACCCGCGTGAAGGCCGCCCGTGTCCAGCAGCCCCGGATCGCGCCCAACTCGACCGTCTACACCGACGCCGTCCTGAGCGCCGCCGCCGCCACCCAGTTCCGTTCAGCGGGGGCCGCCTGCCGCGTCGTCTATCTCAAGGACTGAGCGCGTCAGCCTCCCGTCATCCCTCCCTGCTAATTGAGGTGCAACATGCGTAAACCTGTTCTCCTGGCCCTGACCGTCCTGCTCTCCGCCCCGGCCTTCGCCTGGGTGCCCAAACTGGAGGAGACGACCGCCAAGAACGTCATCGACGGCGCGTACGGCCGCCGCAACCCGGTCCCCACCTACCAGACCATCGACCTGAACGTGAAGGATGGCAATTTCGCCGCTGGGGAGGGGATCGTCAAGGCCTTTGACGGGGGCGACCAGTGCGTGGCCGACTGGCTCGCGAAGCCCACCGACTTTACCGGGGGCAGCCGCCCCGCCACGGTCACCGTCAGCGGGCAGGCCGACCAACTGTACTTTCAAGCGGTGGCGGCCCGTGACAGCTTCAAAAATCTCAGTGTAAAAGATGCTCTTGATGCCTTTAATGCAGGATTTCTCCCTAACACTGCTTCTAATTCGACCAACAGTTCCGGTGCGAAGGCTGTTGCTACGACCCAAACGACACAGGCGGGAAATACAACTACCTCGACCACCACAGTCACAGTAACTCCTACATCACCGGCCCGTATTCCTGCCCTACCTGAAGGCCAACTTCGCGTGGACATCAACGTGCGCGGCCTCCCCACCGAGAAGGCGCGCGACGCCTACCTCGTGCGGCTGCGGGGCAAGGACGGCAAGATGGTCGCGCCCGCCCGCCGCAGCTTTGTGAACGACTTCAAGCAGGACGCGGGGACCTGGACGGGTACCCTCGTCTACTACTTCGAGCCGCTGAAGGCCGGAATCGGCGCCAGCGACAAGGTGGAAATGCTGCTCCGCACCGAGGCGGACACGAACTGCGCCTACAGCGTGACGCTGGACCTGGGCAGCTTTCAGTAAGGGACGGTGAGTTCTGGCCGTCCGTTAACGGTGAGAAGCCGGGGCGGATGGCCGAGAGCTTTTCCTCCTGATGCCCGCGTAACTGCGCCACCCCGAAGTCGGGGGCGGTCAGGTTTTGCAAGTTTCGACCAGGCCTGTCTCTCCAGGTCGTACCAGCTCTGGAAGCTGGCCTGATGGGCTGAGGTCGTCGGTGGCGCGTCCCCTCACTCCTGGCTGCGCCAGGCCCTCTCCCGCGAAGAGGATCAGAGAGAGGGAAGGGCACGAGAGCCTTGTCCTCGGTGGAGAGACAGGCCCGGGTTTCGACAACTTGCGAGAACCTGGTGAAGGGACCAGAACCTTCAGGCCTGGTCGTTGTCGGTGATGTCACCCGCCCGCCCAGTCTCCTGAGAGTTACTGTCCGCATCCCCCAGCCCGTCGTCGGGGATCAGGGCCGCGCCCACGGCACCCACCATCGCGCCGCTACCCACTCCCAGCCCGGCCACGGTGGTTGCTGCCAATCCCACGGGCACGCCCCCGTCCTCCCGGCGCTCTTCCCCAGGGGTCGAGGCGTTGGCCCTGTTCTGGGTTGCCGCCTCAATCTCCTCCACCGACTTGCCCAGCGGCGTCGTGTCCTTGAGATTGTCACTCATGCCCCACCTTGACAGCAGGCGCGTGAGGGAGGGCGACAACCCCGTGAAGCGTCGTTCATCAGACCTTCCCGCAAAGAGTTCGGGCAAGCGACCGAAACCCGCATGACTTCGCCCAGATAACGCCGGGGGCGATTCCATGCCGACCCGGATGCTAGAGGTGGAGAAGGTTGGAGGCAGAAGGCGAAGGCACGCGTGGCTGGCCTTCTGCTTTCTACCTGCCGCGGCTTTCGCAGGAAGTCTAAGAGCTCCCCGCAACCCTCTCCCGGACCACCTCGATGGCGTCGGGGTTTTCCAGGCTGGTCAGGTCGCCCTTCACGTCCCCGCTCACGAGCAGGTCGCGGAGTAACCTTCGCATGATCTTCCCGCTGCGGGTGCGCGGTACGGTGGGCGTCACGATCACGCGGGCGGGCCGGGCGATAGGACCCACACCCCGCACGATGGCGTCCGCGAGTTCGGCTTCGAGCGTCGGGCCGGGCTCTGCGCCTCCCCTGGGCACCACGAACGCCACCGGCACCGCCCCCTTCACCTCGTCCGGCTGCGCGACCACGGCCGCCTCGCTGACGGCGGGGTGGGTGATCAGGGCGGCCTCCATTTCCATCGTGCCGATGCGGTGCCCGGCGACGTTCATCACGTCGTCCAGACGGCCCGTCACCCAGAGCTGGCCGTCGGCGTCGAGCAGCGCGGCGTCCGAGGCGGCGTAGCTGCCGGGGAAGTCCGAGAGGTACGTCGCCACGTAGCGGTCGTGGTCGCCCCACACCGTCCGCGCCAGGCAGGGGAACGGCTCGGTGAGGGTGAGGGCGCCGAGTTCGCCTGCCTCCGCCTCCGTCCCGTCGTCCCGCACCACCCGGGCGCGGTAGCCGGGCAGGGGATGGCCGCAACTGCCCGGCCGGGTGGGCGTGAGGCCTACCATGCTGCTCGCCCAAGCCGTGCCCGTCTCCGTCTGCCCATAGGTGTTGTTCACGAAGATGCGGCCCTCGCCCAGTTTCCCATGGGTCCAGTGCCATGTTTCCGGGTCAAGGGGCTCGCCGACCAGGCTGATCAGTTCCAGGCGGCTCAGGTCGTGCCCGGCCAGGGGCTGGTCCCCGGCGCGGCGCAGCATCCGCAGGGCGGTCGGCGCGGTGAAGACCTTGTTCACCCCGTAGCGCTCGATGATCTCGTACGGGCGGGCGGGGGTGGGCGTGTCGATGCCGCCCTCGTAGATCACGTGCGTCGCCCCATGCGCCAACCCGCCGACCAGGGCGAAGATCGGGAAGGTCAGCCAGCCCACGTCCGCCGTGCACCAGTACACGTCCCTCGGCCCGAGGTTCAGCGCCCACTTGACGTTCGCGTAGGCGCCCGCCAGAAACCCGATCCCCGCGTGAACGAGTCCCTTGGGCTTGGAGGTCGTCCCCGAGGTGTAGATGATGAAGCCCGGCTCGTTCGCCTCCAGGGGGACGGGGTCGGCCCGGCGGGTGGTGGAGGTCAGCAACGCATGGAAGTCGTGTTCGCCCTCGCGCAACTCGTACTCCCGGTCCACCCGGCGGGCGACGACCACGTGCCCGATCTCCAGCCCCGCCAGCGCCTCGTCGAGCGTCGCCTTGAGGGGCACAACCTTGCCCCGCCGCAGCGTCGCGTCCGTGCAGACGACGACCTTGGGGCGCGCGTCCTCCAGCCGGTCACGCACCGCCGAGGCGCTGAAGCCCGCGAAGATCACCGAGTAGATCGCGCCGATGCGGTAGCAGGCGTGGATGGCGATAAAGGCTTCCGGGACGTTGCCGAGGTAGATCGCCACCCGGTCGCCCTTCTCCACGCCGAGGTCTTGCAGCGCGGCGGCAAAACGGGCCGTTGCGTCCGTCAGTTCCCCGTACGTCCACGTCTCACGCAGGCCGTCCTCGCGCTCGTACAGCAGGGCCGTGCGCTCCGGCGGGTGGCGGTCCAGGCAGTTCGCGCTGACGTTCCCGGTGGCACCGGGGTAATAGCGGAAGTCGCCCAGGCCGCCTTCGAGGGCTGTGGTCGGTAGCGTGAACCAGGTCAATTCCCGGGCGATCTCCAACCAGTATGCGGGTGGGTCGAGGGCGAGCAGCCGGGCGGCGGCCTCCCCAGACACCGGGGCGGCGGCTTTCAGGGATTCGGTGGGGGGAACGAGCGGCTGCTCCAGCAGCGATTTCTCCACGGGGAACCTCCAGGGACAGGGCGAATTGTGCTTCGCCCCACCCTAGCGCCTTCACGTGAGGGCTGTCAGCCCGGGCCGCCGTACAATCCCCCCGTGCCCGCCTCCTCTTTCCCCCTCCTCGCCGTGGACATCGGCAACACGAGCACCGTGCTGGGCCTCGCGGACGAGAGCCTGACCCTGACCCACACCTGGCGCGTCCGCACCAACCGGGACATGCTGCCCGACGACGTGGCGCTGCAACTGCACGGCCTCTTTGCCCTCGCGGGCGCCGCCGTTCCACGTTCAGCCGTGCTGAGCAGCGTCGCGCCACCCGTGGGGCAGAACTACGCGCTGGCGTTGTGGCGGCACTTCGGGGTCGAGCCCTTCGAGGTGAGCGCCGAGAATCTTCCCGACGTGACCGTCGAACTCGACCAGCCGGGCAGCGTGGGTGCGGACCGCCTGTGCAACCTCTTCGGGGCGGAGCGGTACCTGGACGCCCACGAGTACGCCGTCGTCGTGGATTTCGGCACGAGCACCAACTTCGACGTGATCGGGCGCGGAAGGCGGTTTATCGGGGGCATTCTCGCCACGGGGGCACAGGTCAGTGCCGACGCCCTATTCGCCCGCGCTGCCAAGCTGCCGCGCATCGCGCTGGAGGCCCCGCGCACCGCCATCGGCAAGAACACGGTCCATGCCCTCCAGTCCGGCCTCGTCTTCGGCTACGCCGAGATGGTGGACGGCCTGCTGCGCCGCATTCGCGCCGAACTGCCAGGTCCCGCGGTCGCCGTCGCCACCGGGGGTTTTGCCCGCACGGTCGAGGGCATCTGCCGCGAGATCGACCACTACGACGAGACCCTGACCCTGCGCGGATTGGTGGAGCTGTGGGCCAGCCGCGGCCCCCAGACTTCGGCGGTTCAGGAACGGAGCAACCCGTGAAGGCCCTCACCTTCAGCCGTTTCGGCGGCCCCGAGGTGCTGGAGTACCGTGACCTTCCCGACCCGAAGCCCGCTGGCGGCGAGGTGCTCGTGCGGACCCGCGCGATTGGCCTCAACTTCGCGGACGTGTACCGCCGTCAGGGCCGGTACCACCTCGTGGGAACGCCGCCCTACATCGCCGGGTACGAGGCGGCGGGCGTGGTGGAGACGGCCCCGGCGGACAGCCCCTTCCGCGCCGGGGACCGGGTGGCCTTCGCCGACAGCCCCCACGCGAACGCCGAACTCGTGGCGGTGCCCGGGGACAGGCTGATCCCGCTGCCGGGGGACATCTCCTTCGAGACGGCGGCGGCCCTGCTGCTCCAGGGGCTCACGGCGCAGTTCCTCACCCGGGACAGCCACGGGGTTCGGGAGGGGGAGACCGTGCTCGTCCACGCGGCGGCTGGGGGTGTGGGGCTGCTCCTCGTCCAGCTCGCCCGGGCAGCCGGGGCGAGGGTGGTGGGCGTGACCTCCTCCCCGGACAAGGCGGCCCTGGCGCGTGAGGCGGGTGCCGAGGCGGTGCTCACCTACGAGGAGGACTGGGTGGCGGCGGCCCGCCGTTTCGGGGGAGAGGGCGTGGACGTGGTCTACGACTCGGTGGGCCGCACTCTGCCGCTCAGCTTCGAGGCAGCGCGGGTGGGCGGACACGTCGTGTTCTACGGCATGGCCGGGGGAGACCCGCCCCTCGTGGACCCCCGCATGCTGATGGACACCTCCAGGACCCTCACGGGGGGCGACCTGTGGAATGTCCTGAGAACGGCGGAGGACCGCCGGACCTGGGCCGCCGCCCTGTTTGAGCGGGTGCGTTCGGGGGACCTCCGGGTCCGCATCGCGGGGCGCTTTCCTCTGGCCGAGGGGGCGCGGGCGCACGCCTTCCTGGAAAGCCGACAGAGCAGCGGCAAGGTGCTGTTGCTCCCGTAGGGCCGTTGTTGGTCACCGGTTCAGGTCGTGGACGGCTCACGAGCGGTTTCGGTCCCGCATGTACTCGTCGTGGACCATCTCCAGCAACTCGGCCCGTGAAGCGTGGGGGTACTTCTGGCGCCTAGCGGTTAGCGCCCGTTCCAGCGCTCCCCGGTTGCCGCGCGTCTGCCTCAGGATTTTCTCCTCCCAGTACCGCTCGGCGTTCCTGCCCGCGGGGGGGCCCTTCGGGGCACCGGGCCGGGTCGCCACCAGCAGGGCAAGCAGCGCCAGGGCCAGCACGATCAGGAGGACAGCAGCAGACACGCCGCCAGTCTAGAGACGGGGTAGCCTGGAAGGATGACGGACGTTCGCCCTTCCCCCCGCATCGCCAGCCTGCTTCCCAGCGCCACCGACCTGCTGTTCGACCTCGGTCTGGGGGAGAGTGTCGTCGCCGTCAGTCATTCCTGCGACCACCCCGGCGCGGCGGGGCTCCACGTCCTGACCCGCTCCATCGTGGACCCCTCGGCGCCGCAGGCGGAGATCGACCGCGCCGTGAGCGAGGCGGTGCGGGAGGGCCGCGCCCTATATCAGGTGGACGGCGAGCTGCTCGACCGCCTGAATCCGGACCTCGTGGTCACGCAGGGAGTGTGTGAGGTCTGCGCGGTCACGCCGGGGACCATCGAGACGGCCGTCCGTTACCTGCCCGGCTGCCTGCCCGCCGCACAGGTGCTGAGCTTGGAGGGCCGTAGCGTTGCCGGAGTTCTGGAGGACCTGCGCTCACTCGCCCGCGCCGCCGGGGTGGGGGAGAGGGGAGATGCCCTCGCCGGGGAGGCGCAGGCCCGCTGGGAGGCCCTTCAGCCCGTCCCCCATGCCCCGCGCGTCCTGACGCTGGAGTGGGTGGACCCGCCCTTCTACGGCGGCCACTGGGTGCCCGAGCAGGTGGCGCGCGTGGGCGGCGTGAACGTGCTGGGCGCGGCGGGCACCGATTCGGGGCGCACCTCCTGGGCACAGGTGACGGCCCTCGATCCGGACGTGATCGTGGTGATGTGTTGCGGCTACGGCCTGGCCGAGAATGCCGAGTTTGCCCGCACCCTGCTGGACCGAAGTGACCTGCGGGCCGTGCGCGGGGGGCAGGTCTGGGCCGTGGACGCCAACGCCCTGTTCAGCCGACCCAGCCTGGGCGTGGTGCGCGGCGCGGAGGTGCTGGCCGCTCTCCTGCGGGGCCAGGCGTGCGAGGGCGAGAGCGTGCGCCTGGGCTGAAGACAAAAAACGCCCCAGCTCAGGTCGGGGCATTCTTGTTTGAGCAGTCGCGGCGCGTTATACGCCGGTCATCAGGATCAGCTTGTGAATCGCCCAGCCCAGCGCGATGCACACCGGAATGGTGAACACCCACGCCTGCACGATGCGCCCGGCGACCTGCCACTTCACCTTGCGAAAGCCCTTGGTGGTGCCCACGCCCATGATCGCGGTGCTGATCGTGTGCGTGGTGCTGACCGGAATGCCCAGTCGGCTGGCGGTCTCGATAATCAGCGCCGCACTTGTTTCGGCCACGAAGCCGTCCACGGGTTTCAGGTCCACGACCTTGAAGCCCATCGTGCGGATGATGCGCCAGCCGCCGACGGCGGTGCCCAGGCCCATCGCGGTCGCGGCCGAGAGGATCACCCACAGGGGCACCGTCTCGAATGCGGTGCCAAAATAGGCGCTTAGGGCGAAGGTCATGATGCCCATGGTCTTTTGCGCGTCGTTGCCGCCGTGCGAGAAGGCCATGAAGGCGGCGCTGAAGATCTGCGCCCAGCGGAAGGTGCGCGTCACCGTGCGGGGCCGCATCCGGCGCAGGATCAGCCAGGAGAGCAGGAACATCAGCACGATGGGCACGAGGAACCCCAGGACCGGACTGGTCACCAGACCCGCCAGCGTCTTGGTCACGCCCTTGGGGATGATGATGCCCCAGCCGCCCGCCGCGACGCCCGCCCCAACCAGGCTGAAGATCAGCGCGTGGCTGGAGGAGGAGGGCAGCCCTTTCCACCAGGTGTAGAGGTTCCAGATGATGGCGCTCAGAACCGCCGCGCCGACAAGTTCCAGCGTGGCGAACTGCTGCGGCACAATATCGCTGCTCACGGTCTTGGCAACGGCGGTGCCGGTGAGCGCCCCGACGATGTTCAGCACGGCCGACATGGCGATGGCCTGGGCGGGCGTGAGCACCTTGGTGGCGACCGAGGTGGCGATGGCGTTGGCGGTGTCGTGAAATCCGTTGATGAAATCGAACGCGAGGGCGAGCGCGAGAATGACGATCAGGCCGAGAAGGGCAGGTTCCATCGGTCAGAGGCCCCCGCTCACGCGTTCTTGAGCAGGATGCTCTCGACGGTCTTCGCCACCCGCTGCGCCTGGTCGGAGGCGTCCTCGATCAGGTTCACGATCTCGCCGCCGCGCATCGCCCGGATCATGCCCGGCACGTCGGTCACGCCCTGGTAGAGGGTGCGTTGCACCTCGTCGCTGATGGTGTCGCCCTCGTCTTCCAGGGTGCGAATCTGGCGGGCCAGAGCGGCGAGTTCCTGAATGCGCCCGGTGTCCTCGATCAGCGGCATGCCCTGGGCCAGCAGCGCGCACTGCTGCTCGACCACCCGGGCCAGTTGCGCCATCTGCGGAAGGGGGCGCTCCACCCCGTACAGGCTGAGCTTGCGCGCCGCGTCCTCCATATCGTCCACCAGGTCGTCGAGTTCATTGTTCAGCGCGATGATGTCCTCGCGGTCGAACGGCACGATGAACGACGAGGCGAGCATGTTCGTGATCTCGCCGGTAATCCGGTCCCCCTCGTGTTCCAGGTCGCGCACGCGCTGCACCTTGGCCTCCACGTCGGTGTAGTTCTCCAGCAGGTCCACCAGGGCCTGGGCGGTGGCGTGCGCGTTGCGGGCGGCTTCAGCGAACTTCGCGCTGAACTGCGGGTTTTTCGGCATGAATCTTGACAGCACCATGACAATCCTCTCGATTCTCCGCCTTTATGTCAGCCCCGTGTCAGGCTGCGGCGCAGCGGAAACGGGAGGCCCCAGGGTCGGAAGCCTCCCGCGCCGCCTAGAGTGTAGGCGCTTACTTGACGTTGAGGGGCGCGGTGAACGTGGCCCGGCGCTGCTCCGCGTCCGAACCGATAGTGTTCCCACCGGGAGGTGTGCTGGTGGCGTTGGGCACGATGTCCCCCGCGCCATAGCCGTCCCCACCGAAAATGCCGCCCACCACGTTCACGCCGTTCGCGGGGGCACCGCTCAGGCCCAGGGCGGACCAGGGAATGGCGAGCTCAACGGTCTGATTAGGGAGGGCGCCGGAAGTAGCGACCGTGTAATTGCTAGCGGAGACTTGAGGTGTTGCCGTGTCGCTGTTTACGAGCCGGAGTTCAGCGGATTGATCCTTGTACCGGGCAACAAAGGCGTCCACGCCCCCCATACTCCCGCTGAAGGTCGCCGCCCGTTTCCAGGCCTCGAAGTTATCGGCCTGTGCGGCGCCCGCGCCTGCCTTCGTGTCGAGATAGAGGATGGCGCTGTTGTCCCCCTCGACCAGATACGTGTACGCCAGGTACAGGTAGTTGGCATCACTGTCTGCCTGAAGGGTCAACCAGTTGTTGTTCGCACCGAACTCTCCGGCGTTCGGGCTCTGTAAGCTGACCTTAGGGGTCTTCCAGTCGCTCAGATTGCCGTCAACGGTGTACTTGGGAGCTGCGGCGACTCGCGTGAGGGTGAAGTCTGCGCCCGTGCCCGGAGAGGTTGCCTGCCGCTCCGCCGTCTGATAACCGTTTGCCGTGGCCCGCAGAGTTTGGGTGCCTGCCGGGACGAACATCGTATACGTGCCGTCCGGGAAGGTGATCGCGTAGTTCAAGTCGGGGTTGGCGGTCGTGGCCTCGACCAGCGCGTTTGCCAGCGGCGTGCCCGCCCCCGTCACCTTGCCCTCGATGGTGGGCGGCACGGGCTGGTTGATGAAGTCGTACGTGCCGCTGTAGGCGTTGTTATTGGTTCCCACCACGTAGCTGCGGTCGGGCTGTCCGGGTCCCTCGTAGCCGCTGTTCTTGGCGGCCGGGCCGTCGTTGCCGAACTTGAACTTGATCTCGCGGAAGAGGGGGAGATCAATCTCCGTCTTCCAGACGCCCCGGCTGACCTGCGTCATGGGGTACTCGACCTGCGAGCCGGTATCGAAGCGGCGCAACTCAATCGGGCCGTTGCCCTGGCTGCGCGCGTCCACCGTGAAGGTCACCTTGACCGTGTTCTTGCTGCTCGGCGTGGCCTTCACGCTGACGCCCTTGCTCTCGGCGCCCTGCGTGTCCACCGTGACCACCCGGAACGTTGTCTCCTGGTCGTTGGGAATGCCCGAGGCGAGGTAGCTCGTCTGATCTTTGGGCAGCGGGGCGAAGTTCAGCAGCCGCTCCTGCCCATTTCCAGTGCGCGCGTAGATGCGGTAGCCGGTGACGTTGGCGTCTGTGGAAGCCATCCACGTGAGCTGCACGGCACTGTCCCCGGCCTTCGCGCTCAGCCCCGTCACCTCCGGCAGGCTGGGGTTCACCGTGCCCGTGCTGCCGCTGCCCGCCGGGGCCGTTACTACGAGGGCGGAGCGGGCCGGGACCGTACCCACCACCTTCCCGCCGCTGATGCTCAGGCCACTGGTCCGCCCGGTGATCTCCGTCAGCGTCGTCCCACCGAAAGTGCCCAGCAGCGGGATGCCGCCCCCGCTCAGGGTGGCGAGGTCCACGGGCGTGTCACCGTTGTTCATCACGACGACGACGGGCTGCCCGCCCTTGCCGTCCGTCACGACCCGGCGGTAGGCGAAGATGGGCGCCCCGCCGTTCGGCCGCCACAGTTCCTGCTGCGCGCCGCGTGTCAGCGCCCGGTACTTCGCGCGGGCCGCGGCGAGAGCCGCCAGCCGCTCGTCGATGGTGCTCTGCGAGAGGGCCGCGAAGTTCATATCCTCGCGGTTACCCTGCCCCAGCGGGTAGTCGTAGGGGTCACCCAGCCCGGGCTGCGCGATCTCGGTGCCCTGGTACACGCTCGGCGTGCCGCGCGAGGTGTAGATCAGGCTTAGGGCCAGGTCGAGCCGTTCGCTCGCCTGCGCCGCCGTCCTGCCGCGTTCCTCCACCTCGCTCACGAAGCGGCGCACGTCGTGGTTGTCCACGAAGGTCGTCAGCCGTGTGGGGTCCCGGTACGCGCCGTCCCGCGCGAACACGTCTGCCACGGCGCCCAGGTTGCCGCCCGCGCTCGACAACTGGTCCTTGATGGCGAAGTACAGCGCGAAGTCGAACACGCTGGGCGAACCCAGGTCGTTCATGTAGTGGGCCAGGAAGCTGGGGTCACCGTTGAACACCTCACCCACCGACCAGATTTTGGAGGGGTCGCCCGGCCCGCCCGCTGCGAAGAACTGCTGCCAGTAGCTGTCGGGCACGTGCTGCATGGTGTCGATCCGCAGCCCGTCGATGCCGGTTTCCTTCCGCCAGTAGTTCACGAAGTCGTTGAGGTACTTCGTGACCTCGGGCAGTTCCTGCTTGAAGTCGGGCAGGCCCGCTAGCGGACAGTCCACCCGCTTGTTGGTGCTGGCATCGCACTCGGCCTGCGTGTGGAACCAGTCAGGATGGGACTTTGTGAGCGTCGAGTCGTACCCCGCGTGGTTCACCACGATGTCCTGAATGATCCTGATGTTGTTCCGGTGCGCGGTCTGGATCAACGACTTGTACTCGTCCAAGGTTCCGAAGTGCGGGTCTACCTTCAAGAAGTCCTCGGCCCAGTAGCCGTGGTAGCCCGCGAAGAGCTTGCCTGTGTTCGGTCCGCTCGTCGGCCCGGCGATGGCCGGAACCTGCAAGACCACCGGGCTGATCCAGATCGCGGTAAACCCCATCCGCTTGAAATAGCCCTCCTCGATCTTCGCCTTCAGCCCCGCGAAGTCCCCGCCGTGCCAACCGAGCGGATTGGTCCTGTCCGCGCGGTCGCCCTCATTGCGGTTGGGGCCATTGTCGTTCGCCGTGTTCCCGTTGGCGAAGCGGTCAGTCATGGCGAAATAGATCACCTCGTCCTGCCAGGCGCGGGTGTTGCCCCCCGGCTCGGGGGCCTTGAAGACACCGCAGGCGGACAGGGACAGCGTCAGGACGGCCATGGCGCCGATGTGCCCCATCTTCTGGAAACGTTTCATTTCCTGCTCATTGGAAGCCCACTCGTACTTGCCTGTCAATTGACTGACGGTTCATTTCTGATCTTTGCCTGTACAGTGGGGTATGAAAGCCATCTGGAACAGCCAGGTCATCGCCGAGTCGGACGACACGGTAGTTGTGGAGGGCAACCATTACTTCCCCCTGGGGAGCGTGAGGTCGGAGTACCTGCAAGCGAGCCAGACCCACACCGTCTGCCCGTGGAAGGGCACCGCCTCGTACTACACCCTGCGCGTGGACGGCCAAGAGAATCCCGACGCTGCCTGGTTCTACCCCGAGCCCAGTGAGGCCGCGCGGCAGATCGCCGGACGGGTTGCCTTCTGGCGTGGGGTGCAGGTCACGGCGGACTGAACGAATCGGGTCCAGGCGTTGACACTCCGGGGTCCCCCTGCTAGATTGACTCCCGCCCGCTCCGGCGGTGCGTCAACAAGGACACGGGAGTAGCTCAGTTGGTTAGAGCGCACGCCTGATAAGCGTGAGGTCGGCAGTTCAAATCTGCCCTTCCGTACCAGATACGAAAACCCTGTCTACGACGGGGTTTTCTGCTTTTAGAGACGCTTATCAGGCTTGGTTTGGACACCAACGTTACACGTTGTTGTGCGCTCCCCAACTTCGCCAAAACACTGTCGGAAAGGAGCTCGTGCATGAGCACAGACGCCCTCTGGCAGCAGTTCGCCTACCACCTGAAGGTCAAGCGCCGCAGCAAGAACACCCTCGCCAACTACGACGTCACCCGCCGTACCCTCTCCCGTTTCCTCCAGGAGCAGGGCATAGAGGCCGAGGTCGCTACGTTGACGGTCAGCCACCTCCGAGCCTTCCTTCTATGGCTGGAGGAGCAGGGGTTAGGCCCAGGAGGGATTCATGCCCATGCTCGGGCTGTTAAGGCTGTGTTCAACTGGGCGGAGAAGGAAGAGCTCATCCAGCGGAATCCGGCGAAGCGTCTGGAACTCCCTAGCCTTCCCAAGGAGCGGCAGCCTACGGTCACCACTGTCACCGCTCAGGCCCTCCAGAAAGCGTGCAAGAAGAGCGAGCAGCCCCTCCGGGACCTGGCTATCGTCCTCACCCTGTTCGACACCGGCGTGCGGGTGCATGAGCTGATCGGGTTGAGGCTGGAGGACTTGCAGTTTGAGCGAGGCTTGATCCGAGTGATGGGCAAGGGTGCTAAGGAGCGGTTCGTGCCTGTTGGGTCTAAGGCTATGACGGCGATTACCGGGTATATCCGGCGGGAGAGACGGCAGAAGCATGCGGGAGTCCGTCATGTCTTCCTCAGTCGCTGCGGGCAGCCATTGACCCGAGAAGGCGTAGGGATACGACTGGCAAAGCTGGCCAAGAGCGTGGGTATAGCCCGTGAGGCCTGTGCCCCTCATGCCTTCCGCCGAGGGTTCGCCGTGGAGTTCCTGCGCAATGGGGGAGACGTGTTCACCCTCCAGCAGATCATGGGCCACAGCAGCCTGGACATGACCCGGAGGTACGTGACCTTTCTGGACGATGACCTAAAAGCCGCACATCTGCGCTTCTCGCCAGTGGACCGGCTCTAGGCCGTGTAGGCCAGAGGTGCTGAGGCAGGGTTACGAGAGGCGCCGCCTCATCACCCACAAGCCCGGGCGCGGCTCGAACCCCAGGCGCCGGTTCACCGCCAGCATCGGTGCATTCACACTGAGGTTGTTGGTGAACATCCCCGTGAACCCCGCCGCCCGTGCCCGCCGGATCACCTCCACCTTCAACGCCCGTGCCACCCCCATCCCCCGCGCTTCCGGCACCACCCCCGTGAAGTAGTTGTACGCCCCACGTGGATGCCGCGCCATCACGCTCATCCCCAGCCAGTCCTCGCCCCGCGTCGCCAGCACGATCCCCCCCGGCTGCACGGTCGGATTCTTTCGCAGCATGTGCCGGGCCTGCTCGACCGTCAATCGCGGCTCCCCCTGCATATCCGGTGAATCGTAGTCTCGCTCAGCGAAGAAGGTGTACAGCCGCGTCCAGTTCGCCTCGTCACGGCCCAGCACGTCCATGTCCTGCCAGGTGATGTCCGCACTCGCCAGACGCCCTTGGAGGTCAGTGTGGGCGGCTTCGTCGAAGGTGGTGAGGTCGAGGGCGGACTCGAAGCGGTGGAAGTGCAGGGAGAAGCCACGTCGCTCCGCCCAGGCGCGTGACGCTGGATTCGTCTCACGCACCTCGGTCTCGAGGCGTTCGGCACCCTGAGCGCGTGCAGAATCGAGAACGCGGGCCAGCAGAGCCGAACCGTACCCACGTTCACGGGCGTTGGGGGCCACGACAAGCTGGAAGCCGAATTCCTGGGTGGGGAGCGGTGGGCTGTGCAGCCGGACGGTTCCGGTGATGCGGTCGCGGTCGTTTTCGATCACCCACTCCTGGAAGAAGCCGCACTGTTGTCGGATCTCTTGTGTCCGCTGGGCGAAGGCTTCGGGGGTGTAGGGCTTGGCCTCTTCGGTGTTGATGATGGCGACGATGGCCGGGAGGTCGTCCGGGGTGGGTTCGCGAATGGTGAAGGGCGCGGGGGAGGCCGTCATGACTCATCATGCCGGACGGATAACGTCAGCGCACCCTGGCCTACACGCCCTAGTGATCGCTTGATGCAAGCTGCAGTGACAGGAGATGAGCCCAGGAGGCAGTGGAAGGTTGGACCAACGCACGCTTTACGTTGGAATAGGGCCTCGACTAGACTGTAGTTCTTCCTGCATTCGGTTCCTGGGACGTTGAGTCTAAAGGGGATTTATGGAGAAGAGGCCCAGGGTGTGGGCTCCACCATTGGAGGGGACCAGATGAAACGAGGGCTGTTCTTGGCAACCGTTTTGCTCCTGGGAGTTGGGGCTCCCACGGCTGCGCAGACCGTCCCATCCTCCCCTGAAGCCACCATCGCGCATCTGTCTGCGATGACGTACTTGGACAAGGCTCTTGCGTTCATCGAGCAGAATGCCCTCAAGCGGAACACGCTTGACTGGCCTCAGGTGCGGGCACAAGCGGCCGAGCAGGCCAAGGACGCCATGAGTACCGCGGACACCTACCCCGTGATTCGCCTCGTCCTGGACAAGCTGAATGACCATCACAGCCGGTTCTACACGCCTGAAGAAGCTCGTGCCCTTGAGCGGGGCCAACGTGCTGGTCTGGGGATCACCGTTCTGTATCCGGAAGGCACCGTGGCGATTGTTCGCCCCAACAGTCCCGCCGCGACCGCCGGAATTCAGGTGGGGGACACGATCGAGGCGATGAATGGTCAGCCCCTCCGGGCCGACGTTCTGGGACTGATTGTCGAGTTCGGAGGGGACTCCTGGCAATTGAGGGTCAAGAAGTCCGGCCAGCAGGCGTCGATCACCATGAATCTGGGTGCCGCCTCTGTGTCAGAAAACACGCCGCCAGAGGGACGAAGGTTGCCTGGCGATGTCGGGTACCTCCAACTGCCTATGCATATCGGTGACGGAACCATCGCAGGTCAGGGCTCCTACGCGGAGCTGGCGCAAGGCCTTATTCGGCGAATTGACGAGACCCCGACCTGTGGCTGGATCGTGGACTTGCGGCGGAATCGCGGCGGGAACATGTGGACAATGCTGGCGGGGGTGGGACCCATCCTTGGTGAGGGCAAGCTCGGGTCCTTCATCGACGCACAGGGGACATCCGAGTGGACGTACCAGAAGGGCACGTCGCAGCTTGGAGGGGAGACACTTTCCTCCGTAAGTCATCCGTACCAGCTTAAACGGCCCTCCCCACCCGTCGCGGTCCTCACGAGCCGGTTGACGGCCAGTTCGGGAGAGATGACCACCATTGCGTTCAGGGGCCGTCCGGACACCCGGAGCTTTGGTGAGGCGACCCGAGGTATCCCTACCGGAAATGTGTCTCAGCCGCTCAGCGATGGAGCCTTATTGGTGCTGACAGGGGCACTCTCTCAGGACCGTAGCGGACGCACGTACGAGGGACGCATACAACCCGATCAAACGGTAGGCACTGACTGGTCCCAATTCGGTTCGGAGCAAGACCCTGCCGTGCGGGCTGCAAGGGATTGGTTGTCACAACAACCGGGGTGTCGGTCTTGAGTCGCTTCACGAGGCTGGCGAGCCAACATCCCTTAAGAGATGGATGAGTCCCCCCTTGACATCACCTTCATGATCTGTCACCGTGGGTGCCACAGCGGGGACAGTTGTCCTGCCGCGAGTTGACAATCAGGGCTGTTTCAGCTGGAGAAGGGGTAATCGGTCAGCTCGACATGGCAAGTGGACGCTTCCTCGTTTGAGGGTGCCACAGGCTATGGCTCACCCTTCAGCTTTTGGCGGAGCATATCAGTGCCCACATTTTGGGTGCCTACTGGTGGATCCTATAAGGGCTGACACACAGAGTACCCACTCATGTGTAAGACGGGGAGATTTTGGAGCGAGTACTTACTGCCCTCGCTGGAGCGTGAAACGGCGAGAGTTGGTGTGGGGGTAAATGATGGGCGCAGTTAAGTCGTCACGGCACCTTAGGTGCTGAGAGGACACTTGAGTAGCCTATAGACCATTTTTTGGTGTCGTAGCTCAAGCTCGACACAGTTGGCCATTTTCGGATACGTTTTCAATTCTGCCGCATCGAGAGGGCGGTAACCATTTCGAGAGGAATACATGAAAAAGAGAATAACCATTTCGGTGAACCAGTCTGTTCGAGACAAGGATCACCTAGAGAGAGATTTCAACAACCATTTCGAGACGCAGTGTTTGAGTGTTGAGGAGATTGCACAGGCTGTCCAGAGCGGGCATGCCATCTCTGCCGACTATGTCGGTAGAGCGCGCAACAAGGGCAACTTCAACTCAAGCGGTTTTGTCGCACTCGATTTCGATGGCGGCTTTACTCTGGCCGATGCCTTAGACGACACGTACATTACGGAGCAGGCCTGCCTGATCTACACAAGCGTTAACCACCGCAAGGATGGGACGACGGACAAGTTCAGGGTTCTATGGGCTCTCCCACGGGACCTGACGGACCGGAAGCAGGTGGAGACGGTCCTCTGTAACCTGCTGAGGAAGTATCCCGCGGCAGACGCGAGCTGCAAGGACGCTTGCCGGATGTTCTACGGCAACACGCAGGCCGAGGTTCCACTCCAGCAGGACGTTCAGCTCTCAGAGCTTGCCCTGGATGAGCTCCTGGTCGAGGAGGTCAAGCCCATCAAGCCTAAGCCAGCTGGTAAGGCGGGCAAGTCCTCGCTCAACGCGGCGGCTCCCTCGAACGTGGATGAGGCGGAAGTGGTGGAGGCGCTCAAGTGCATCCCCCAGAGAGCTCCGGGGACCGGCAACTACAACCAGTGCCTGACTGTCCTCATGGCTCTTTGGTCCCAGTTCGGGGCTGCCAAGGCGATAGAGCTTGCCGAGGCATGGAGCCCCAGTACGGACGGCTGGAACATTCCACAGAAGGTCCACAGCTTCACGAGCCGGGACGTGACGATTGCAAGCCTGTTCTACCTTGCCAGGGAGCACGGGTATGTTCGTGCCCCCAAGATGTCTGCGGTACAGCGCGTTCATCGTCCCACGGAAACGATTGAGGCTAGGCACCTCCCGGACATCACGAGCTCGGACAAGCTGGTGATTCTGAAGAGCTACCAGGGGACGGGGAAGACCACCGCCATCGAGAAGCTGGTCAGAAAGCACACCGAGGCAAAGGGGAAAGTGCTGGTGATCGCTCACCGCCGAACCCTCCTGAAGCAGATCAGTGCTCGCTTCGGAATCGACAACTACGAAAGCGTCGCGGACCTGTCCAGCTGCACGCGAAGTCTCGCCGTCACATACGACAGCCTGTACAAGCTCACACCGGGCAACTATAGGGACGCTTTGGTGATCCTGGACGAATTCACCCAGGGGTTGAACCACCTCGCGGGGGACACCTGCAAGGAGAACCGCTCCTCAATCCTCTCGACCTTCGGGTGGGTCCTGAAGAACGCCAAGCAGGTGATTGCCAGTGATGCGGACGCTGGGGATCCGGATATCACCTACCTGATGAA
Source organism: Deinococcus apachensis DSM 19763 (assembly GCF_000381345.1). Lineage (NCBI taxonomy): Bacteria > Thermotogati > Deinococcota > Deinococci > Deinococcales > Deinococcaceae > Deinococcus > Deinococcus apachensis. Next base: position 4,028 of record NZ_KB906414.1, on the reverse strand, counting down.
CCGGATGAACGTGAGCGACTACTACTTCCTGGAGAACACTTGGCGCCCGAAGGGGCGAGCCATGCAGCTGTTCAAGAGCAAGCTCACGCTGCAAGCCGAGCTGTTTGACGCTGTGCGGAACGGACGTAACGTCGTGGTCGCCTGTGACAGCCGGAGCCTTACGGAAGCCCTGGAGCGAGCCCTTAAGGAGAAACACTCCGACCTGAAGCTCCTCAAGGTGAACTCCAAGAACAGCCAGACGGCCTTGGTGCAGGACTTCATCACCAACATCCCAACTCAGGTGCAGAACTACTAGGTCCTGGTGTACTCACCGACCCTCTTCACGGGTGTTGACATCAGTGTGAAGCACTTCGAGGAGGTGTACCTCTTTGCCGACGGTGGAAGTCAGAACCACAAGGACCTGATGCAGGCCGTAAACCGTGTCAGGGACGAGAAGGCCCTCATCAAAGTATGGGTCACCCCAAAGACGGAAGAACGGGAAACGGATCCTGCGGTGCTGTACCAGCGGTACTTCAAGACCAAGGACGACTACAGGAACCTGATGACCTTGAACGAGGTGACGGGCAAATGGGCGTTCGACGCGAAGTGGAACACGTACCTCACTCTCGTCAGCGAGCAGGAGGCCGCCAACAACGTCAGCCACTCAGAGCTGAAGGCTCACTTCGTTTCGATGGCCCAGCAACTCGGGTTTACTCTCACCCAGAACAACGTTCAGGATGTCGAGAGGGCGGAGGAAACGAAGCAAGCTCTGGCGAAGGCGAATGCGGAGTTTGAAGCGGAACGTGTGAAAGGCGTCACGAACGCTGAAGACATCAGCCGACCGGAGGCGGAGGCCGTGCAGAAGGAGAAGGGGAGCCTGACAACGGAGCAGGAGTACAAGCTCGAACGCTTCTACTACAGGCAGTTGAATGGAAACTCTGCCGAGGACCTCGGGGAGCTGATCAAGACACCTCTGAAGAGGCTGTCCTCTCAGATTCGGGCGTTCGAGGCACTCGCTGTGTCCACTGAACAGTTGATTCACCGGGACCAGACGTTTGCCACCGAAATCATCCCAGACAAGGAAATTCTGGCCCTCCAGACGGACCTTCGGAAGAGGATTGAGGCCACGTACGGTGGATATAAGCAGGACGGGCCTCTCAGTGCAGACGTTTTGGCCGCGTTTGCTGAGTTCATGCAATCGGAAGCAGACCAGGTAGTGAAGGACCTGGGGTTTGCTGTTCCCGAGAACGTGGGTGAGCAGCCGATCAAGACCCTGAACAAGTACCTGAAGCAACTAGGGCTCGTTGCCAAGGAGACATCAAGAATCAGGGATGACGGCGGCACGCAGGAGAGGAAGTACCAAATCGATCCTGTTGCACGGGAGTTGATGCAGCGACTAGCGGAGCGACGCAAGCCTGAGAGTGAGCGAGAGCTGGCTCAGACCAAGGAGGACACCTTAGCAGCCTAACAGGCACCCCCTCCTACGTGAGAGTTGTATGAGTCAGGACATCTGGAGTCTGGTTGCTATACGAGATCCCAGAAGTCCTGGCTCACTTCTACCACCCCGAGTTTTGAAGCGTGGGGAGGAGATAGAGGAAGCGAAGGTGAGAGAGGGCCACGGTTTTTGAGCCTTTTGAGCACGCTTTCCCTTACCCGCACCAAAATGAACCTGTGTAGGGGAGGTAGCGCTTCGCCGATCAGCAGCCCCGATATCTCCTACACCTAAGTTTTCCTTTTCCGCCTCAAATTTCAGTGTGGCTAAAAAATGTGTGGGTGCCTACCAGCGCCTGTACTGCCTTCCGCCAGGAAAAGTACCCCCCACCCCTATTCAACAGAAGCAGAGGCCATCCGAGCAACTGGGACAGCCTCTGTCTTTTCCTATCTGTTTAGGCAGCGTAGAAGCTGCGGAGGGCGAAGGCGGCCACGACCTCAGCCTCATAGTTCTGGCCCATGCGGATGCCGACCTCTCCAAGCTTGATCTCGGGGAGAAGCCCAACCAGCGCGTTGAAGCAGTCCACTTGCCAGGAGAGCCACTGTTCATAGCTGGGGATGAGGGTGGTGCAGAGCCCTTCTCGCTCCACAGTTACTGAGATGTCCGGGTTGAGGATGACTCGCTCCCCCTCAGCAGTACGTTCGAAGACGACTCCGGGCTTGGGGTTGCCTCTAACTACGGTGCTAAACTCATCCACGATCTCACCTCAACTGGGATTCCTGCGAGGGGCAGAGTTTCCTAGGCCCGTCCCTCTCAGGTGACGTTATATTACCATCTTCTTGGTACTAGTGTCAAGATTGTGGTATTATCACTTGAATGCGTATAGTGGTGACATGATCGAGTGGCAGTTGAAGCACTTGTTGGAGCAGGAAGGCATTACTCCATACCGACTTTCACAGTTGCTTGATGGTCAAGTCAGTAGAAATACTATATACGCCCTTGCCCGTGGAAAATCCGAACGAGTTGATCTTTCTGTATTGAATGCCGTGATTAGTCAGTTGAGAAGGATGACTGGGCGCCAAATAGACGTTTCTGATCTACTCTATTACAAAGAGTAGCGCGGCTTAATTGCCAAACGTTCTAATAAAGTTGTAGCTATGCCATACCAAAAAATTTGATACAATGCTGGTTATGCGTATCAAGGGAATCCATATAGAAAATTTCCGTGCCATAACCCGTCTCTCTGTGAGAGATTTGTCTGATGTTGTTGTTATAGCTGGACCAAACGGGTGTGGAAAGTCATGCATATTTGACGCAATACGCATGTTGAAGTCCATATACGGTGGTTACCAGCCAAATGAATGGCAACATTGGTTCTCTGAATTTCAAATAAGCGTCAACCAGACTCAAGAGTTGTTGAGTCAATTTCAAAATCGCAATTTACCAATGATAATTCAAATAGAGATAGAAATTTCACAAGAGGAAAAACAATGGTTAAGAGACAATGTTGGCCACAGTTTGGAGAAATCCGCTTGGAGACGATATGTACCGGACCTCTCTAGGGGTCAAAAGGAGCGAGGAAGAGGGGAAACGCCCGCCCAAAGCCACTTCTCGGCTTGCTCAGCACGGCACGAAGGGCATCGAGGCCACGCCTGAAGAGGCTTTTGGGGGGATAGCCGTGTCTGAGGCAGCGTGACGGGTCACGCTGCTGCTCGAACTCCCCGATCAGACAGCACCACACAAAGGCCAGCGCGACGACGGCCAAGAGGGTGGAGACCCGGGCGGGATTGGTGAGGTGAGTGCTCTCCAGAAAAAAGCCCCTGGACTTCAGGGCCTGGTGCATGTTCTCCGCGGTCCAGCGCAGGGCGTAGCGTTTCAGGGCGGGTCCGGCGTGTCCCTGGTAGGCCAGGAAGAGGGTCTCTCGGGAGGCGTTCTGGCATGCCAGAACGCGCAGCGTCACGCCATAGACCTGAACGGGCTTGTACCAGACCCGCAACTCGCCCGGCCGCATCTTCTTGAACCTCACCCAGACGGGTGAGCCTTCGACCACACTGTCGGCTCGCAGACGAATGACTGGGGAGAGGTTCATGCGGCGCAGGGCCACGAACCACTCGCTGCCGATGAACTCCCGGTCGGCGGTCAGGAACACTCTCCGGCCCTGGAGCAGGGGAAGCAGGCGCTCGACCAGGGCAATGCGGGTGGTCATGGTGCTGTTCCCGCTGTGCGGCAGCAGCGTCCAGACCAGCGGGAAGCTGAAACTCTGCCAGCGCACGCTGAGTAAGAGGATATTGATGTCGTGCTGGCCCAGCTTCCAGTTGGTCCGGTCGAGGACGAGCAGCCAGTGCTGCTCGTCGTGCAGGTGGGCCAGGACGAAGCGGGCGACCAGCAGGTCGGGGAGGGCGAACTGCACGAAGCGCCTCAGGCGCTGGTACACCGTCTCGTCCGAGCCTGGGAGATCGATGAGCTGGACGAGCTGGTACAAGACGACGCTGCGCGCCTGAATGACCGCGAGGATCAGGGCACTCAGGACGGTGAGCCGACGGGGATCGAGCGGAAAGTGCTGAGCCAGCAGGGCACAGAGGCTAGACTGAGGGGGTCGGCTCCGGGTGTTCTTCAT
>NZ_KB906413.1 GCF_000381345.1 Deinococcus apachensis DSM 19763 | reverse complement strand
CAGGGTCTTTTTGCTTTTTCCATTGCGGATGTTGCCGCTCGGATTGCCCACGGCCTGCCGGGTTTCATGACCGAGATGGTGCGTCAACTCGGCATCCAGAGCGCGTTCCAGGATCGCCTTGGTGAACTGCTGGATGAGGTCGCCGACGTCCATAGCGGTACGACGGCCTTCGAGGGCAGCGTCGAGCAGCGCGGGGTCGAAGAGGGGCTTGTCCTTCGGTTTGGGCATACAGAGCTCCTTTCTTCAGGATGCTTTCTGCCAGCCCAACCCACAAACTTCTGCGCACGCTCGGCCAGCCTCGCTCAATTAAGCGGTTCACCCCTCACCTCCTCGGCCCTTTCCCATGAGCTGAGAAGCAGTCTCCTGGTCCCGGCATCCACCTCCCTCCCCGCTTTTATGAAGTTGCGTTCAGGTAATTCGGGAACACGCCGCAACCCCCGTCAATCCGCCTTCAACCCGTCAGGAGCGCCTGCCTCCCCGATCCCGTCATGCTGGGGCAACCATGACGACCTCACCTACCCCCGGCGGACGCGGAGACCAGTCCTCCACACCACCCCTGAACACCCCCACGCCCTGCGCCCTGGATTTCGCCCAGCTCCTCCACGCTCGCCAGGAGGTGGAGCGCCGGGCTCAAACCTACCTGGCCGAGTTGCAAACCCAGATCCAGGCCGCCCTGGAACAGCGGGGATACGAAGACATCCGCGTCCGGCCGCTCGACGGTCCCCCCACTACGCCAGACGAGGCGGGAGGCGTCACGTGGCTCGTTCTGATGCGGCTGCCGCTGGACGGGCTCAAGAGCCCGGTCTTCCGGGTGCAGCTCCCGCTCGCCGTCACCTACGGGGGAGAGCTGCGGGTGCAGGGCGCCCAGATCAACGAGTTCACTGTCCCCGAGGTCTTTGTTCATCCCCTGGGGACCGACGTCGGGCACGTGGCCGAGATGCTCGTCCAGGGGCTCTCGCAGCGGTACATGGACCATCTGGTGCACACGGGAGGACGCTCGACCCTGACACCTGGGGCCGACCCCCGGCGGCAGTACATCGCCGATTGGGACTAGGCTCCGGCAGGAGGCCGTCCTGCACAGAGGAGGCCTCCCTCACTGCTTCTACACCTCCAGCCAGAGGTCGGCCTGCTCTCTAAGCGTCCCGCAGGACCCTAAGATGGTCCGTGAAAAGAGGCTGGGTTGGGGTAGAGGGTTGTGGCAAGTTGTTGGCATCAAGGAAGCAGCGGGGCCTCAGGAAGGCAGGCGGCCTGAAGGTCAGGCCGCCTGCCTCACGGTTTCTTGCCATGTCTTGAAAGCAGCTTATTGATGATGTCGACGGTGGGGAGCGGAAACGGTGGAGCGAGCCGTGTGATGGAGGTGGCTGATGCGGGCGTGCAGGTTGAGAAAGCCTTGCGCCCGTTTTCGTGAGCGAAATCCGTGCTGTTGCCGTTCCTGCCACCGTGCCCTGCGATGGGACTGCTCGACGAGGTTGTTGCAGCGGGCTGTGGAGACCACCTGGACGTACTCCGCGGAGTGAAGCACGGGAAGCTCACGCAGGGCCGCACCATAGCTCCAGAGCTTGTCGGTATGAATGACCTCCAGCACATCGTATTGCCCCAGCAACCGACCAAAGAACGATTTAGCCGCCTTGGTATCGCGGTCTTGCTGAAGGAAAACGTCCAGCATGGAGCTGTGTTCGTCGACTGCCCGCTACAACCAGTGTTTGATGCCGCCCACGTCCACGCACATTTCGCCGAGATGCCATCGGGAACCCCGACGGGGTTCCCGGTGACGGAGGCCCTGGGCGAAGAGATCGCTAAACTTGATACACCAAGTCCGAATGGACTCGCGGGTCACGCAGATACCCCGTTACAGCAGGAGTTCTTCGACATCGCGGTAGCTCAGGGTGAACCGGTGGTAGAGCCAGACGGCGTAGCCGATGACCGCGAGGGGGAATCGGTAGCCGGGGAGCTTTTGACTGCTCAGCACCGCGTCACCCTACTCCAACAACTGGCCACAACCGTCCCAGGTGCTACCCGACTGGTTGGGGTCACCGGCCCGCGGGTGCAGGTGGTCCACGACGACCCGAGCCACCCCGCAGGAGGCGAAGCGCTGGGCAAAGCCTTCGGGTTCCCGCAGGGCACGGCGAATGATCGGCTCCACTCGGGCAGCAGGCCCCATGACCGGAGGGCCGGATCAGGAGAGGTCTTCAGGTTCCAGGGGCGTCAGGGCCACCTGCAGTTGGAAGGGGCGACCTCTCCCCTCGGGGAGGGTGGCCTGACGCAGCAACCCCAGCAGGTCACGGAAGCGGTTGGAGATCTCCCGGGCGGTCTCCTCTTCCAGCCAAAAAATACCGGTGAAGTCGCCTGCGGGCCAGCACCCGATCAGTCCGTCCCACCCGGACTGCTGAGGCAGGTCCGTCACCGTGTGGACATCACCGCTGCGGGCATCACGGTAGACCAGCCGTCTGGTCAGGCCTTGACGGTTCAGCAGGCGAGCCATCGCGCGATTTCGCCTGCGGTCGGCAGGATCTGCCTGCTCGTGAATCAGTGCCTCCAGGTCGGCAAAGGGCGTGAGGTGGAACGGCACTTGGTAGGCGTCGGCCACCGAGCGGTAGATCCGGACGGGCCGTCCCGCGCGGGGCTCTTCGCGCACCACCTTCAGCAGGCCATGCCTCAGGAACTGTCCCACCCGGTACAGCATGCGCTCCACGCTCACCCCGGCCTCCCGTGCTGCCTGGGAGGCGCTGGCCTCGCGTGCCAGAAAGGGACTGAACAGCCGCAGAGCCACGGGATCCACCAAGAGTCTCGCCTGCTCGGGGTCCTCCACGGTCCACGGTTCCCCCAGCACCGAACCCAAAATAGTCTGTCGCATTTTCAGGAGCGTACCGCACACCCTAAGGGATGACCGCCGCATGGACTTCCCGGCCCCTCAGCCGCTCCTTCCTCGCCTACTGGAGTGCGCTGAGCGCTGGCGCTCTGGGGGACGCTGCCGTTTCGGTGGCTGTTCCGTTCCTGGCCCTCGCTGTTGGGGGTGGCGCCGCGAGTGTAGGGGCCGTGGTGCTGGCTGGCAGCCTACCCCGCTTCCTCGGCCCGCTGTACGGCCTGCTGGCCGACCGCCACTCCCCGCGTCTGCTGCTGACGCTGTGCTCGGTTGTTCGGGGCCTGGGCATCACCCTCGTGGGCCTGCTCGCCTTCCACCTCCATGTCCCACTGTTCGCCCTGTGCCTGCTCGCCTTTCTCAACGGAGCCCTGGCCACCCTGACCTTCACGACCGGGGCGGCCCTGCTGCCCCAGCTGGTGCCCGAACACGACCTGCCTCGGGCGAACAGCCTGCTCAGCGCGGCGCTAATGGGAGCCCCGCTGATCGGGTATGGGGTGGGCGGCGGGCTCGTCAAGCTGCTGGGGAGTGGGGGTACACTGCTGCTCGCCGTACCATTCATCCTCGCACTGGCCGCCGCCACTCCCCTGCTGCCTCTCCGGCGCAACCACCCAGGGCAGCCGGGAAGACGGCAGGGGGCCTTGCAGGACATTCTCACCGGCCTGCGACTGTGCCTGAGTCACCCGGTCCTGCGGGCGGTCATGCTCCTCAGTGGACTGATGAACCTCGCCCTCAACGTCGTCAACGTCCGCGCGCCCCTGGCAATGACGGCGCTGGGGCGGGGCGCGCCCGACTACGCCGTGTTCGAGATGCTGGTTGCCTTGGGTGCCCTGGCGGGGATCGCGATGGTGACCCCGCTGTCACGTCGGCTGGGAACCGATGCCCTCATCAATCTGGGGCGGCTGCTCGTCGTGCCCGGCCTGACCCTACTCGCGGCTGCGCACCTCCAGGGCTGGTGGGTGGGGGGCGCTGTCCTCGGCCTGAGCCTGGGGCTGCTGGAGGTGGCGGGCATGACCCGGCTGCAACGCACCATCCCGGAGGAGGTCCGTGGCCGGGCGCTGGGCGCGCTCCTGACCAGTAATGCCGCCGGGTTGAGCTTGGGCGCGGCCCTGGCCGGACTGAACGTGCCCAGCACCTGGCTGATGCCCGGCCTCGCGGTCACGCTGCTGCTGCTGGGGTTCGTCTGGCCGTTGGCCGTGCGATCCAGCCTGCGGGAGTGAAGAGGTGTTCGACGAGCTCGTGTGGGAACTGCACTCGCGGGGGTTGTGGCAAGTTGTTGGCTTCAAGGAAGCATAAAAGTGGGAGGAATGCAGACGGCCTGAAGTTCAGGCCGTCAAGCATCAGAGCAAGGCTTGTTCTCATCGTGACCTCCAGGCACGGAAAGCGGCAGCGCGCGGCGCTCACCGGAAGTACGGGAGAGGCACGGTCCGGCCTGCCCCTCCCGCACCCGCCCCCGGTCACTTCAGCAGCCGCTCGACCTGCCCGCGAATCTCACCGTCCGGATGAGCTTGCGAATGAACATTCACGTACAGCATGCGGTTATTCAGCCACTCCATCTGCTGATCGGTGAGCGTGAAGGTCCCCGTGACCCGGCCGCTTCTCGCCCCGTTGGTCACCTGATCGATGGTCAGGGGAAACAGCACCGAGGCGTTCGTGTTCTCGTCGGCCGGTCCGTGGATGTGAGCCCCGATTGCCTCTGAGGACAGGTTCTGAAAGGTCCCCAGGACGGTCAGGGTGCGGCCCTTGAGGGTCAGGCCGACCAGGCCGGTCGCGGAGGTGGTAACGGGGGGCCGCTGGTTCGCCCCGGAGAGATTCGCCGAGTAGGCGGTCGGCACCTCCAGATGGTTGCAGGACGTGACGGTGAGTGCGAGGCTGGCCAGGGCACCGAGGGTGAGCTTGTTCATGGTCTTCTCCCGGGGAATCGAGAAGGACAGGAGCGTGGGAAACAAGGGCGCTCTTTCATGGTTTCTCCTCCCAGGGCAGGGGGGTGGTGCTGCCACGGGGTTCTTCACACCACCTACCGCACGAACACGAACAGATCGAAGGTCTCCGGGTTGGGAGGCAGGGCCTCGAACGGGCGGCCATAGGTGAGGGAGAGCAGGAACTGGCCCGCCGAGACGGCGCGGTAACGCAGGATGACCTCGCCACCGGCGCCCAGCCCCGTCGAGGACGGCCTGAACCCCGCATCCCCCAGCTGTTCCAGCACCAGGCCCAGCGGGGTGTTCAGCGACCAGCCGTAACCGGTGCTGGGGTTGCCGGGAAGGCTGAGTTCCAGGGTATCCCCCACCCTCAGGTCCACAATGCTGCCATTGGCTTCCTGCCCCAGTCGGATGGTCTTGGGCACAGGCCGAAGAGGCACGGGGACGGGGGTGGGCTGGACGTTGGCCGAGGAGACTGCCCGGCCCGACATCACCGCTGGGGTGCAAGCGCTGAGCAGCAGTGCCGTTCCCAGCCCTGTTAACACGAGAAACCGGAGCAAGGGTTTCCTCCTTTCAGTACCAGGCGACATTCACGCCCACCTGGGAGAGTGAGAGGCTGCGGTTCTCCGACTGATAGAACACCCGTCACAGCGGCAGGGTCCGGTCGATTCCGCCTGCCACCACGCCGCCCCCTGGGCAGCCGTAGTTGATCCTGAGGCCCGCGACAGGGGCAGTCGCCCCCGTCATCCGGGTGCAGCGCTGCCCGTTCGCCAGTTCCAGCGCCCACGGCATGGCCTGGGCGTAATCGGGATCGGCCGCGCTGAGCCGGGCGTTGAAAGGGAGCGGCCCACTTCGGGTCAGCAGGATGGCATTGGCGCTCCAGGGGTCGCGCGAGCAGGCGAGCGAGGTCTGGTCGTTCAGCGGGGCGAAGCAGGGATCGAGGATGGCGTTGCTGGCGGTGCAGCGGTAGGCGTCGGGGCGATTGGGGGCGGCGGCGGAGGTGGCGAAGCACGAGCCGCGGGTGCGGCCCGTCACGGCGACGCCGATCACCAGGCCTCCGCCCGGCTGGAAGGGCGTGTAGATGTGGAGGCCGGTCGCCTGAGTTGCCCCTGCCACCCCCTGAGCCAGGGCGGGCGAGGAGTTCACGCCGAGGGTCAACAGAACCAGGCGAAGGACGTGCCGAGCTGCTCTTCGTGCCATTCCCTCATGCTCCTTGTCTTCATTTGCACCATGCGGACAGCTTCGAGCCGCGGAGCCTCTGAATTCTGCCCGCAACACACGTCAGCGAACCTACTGGGGAATGTTGGTGTCAGCGGCGCTGGTCGTCGTGTTGTCGTTGAGGGTCAGCACCTTCGTCACTCCAGCAGAGGGATTGGTACTGCTGTAGTCCACTAGGAACTGCCGGTACACGTTCCGGGCCACGGCCTTTCCGGTGGGGTCGGTGGCGATGTTGATCAGCTTCGGCTCCACGTAAGCCTGCGGCGTTCCGTTGTTGTCCACGTAGTTTCCGCTAAACCAGTTGGTCCAGGGACCCCGGTCGGTCTCGTTACCCGCTGCATCCACGAACGTGACCGCGTACCGGACCTGGTACCCCACCACCCAGCGCGATCCCTGGGGGGCGTTGTCGTACCAGTCGAGCGGGTCATAGCTGGGGGCGGTCGTGGGTGGCAAGATGGAGACGTTCTTGATGTTGAGCGTCCCCAGGTAGTTCTGAGCGTAGAAAGCGGAGATCACCACGCCGAAGGTCGTTCCCACCGCGCCCCCGTTCGAAATGATGGCCACCGGAAAGCTGGCGCTCGTTTCGCCCTGTTGAACGGTGACCGTGGGCGGCACCACGGCATGTGTAGGGTCGTTGGAGCTCAGCGGGATGGTGATGTCTTCCGGGGCAGGTGCGCTGAGGACGATGGTTCCCGTCACCGTTCCCGAGGTGATGACCGGCGCAGGATTCTGACTGAAGGTGATCGCCTGAATGGGCACCGGTACGACTGCTCCCAGGTAGAGGCTGAGGTCAGGCGACTGCCGGACGCCTCCGGTCTGGGTCTGCGGCTGGCAGCCATACTGGGTCCACAGCGAGCAGGCGAGGTCGGCTACGTCCTGCTCGGTGTAGGCGTTGAAGTCAGTCCACCCAGTTTGGACGCCCCCGGTCCTCCAGGAGGCCTGCGCGGAAAACTGAAGCTGGGTCATGGAAAGGCCGTTGGGCGTCTTGGGCATGTCGGTCCAGGCAAACCCCCCATTGAGGTTGTCGGCGTCAATTGGGTTCAGGGTCTTAAAGTCCCAGGCCTTGTTAACCCCGACACTGTTGTTGGTCACCTGCCAGTCCGGAATGTTGACTGTCTGGCTGTTGCTGTACCCGCCCGTAACGTTGGCCGAGTTGGGAGTGGTAAACGCGACGTTGAAACTGGTGGAGGTCGTGACCTGCGTGACATTGTTGGCATTCGCCGGGGAGTCCGACTGGGAACTGAATGACGTCGCGCTGACCGGCTGAACACCTACCCTGATCCGATCCTGGAACCAACCCTTCTCCTTTTCAGAATCGCTGAGGATCGGCTGCACCCCGCTGGTGGGGGTCCCGGAGGGCACCGCTGTCACGTCCATCTGGGCGGCCACCCACTGGAAATTCCCCTGGGGTTCGTTCCCGTTGTCCAGGATGATAGTGAAGGTGTAGTTGGTATTGAAATAGACGTTCTGGGTGCCCTTGACGAGCAAGGTGTTTCCAGCCTGCCACTGCACGGGCACGCAGTAATAGACATGCTTGTAGATCGCCCCGGCGGGAATCGTTTCCCCTGTGCCGTCCTGCGCCCGCAAATCTGGTGTATGGAGGGCCGCAGTATTCGGGTTGCCGCCGCAGGGGTAGGGACTGTAGCCGTCCTGCAGCCCGGTCCGAGGAACATTCATACTGGCGAGCACTTGGGCTGCAAAGGCCTGGACGGCCCCGAGGGTCAGGGCACCCATCGACAGGCCCCCCGAGAATTTGAGGGTATCCGCGTGGGGAAACTCCACCACCCGGACCTCGGCCCGGCCGTTCCGGTCCTGGGTGAGGCGGGCGAGGTAGCCCGGGCTGCGGTTCTTGCTCGCAAACCCCAGGTACCGGCCCAGGCCTTCCCGCTTATGGGACTCGGACGCGTCCAGGAGCAGGACGGCCTTTCCCGCCTGGAGCGCTTCCCGGACGAGTGGGTGCGTTTGCACGGCCTCAGGTGTGGTGGTGTCCCCATCGAGGATGACCAGATCATGGTCGGACGCCCTCTCGCTCCCGCTGTAGGACGTCATGCGCACGCTCTTCTTGAGCTCGTCGTAAACGTAACTGCTCACCTGCCCCAGCACGAGGGCGTGGGGAGCGTTGCCGGGTGGAGGGGATTCGGTGGGTTGCTGACCACATCCGGCCAGCATGAAACCGGTGACAACTGCCGCGACCCCGGCCGTGAGGCCTCGCTGGGACTTCCTGAGGGGCATAACCTGCCGCATCTGTTTTTCCTCCTGCGCTCGATGCCCAAGGGTCTCCGGGTTGCAGTGGTGGCGGGATCAGGCCGCCCCCGTGGAACTGGGCCTCGCCTCCCTCCAGGGTGACCCCGACTGGGGTGGGCATCCCCGACTCGCGGCCTACACCGTTCACCCACCGCCCAAGCGTCCTGTCAGATGAGGTAACCGGGCGCGGATGCCCTGTAATCAATCCTTCCTGGACGGATAAATGCCCACGTCGCAGATAAAGTAGTTCACGGGCACGCCGTTCGCCGATCTGGGCACGACATCCCTCAGGTCCGGGAGGGCGAAGGTCGTCTTTCCATCCCCCCCATACCGGGTGCCGAGAATCGAGAACAGCGCGACGTTTTGTGCGATCGGGAGGAGCCGCCCGTCCGCCACCATGGCCCCCTCAGGCCCGTACTCACCGGCAAACATGAACACCTGGCCGACGTACCCGGACGACAGGCAGCCGCTCGGCCCTAACCCTGAAGCGCCGCCCCCGAACCGGCCCGCCACCCGGTCCACGTTCGCCTGCACCCCGTCCACGGCGCTCGCCAGGGCCGCGAAGTTCTGGTTGACCTGACCCGAACTGATCACGCTGCCCGCCTGGAAGATGTTCGGCACGGACGTCGCGGCCAGCCCCGCGCCGCCCAGCACCAGACCGAGGATGATGTTTCTCAGATACCGTCCGTTCATGACGTCCTCCTGCAGGACGTTCGGGGTGGAGCAGCGCTCCTCGTCAAGGGCCCCACCTCGCGGCGGGAGCGTCCCACTGGGCGTCCTGCGTGTCCCAGCGCGCGGGAGGCGTCCCTCCGACCCCAGAGGGCGGGCCTTCGGCACAGGCCGCCAGCAGCAGGGTGAGCAGCAGGGCTGACCCGGCGAAGCGTGTCCATCCTCCCGTTTGTGGGGGCAGCTTCCTCTCGTCACGAACCCTCACCAGGGCACCTCCTGTGGAAAGAGCAGCTTGGTCAGCTGGAGGAACAGTTCGGTGGACTGGCTCTGGTCGTCAAGGTCGAGCCGGTTGACGTTCATGACGATGACGGCGTCTCGGACGGGCAGGTAAAAAGCCTCGCTGCTGAACCCGAAGATGATTCCGTTGTGCCCGCAGAAGGGTCCGAGCTGAAGGACGCCCTCACCGTACCGGATAAAGCCGGGCTCGCCGTTCATCTGCTCCCCCGCCATTCGCTCGGCCTGGGTAGCGGGCTTGAGCAACCCACAGGGCCATCAGGGCGAGCCACACCAGCGCGGAGTTCAGGAACTGCTCCGCAACGGTGCGCGGGTGGGCTGTGAGGTGCGGCCTCACCTCAGCACCCGCAACGGGCACAGGAGTGGCAGGAGTGGGAGGGCTCAAGCCAGGTCGACGCTCGCGGCTCACGGAATACCTCCAGACTGCGGGTCATGAATTGTAGGCGGGTGAGGCTGAACCCTCTGCGGCCACTACCAATCGGATCTCAGGGACCTCGGTCCATGAACGACCTCCATCTGCAGCTTACGCTTTGCTCATGAGGGGTGGCTCGGCCTAGGGGCGCGGGTGAACTTAGATTTAGAGCGATCACAAGTGATGCCCTGCTGGACGCGGTGCTGAACGGCGCGCCCCTTCGTATCTGGCAGAGGAGGCAGTGGCGCAGATGCGAACGCTGGACGCTCTCGCCAGGGCACCAGGAGAGTCGACGTCTGTCCCGTTTCCATAAAGGGTGAGGCCAGCGGCTCTAGGGACCAAGGGGATGGTCGAATTAACACCTGCTGGGGATGGTCCATGGGGTTAGCTTCTAAAACGGACCGTCCACCATCCCCGTGGTCGCAGATTCCCGATCTGCCAGGTCGCCGGGACCACCGTCTAAACGGTTCCAATGGTCAGGGGGGAGGGGGTTCTGCGAGCTTGCGGGGATGAGGTCAGACGTCATCCCTCATCCCCATGGGGATGACTATAGGTTTCCCTCCAGGAAGAGGTCAGATACGCACGTTGGTGTCTCGCCGGTCGCGACGGCCCGGTGGCCAGGCCCAACCGTATGGATCACTTTTGGAAGGAAGAGGAGGGAGCAGATGAGCACGGCTCATGGCCAGTCACGCTGGGGCCCAGGCCAGTGCGGCGTGCGAACACCTCTCCCACCGGACAACGGACCTGGTGGGAGAGGGTCATAGCGAGTGAGGATGAACGCACGGAGGGTATTGAGCAGGTGGGCTCCAAGGGTGGCCCCATCATGGCCGAGGTGTCTGGTGGGCGGCGGTGGACCATTGGGCAGACGGGTTTCATAGCGGGGCAGGGGAATGGTCAGACCCCTCTCCCCGCCTATGCCCGGTGGGCTCCGCGCCTGCGGCAGGACCGGAAGGTGCTTGGTCTGAGGCAAGGTCACGCCCAACGTGGGACACGGCAACGGTCCCCGTTTCTGTGATGTTGGTCGATGAGGCAGCAGGATTACGTGCGGCACGCGCGGTGTCCAGGGCTTCGGCTGTCGCGGCGCTCGCACGGGCTGCGGGGCGGTTTCCCACAAGTCGCGAGGGATGTTCCTCCGCCACCGGGTGCGAGGCAGGCGGCTAACACGTGAGCGGGTCTCCAGGTACATCTCCGCTGCGTCTAGACGCTGCCTTTGCAGTTCCCGCTTGGTGTAGAGCAAGGTGGCCTGGCGATTAGGCCGTGCGGCCCGTTCGTCTGCCGGTCGAGAAAAGTAGCAGGCCAGGCGCGTCAGCTGGGATGCGGTGGTGACCGGCACAGCATGGAGGCGACCGAACGTTCCTGCTGCGGGTGGTCTTGTTCCCTCAGGCAGGGCTACCGCTGCGTGAATATGGATGTGTCCGCTGCGCCCATACGCCACCTGGGCCAGCGTCGGCGCCTGGGGAAACAGGCGATCCATCTCGGCCCGGCCCGCTGCTGGCGCCTGGGTGTAGAAGTCCATGGGGCTGGGTAACGTCAGCACCACGTGGAACAGGTCATGGCCGGGCAGCGTCCACAGCCGAGGGAGTACCCCTGCCCCTTCCCCGAGCAGGGCTGCCGCTTTCCGGGTACGTTTGGCGGTGGTGTCCGTGACTGCATCCGGCACCCAACCATGCACCCGGCGCAGGGGCTGCGCGGTTTGAAACCCGTAGGTGCGGGGGTGGATGGCGTGCTCGGCCAGCAGAATCACGGGAATCTCCGAACGGCAACACGACTCCAACCACCCGCTGAACAGCGGGTGGAAGCGTGTGGAGGGTGCGTTAAAGCAAAGACCGACGAGTACGTCGGTCTTTATGGGTCAGGTGGACTCAGGTCAGGACTGAGCGGTGCCAGCCAGGAACTGCTGAACGGCGTCCCTCGGAATGAGGTAACGCCGACCCACCCGGACGCTGCGCAGCCGTCCGGAACGCAGGAGGGCGTTGATGGTGTTCTTGGACAGCTGCAGCAGGGGTTCCAGTTCTTTGGGGTTGTAGACGAGCTTCTCCTGGGTGGGTTCAATCATGGCAGCGCTCCTTGTGGCCCACAGCGTCCCACCTCCACGGCTAAAAAAACATTCTTAGGTTGCCCATTAGCTGGTATGGTGCGCGAAATGAACGTTCCCGTGCAGCTTTTCTGCCACTGGAGTGCGGAGTTCTCAGTGGAACTTGTCCCCCCTCTCCCCGGACAGGATGGGGGCTTGTTGCGCTTCTTTCCAAAACGGGGGCGTGGGGCGGTGCTGCGCCGGGAATGGTTCACCCATTGGTTCCGCCAGTCGCTGACCGGGAAAGCGGCACCTCAACCGGTCAACCTGCTCCTCCGATTGGCCACGTATAGACGGTACGAATGGGCATCGGAGTCGTTCCAAGCGGTGTTGCGGAGCGTGGCTCAGGACCTGGGTCCCCTGTTCTCGCTGCTCCCAGGGCACCGGGCAGCGGAGGCCGTCTTCCTGGAGGAATCGGTCGAAGCCTGGTGGAAGGCGGCGCAGTCCGTTCAGGAGATGGGCCGTATGCTCGAACGCCTCCCGCAACTGTCGCGAGATGGGTCGAAGACGGCGCGGAAACGTCGGGCGTTACAAGCAGGGGAAGCGATGTACCCCGGCGAGTGGGACTCGCTCACAGCGGAGCAGCAGCGCCAGTTCAGTGAGGCTTACAAGGCCTCCCCCGGAATATCACCGCGTCACCAGGGAGAGGAGTACCTGAGTGGCTTGATAGACCACCTGTGGTTCCCGCCTGTAGAGCTTCCGGGAGTCCCCGTCAGGCTGGGCTTGCCGCATCTGCGCCTGGACGAGGAGATGACCACGCTGCAGATCAATGTGCCGACGGGAATGCAAGCGCTCTTAGTCATGGCCTTACAGGATCAGCGGTTGGGGCGCAGCCTGCTGATTCGCGAGTGTGCGCGCCCCACGTGCCAGGTCGTGGCCTACATGTCACCGAAGCAGCGGTACTGTTCGGATCGATGCCGGAACGCGGCGGGCGTGCAACGTCACGCCGAGAAGGCCAAACAGCAGGCTGCAGCCGCAGCGAGTAAACGCAGAAGGAACACGGCGTAAGCTTGCGCAATTAGTCAATACGACTAATATTGGCTTGTGGACACCGATGATCTTATTCGTCAGCGTATCCGGGCGCGCATGCAGGAACGCGGGTTGACCCAGGCGGAGCTGGCTCGGCAGCTGGGCATCAAGCCACCCTCTCTGGCGCAAATTCTCAGTGGACGCCGGGGCAAGGTGCCGGAAAGCCTGCTGGCGGTGCTGAATGCCTTGGCTCTCCGTGTGGACGTGCGACCGATTGAGGAGGAGCGTCATGGCTAAGCGGGCCAACGGCGAAGGCACCATGAGTCGCCGGAAAGACAGCAGCGGTAAAACCATTGGGTGGCGCGCGAGCGTCACCGTCGGCATAGCCGAGGATGGGTCACAGAAGCGGCGCTGGGTGAGTGGGAAAACCCAGGGCGAAGTACAGGAGAAGCTCCGCGCGCTGCAGTCCGATCTTCATCAGGGCACCCTGGCAGACACGGATCGGATGACGGTTGCCGACTTCCTGAACCACTGGGTGGCGCACAAGGAGCGCGAAGGCAATAAGCCAAACACGGTGCAGAGTTACCGTGACACGGTCAACCGCTACATCACCCCGAAGCTCGGTCGGGTGAAACTGGAAAAACTGCGCCCGCTGGACGTCGAGCACATGTTGACGGGCCTACGCAGGGATGGCAAGAGCACATCCCTGCAGGTGTATGCCTTGCGCGTCCTGAAGATGGCGCTTCAACAGGCTGTGCGCTGGCAGATGCTGCCGCGTAACGTGGCCGACGCGGTGAAGCCGCCCAAGATGGAGCGTCAGGAAATGCAGGTCTGGGATCGGCAGCAGGTGGCGGACTTCTTGAAGGCCACTGAAGCTCATCCCCTGCACGCCGCGTTCTACTTGGCCCTGATGACCGGCATGCGGCGCGGTGAGCTTGTGGGGCTGAAGTGGGAAGACGTTGATTTGGACCGGGCGCGTCTGACCGTGAGGAACAACCTTGTGGAGGTCATTGGCGCGCCGATTGAAGGCAAGACCCGCCTGAAAAAGGCCACCACGTCGTCGGTACGTCTGGAAGTCTCCACACCCAAGAGCAAGGCGTCCCGCCGCACCATCGTGTTGTCCAAAGGCACGGTGCAGAAACTCCGCGAGCAGCAGGCCCGGCAGAAGGCGTGGCGCGAGCATGCGGCCGAAGCGTGGACGGAGCAGGGCTTCGTGTTCACGACCGTGACAGGAGCCTTGGTGTGGCCCAGCGCGCTGGCCAAGGCGTACACCAATCTGGTGAAGGAGGCGGGCGTGCCGCCTATCCGGTTCCACGACATGCGGCATACGGCGGCGTCCCTCATGATCAGCGTGGGCATCCCGCCGAAGACGGTCAGTGAGCGTCTGGGGCACAGCGACGTGGCCTTCACGCTGCGCACGTATACCCACCTGTACGATGCCCAGCGAGAGGAAGCCGCGTTCGACATCGCCGATCTGGTCTGAGTTGCCGGAGCTGAGGCGCCGTTTCCAGTAGTGACGCAGTAGTGACAATCGGCCTGTTGTGCCCGTTTGTAAGGTCGTTCTGAAATGACAAAATCCCGCGCTGTGCGGGATTTTTTCTGGAGCCAGGGGTCGGATTTGAACCGACGACCTACTGATTACGAATCAGTTGCTCTACCACTGAGCTACACTGGCGGGTTGGGTGGGCAGACTCGCCTGGGGCGAAAAGACTGCACCGACAAGGGTAGACGATGATCCCGGGCTTGTCAAACGGGCTTACGCCAGCGCCTTCACGTCGGCCTGCAGGCTTTCCAGGCGAGCACGCAGTTCGGCGGCGCGTGCCCCGGCCTGGGCCAGGCGCGCCTGCTCCTGCTGGGTAAAGCGGGTGTAGGGGCTGATTGCGTCGCGCAGCCGGGCGTCGGCCCGCTCCTGCTCGCGCTCGTACTCCCGGCGAACGATGCGCTCCAGGGCCTCGCGCAGCCCAGCAACCTTCTGCCGCAGTTGACGGTGCGCCTGAAGCCGCTTGTTGGGCAGCACGAACAGCCCCAGGCTCCCCAGTGTCAGCCCCGCCAGAATGCCCCCAGTGAAGTCCACCGCCGAGGCGCCAACGAGTGCTCCCAGCCCCGCCCCGATGCCGATGCCCCCGGCCAGGCCGCCCACCGCGCCCTTGAGCGCGTCCTCGGCGTCGCGCGCGAGCTGACGAGCGAGTTCGTGTTCGGTGGTCGTCTCCAGATGCTCGCGGGCGCTTCCGGCAATTCCCTCCAGCAGGGCTCCCCGGTCGTAGGAGAAGCGGGTGCGCGCGACCTCATTGCTGGGCTGGCGGCGGATCAGGAAGGCCTGCACGTCTTCCCAGAAGTGCAAGTTCGCCTCCACGAAGCGGTCGATCATGGTGCCGAATTGCCGGTCGAGGGCGTCAGGCAGGTCCGCCACTGCCTCCCGCCGGAAGTCCTCCTCCAGCTCGCGGCTGTTCATCAGGCCGCGCAGGTTGGAAAAGCGTAGCCGGGCGTCGATGAAGCGGTCGGCCCGCACCTCGAACTCGCTCAGCAGGCGGCCCAGGCGGTTGAGCTGGCCGTCGAGTTCGCCCAACATGGTTTCCCGGTGCCGCTCGCGCTGGGCCTCCAGGTCGCGCAGGATGCTCAGGTCCTCGGTGAGGGTGCGGAGGGCCGCCTCCGCGCGCGTTTCCTCCCCGGAAAGGATCTCCGCCGCCGTGCCCAGGGGACTTTGCAGCTTGAGGCGGGTCCGTTCCGTCTCCGAGAGGCGGGTGCGGAGGGCATCCCGCAGGGCCGCAAAGCCGGGATCACCCCCCCGCTGCTCGCCCCGCGCGCTGATCAGGAAGACGGGGGGCGTCAGGCCCAGCACCCCCCGCGCACCCGTCTCCACGAATTGCCGCACCTGCTCGCGCTGCTCGGGCGTCTCCAGCAGGTCCGCCTTGTTCACCACGAGCACCACGCTGCGGCCCCAGCGCGCGGCGAGGGCGAGAAATTGCCGCTCGGACTCGGTGAAGGGTCGGTCAGCCGAGGTCAGGAACAGCACGAGATCTGCCCGCGGAAGAAAGCCCTCGGTAAGCGCCTGGTGCTGACGGATGATCGCGTTCGTGCCCGGCGTGTCCACGAGCGCCACCCCCTCTAAGCTCCGGAGGGGATAGGTCAGGCGGCTCACGAAGGGGTCGCGGGTGGGCTCCATCTGCCCGGGCTGGTCACCGTGGACGAGGACGTAAATGCGGTCGGTGGTGGGCGTCACCCCTTCCGGCAGCACCGTCGCCCCCAGCAGCGCGTTCACGAAGGAACTCTTGCCCGCATTGAACTCGCCGACGACCACCAACAGGAAGCTCTCGTCGAGGGAACGTACGGCCCCCCGGGCGTACTCGACGGCCTCAGGGGGCGCCCCCTGCGTTTCCAGAAAAGCCTGGAGGTCAGCGAGCAGCGCCCGCTCACGCGAGAGGAGGTCCTGCACCGGGCCGGAAACGAGCATGGGGGCAGTCTAGCCGCCCCCACGCCTTCCGATTTTTGGAGATTGTTGAGTTCGCTCAGTTCGTCGCCACGCGCCCCAAATTGAGGGGGTAAGCACTGAGACTATACGTGCCGGTCGCACTGGGCAGACGCACGGCTTTGCCGTTCACCTGACGGCCTGTGGCGAGGTTGATATTGACGCCCGTGACTCCCGTGGTGGCGGCGGTAGAGGGCACGTAGCTGAACATGGTGTAAGGGCCTCCCGTCGCGTTAGTCGGAACGATGTAGTCGGACAGAAGGTTGGCGTCCCCTGCCTGGGTTGCGGTGATGGGTGGAGCAGAAAGCAGGCTGGGCGTCGTCACAACGGTGGAATAGGAGAGAGTAGCCGGACCGCCGGAATAGTAGTAACTGCGATACTCGACCAAAACCCAGGTGGAGGCGTCATTAAGTGTGTCCGCGCCGGGATTGGAGGCGCCACTGGTTGCACCCACCCAGACCGAGCGTTTCACCGGGTAATACGCGTAAAAGCGGTAGCAATAGTCATTGGTGCCTGGCGCGCAGGTTGTCGACGGTGTGGTTCCCGGTGGAATGCGAGGTGGCAACACCATCGCCAGAATGGGATGGGTGTACACAGTCCAGCTTCCGCTGGCAGGGGTGACCAAGGGGTTACGACGAGTATCCCCGTTTCCGAGGTTCAGCGTCTGTCCGGGGGGAAAGACGTACCACGCCTCCTTGACCCGCCCGGCGATGAGTTGCTCGGCATTGACCGTTTCCTGCTGTAATTCAGCTCGTGCCGCCGAAAGGGTCGTGGTGCGGGAACCGCTGATGAAGGTGCTGCTCAGCGCCAACAGCACGATTCCGAGAATCGCCATCACGACCAGCAGTTCCACCAGTGTAAATCCCTGCTGTGATTTCATTGCGGCCTCAACACGTCGAGGGTGAGTGTCACCATTTGGGCTCCCGTGCCAGCCGAAACTTGAACACGCCGCATAGCGGGGGATGTCGTGGATGTGGTTGGGCAGGCCGCGACAATGTCGACTAGAGTCTTACCGGTGATGACAGCGGCGCGGGAGGTTCGCTCCTGGCTGCGCGCGGTGACTCCGCTGGGTAACGACAGTCCTGGCACGCAGTTGGCGTCGAACCGATCCTGCGCCTGTTGCAACTGCGCTGCTGTCATTCCAGGAGTGTCCTGCCAAGCCCCCTTGACCGATTCAATCACTTGTTGCGCTTGGGTGGTGCCATTAAGTTGCCGCTCGCCCTGCCGGTTAATGCCCAGCAGCGCCGTGATGCTGGGAAGCAGCACTGCCATCAAGACGCCGAACAGGGCCAGAGCGACGAGCACCTCGACCAGGGTCAACCCCTGTTGTCTGCTGGTCATGGAGCCCTCACAAGCATGACCCGTCCAGTAACCCCCACCACCCGCACTTCGATAGAGGGAATATTCGGCGCTTGGCTTTCCACAATGAATCGGGTGCCGTTGATGGCCGAAGTCATCTCACCGTAGGGCGCGTTATAGACCAACGTCCGCGTGGAAGGGCAACCATCCAGACACCGGAAAGTTACTCCACGCGGTAGACTGGCTGTTTTGGGTGTTGCCGTACCGCTGGGCAGTTCTAGGGTGTAGCTTGTCAAACTGCCCGTGCCAGCCCACTTGAAAGCACCCGGCATGCTCTGCCTCTGCGCGCTGGATCGTGCAGCCCGCAAATCAGCAGCGATTTGACCAGCGCCTTCACGGACCTCAGCGGCGCGAATACTACGAAGGTAGGACACGCTGAAAATACTCATCAGAATTCCTAGAATAGCGAGAACAATCAGTAACTCGACCAACGTAAAACCGTGACGCGTCATTAGTAGTTCCCCGCACTGGTCTGTTCAAAGATTAAGTTGCTCAAGCTACTGCCCGTCGTCGCGGCATCTTCGGCCTGCCAGCGTGGCGACACCGGGAAGAAGGGGGGAATGGTGCCCTCTGCAAGCCGTTGATCATAAGTGAAGTTGCGGCCATACCCTGTGCCCCGCGTTGTGCCGAAAGCGCCGTACCAATTCTCGATCACGCTTCCAATCAGTTTAACGTCACCCTGGTCAACTCGATTGTCGAAGTTCGCCGCCGTGACCTGTCCCTCACTGGACATGATGGAGGCGTGCAAGTTGAGATCGTTGCCTGTCTTCTCGGAAAGCACCACATCTCCATTCTGGGCGTAGAGCCCCAGAATGTTCTTGGGTCTCTTGGTGCAGGGGGGCGTCGCCTTGGTTTCGGAGAGGGAACAGGGCGTGTCGGAGAGCGTCAGGTCGCTGTCGATTGTTAGGCTGTTGGACGCAGCCAAGGTCAGACCCGCAAAGGACGCGACGGCGGGCGGCACGTTGGTGAGGTTGCCGTTGGTCACGGTGCCGTCCTTGCGCGCCGGACCACGCACACTTTGAAAGGACTCACCGTAGATCACGCCGTTAAACTTCCGGCCCTGGGACACCCAACTTCCGCTCACCTTCTTGGACAGGTTGCCATCCTGATCCACTCGGTACTCGTTATCCGGGTCCACGATCTTTTCGGCGACGTCCCGGCACTCCTGAGTGTAGCGCCAGTAGCGGGTGGAGCCGTAGTAGTTGATCGTTCCCCTTTTCGCCGAGAGCGTGTTATTCCAATCGTTGTTTGGGTAGTAAGGTCCACGGTTATTCACCTGGTAGTCCGAAAAAACAGTGTTATCAGTCCATGAACACTCCCGTACCGTCCGGCTCCCCGCCTTGAGGAAACGGATGTACTGGTAAACGGGGTTGGGCTCCGTCCACTTCTTCGTTGTGGTGTTATATGTGCTCAGGGGTTGACCATCATTGCCCCCCACAGTGAGCTCGACACCTAGATTACTGCCTCCCAGAACCAGGCCGCCCTCCTCCGCCTTCTCCTTCTGGGGGTTCTCGTTGATGGGCAGGGGCTTGTACGCCGCCGTGAAGTCGGTCTGCGTGTAGTCGGTGGCCGGGGGGTTCCCCGTCTGGACGAACTTCACGGTTCGGGGAGACTCCGTGACCTTGTCGGCCACCCACTTGTCGACGTTGGTGGTACCCGCAGGGGGCTCATTCAGGCTGCTTCCGATATACACTCCCGCCGTCTTGGAGCAGTCTCCACCCGAGGGCATGCCCGACTGCGGCAGGTTGGTGCAACCGACGCTGTTGACCTTGCCCATGAACTGGGCGCTGGAGGAGTCCAGAAATAGGAACTTCTCGTTGGTATGAATAGAGCCGTCGAACACCTGATCGGTGAAGTTCACTCCTGGCGCGCCCGCAGGATCGTAGTTGCCTGAGGGTCTGGCGCGGTGGTGGTTCGTCATGAGCACGTCGTCCAGGAGGCTGGGCAGCACGATCTCAAACCACCACTCGCCCTGTTGCGCGCGGTTGGCGAGCAGCACCCGCGTCGCGTTGTCCTGCACCCCGCGTGCCCGCACTCCCTGTGCCCGCACGTAGAAGCGGTAGTTGGTGGGGGTAAGTTGTACCACGCGCGCGGCACGTAGGCTGTACTTGGCCTCCCAGTCAGGCACGGTTTTGTCGGTGCCGTCCAATAAGGCGTTCCACCAATTTCTGCGGGTATTGCGGTCCGTGAGTGGATTAGGGCGCTCGTCGGAAGGCAGGACCGAGTACGCACCTGTCTTAAGGAAGTCGGCCAGAACGGAGCTGCGCTCTGCCGTAAAGGTACTGCTGGAATCCACAACACAAACCAGAGCATTCGGGTAAGCCTTCTGACCCTCTGGTGCCGTGGCAAACTCGTTGGTCTGAGTCCAGGCCGAGGCCCCACTTTTGCCACAGAAATTTTCCGCGTGGGTTTTGATCACCGCTGGCGTGGTGGTGCCGGGGACGTCGAAGTTCTCCTGGGTTTCGTCGTCTCGGTACTTCTTGGAAAGCAAAGCCTGAATATCCAGCAGACGACTTGTAGCGACCGCCACCCCCGACTCGGCCACATATTGAGCGCGTAGTGTGGCCGCTTGATCCGCGACCGTACGCCTGCTTGACAGAGTCAGTTGCGACGAGGCGGCCAGCAGCGCCGCCAGTAGCAACATCGTGAACAGAACGACGACTATCAATGTCGCGCCTTCTGTGGATCTTGAGCCTCTCATCCTGCCCAGTCTGCGGCGGGGCGCCCCCCCGGCCTAGCCCCTGAATTGGGGGGCAAGTGAAGCTTTCTTCACACCCCTCTCGCGTTCCTGGAACATGAGGGGGCGAGACTGCACCCATTCCCACCCCGGAGGTAAACCCATGACCGGACCCTACGACCGTCCGCCTGCCCCCGCCACCGAGCCCACTGACACGCCCGCGCCCATGCCCGAGCGCCTGCCGAGCGGCGACGACACCGGGCCGATCATGGACCCGCCCATGAACCCGGACCTGCCCGGCATGCCGGAGCCGACTCCCACCGACAACCCGGACACCCCGGGCCTCCCCAGCCCTATGCCCGCCATGTAGCTGGGGTCTCCCCTTCTACAGCCGCGCCAGCGTCTGCCCGTGCTCCTTCAGCCAGGCCCGCTGGTGCGCGTGGTCGGGCATCAGGCGTGAGACGTGCGCCCAGTAGCGGGGTGAGTGGTTGAATTCGAGGAGGTGGGCGGCCTCGTGCAGGGCGACATAGGCGGCCACCTCGCGCGGCGCGCGGGCCAGCGCCCAGTGCAGGCGGATGTCACCCCCCGCCGTGCAACTGCCCCAGCGGGTGTGGGCGCGGCTCAGGCGGACCTGGCCCAGTCGGTCCCGGGCACCCAGGGCGTCCGCATAGCCCTCGGTCAGCGTTCGCAGTTCGGGAAGGGCGGCGCGGCGATACCACGCCTCGACGGCACGGGCGAGGGTGTCCGGGTCGCCGGGCGGGACGTGCAGTTCTGAACCGAGGCGTAATGGAGCGCGCGTCCCGGGCCGGGGGCGCAGCACGAGCGTCTCCCCAAAAAAGGGCAGGGGGGAGCCGTCGGCGAGGGGGGTGGGGGCAACGGCCTGCGCCGCGTACCGCGCGAGGTGACCCTCGGCCCAGCCGCGCTTCGCCTCGACGAAGGCCTGGATCAGGTCGAGGGGCGTGCGGGTCGGGGCATGAACGGTTACCGCGCCGGGCTGCACCCGCAGGGTCACGGTGCGGCGCCGAGCGCTGCGTTTGAGCTGCACGGGAACGCCCCCGACCATCCAGCCGGGCTGGGATCGGGGGCGGGTGGGGGTGGACATGACCCTATGAAAGCGGAGGGCCGGGCAAGGTGGGTGAGAGACGAAACCGCGTCAGAGCTGCCCGTTGAACGTGTCGCACTTGTTGGGGTCGCCGCTCCTGAAGCCCGTCATGAACCAGTTCACACGCTGCTGGCTGGTGCCGTGGGTGAAGGAATCGGGCACGACATAACCCTGGCCCTGACGCTGGAGGGTGTCGTCCCCGATGGCGGTGGCGGTGTTGATCGCCTCGCGTACGTCGGCCTCAGTCAGGTTGGCGAGGCTGGAAACCTTGTTGCCCCACACCCCCGCGAAGCAGTCGGCCTGGAGTTCGAGCGCCACGCTGTAGCGGTTGGCCTCGGCCTCGCTGCGGGCCTGCTGTTGGGCGCGGGTGACCTGATCGGCGATGCCCAGTTCGTTCTGGACGTGGTGCCCCACCTCGTGCGCGATCACGTACGAGTAGGCGAAGTCGCCGCCACCCCCCAGTCGGCGGTCCATCTGCGCGAAGAAGGAGGTGTCAAGGTACACCTTGTTGTCCAGCGGGCAGTAGAAGGGGCCAGCGGCGGCGCTGCCCTGCCCGCAGGCGGTGGGCGTCGCCCCGCTGTACAGGACCAGCGTCGGTTTGGTGTAGGTGCGCCCCGCCTGAGCGAAGATGCCCGACCACACCTGATCGGTGCTCGCCAGGATGCGGTCCACGAACTGGTAGGAGGTGTCCTGCTGCCCGGGTGCGGTCTGCGTCTGGGTCTGCGTGGGCGCGCTGCCCTGGCCGCCCAGAATCGCGCCCGGGTCCACGCCGAAGAACATGGCAATCAGAGCGATGATCAGCCCGCCGACCCCACCCACCGCGATCCCGCCGCCAGGAATGCCTCCTCCCCCACGGCGATCCTCGATATTCCCCCCTCCGGGAAGATTCTGCCAATCCATAGTCGCCTCACTCTCCGATCAGGCCGCACCCAGCGCGGCCCAGAGCTTCTCGCGTGTTTGAGAGGCATTCTAGGCGCGCC
This sequence comes from Deinococcus apachensis DSM 19763, assembly GCF_000381345.1. Classification (NCBI taxonomy): domain Bacteria; kingdom Thermotogati; phylum Deinococcota; class Deinococci; order Deinococcales; family Deinococcaceae; genus Deinococcus; species Deinococcus apachensis. Next base: position 82,868 of record NZ_KB906413.1, on the reverse strand, counting down.
TGAAACGGGCAGTCTTTAGCAAAGGTTGTGGGGTGCGGAGCCGGGAGTTGTGCCGTAGGGGATGAACCCGGCCGTATCTCGGCGCCCCCCGTAACGGGTGTACCCCCACAGTCGATTGACGTTGAGTAACAAAACATGCACCTTCCGTCAGCTTTCCTGATCAGACTGAGGAGGTGCAGGACGGTGGATTGATCGGTGCTCCCTGGAACAGTTGGACCATCCAGGAGCTTCTGGACCGGGTGCGGGCGCAGGCCGAACGGGCGAGGCGGCGGGAGCTGGACCTCCAGTCGTGGCTCTTCGAGCGGGAGGCGATCCGGCAGGAATGGGAGCGGGGACAGGAGAGCCCCCGTCCCCGCTGAGGCTGCTCGCCCCGGTCAGTCGCCCGTGGGGGCCAGGGTGTTCGGCGTGGGGGCGGCCTCCCGCGGACCGGCCCGGCGCCGCTCGAACTGATAGAAGACGCTGGGCACGACGAAGAAGGTGAGCAGGGTGGAGGTGATCACCCCGCCCAGGATCACGATGCCCAGGCCCCGCCTGAACTCCGCGCCCTCGCCCTGCCCGAAGACGAGGGGCAGGCTGATCACGAGCACCGTCAGGGTGGTCATCAGGATGGGCCGGAAGCGCAGCTCGGCGGCCTCGATGAGCGCCTCACGCAGCGGCAGCGAGCGCATCCGCTCGGTCACGAATTCCAGGTACAGGATGGAGTTCTTCGTCGAGAGGCCGAGCAGGATCACCATGCCCAGCACCGTGATCACGTCGAGGTTCACCCGGAAGAGGTGCAGGGTCCACAGCGCCCCCACGATGGCGAGCGGCACCGGCAGCAGCAGGTAGACCGGGTAGCGGAACGAGTTGAACTGCGACCCCAGCACCAGGTACGTCAGCAGCACCGCGAGCACGAGGACGATGGGCCCGTAAAACACCAGGTCGGCGGTCAGTCCCGCGCTCCCGAAGGCCGAGGCGTTCCCCAGGGTCACGTTATCGCTGAGGAGTCCCGCCGCCCGCACCTTGTCGACGATGGTGCGCTGGTAGGCGAAGGGGTTGGGGCCTCCCTTTTGCAGGTTGATGTTCAGCGTCGCGGTGTACGCCTTGTTCAGGCGGCTCAGCGTGGCGGGCGCCTGGCGAAGCTGGAAGGCGCCGAGTTCGGACAGCGGCACGTTCGCGCCCAGGGCCTGCGAGTACACCGTCTGCGAGAGCAGGCTCTGCTCGCCCTGCACCTGGGCGGGGTCGAGCCGGACCACGATGTCCACGCTGCGGTCGGCGTCGCGCAGGGTGCCCGCGACCGATCCGTCGTTGTAGGTCCGCAGGGCCTGGGCCACGTCGCTGGCGCTCAGGCCACTGCCCGCCAGGCGGCTGGGGTCGGGCACGAAGGTCCGCTCCTGGCGGGTGGCGCTCAGGCTGCTCTCCAGGGTGGTGATGTTGGGATCGGCGGAGAGCAGGCGCACGACCTCGCGGTTGCGCTGAACGAGCAGGGCCTGATTGGGAGCCGTAAGCGCGAGGCTGAGGTCGAAACTGCCGCCGGGGCCGGTCTCCTCGGCCACGACGCGGACCTCCGCCCCGGGCAGCGGAGCCGCGAGCCGCCCGAGGTCGGCGGCGTAGCGCGCGATCAGGGTGTCGATGGGGGGGCGTTTCGCCCGGTCCACCAGCGTCACGGTCAGGCTGGCCCGGTTCGCGTTCGTGCCGCCCAGGACGCCGCCTGAGCCCACGCTCGTCTGCACCAGCCTCACCTCGGGGCGGTTCAGGAGGCTGTCCTCCACGCGGGCGGTCAGCGCATTTGTGCGCGCGAGGTCGGTGCCCACGGGCAACTCCACGTCCACGCTGAGGATGCCGCTGTCACTCCTGGGCACGAAGGAGAAGCCAACCCCGCGCAGGGCGAGCGGCACGCTGAGGAGGAAGAGCCCCGCGATGAGCATGACGACCCAGGGGCGGCGCAGGACGCGGCTGACCGTGCGGGCATAGGCGCGGGCCGTCCCCATCACCACCCGGTTCGTCCACCCGTGCAGCGTCCCGGTCAGGGCCTCCAGCAGGGCGAGGAGGACCGTCAGGACATATCGCACCAGCGTCAGGAGCACGGGCGCGAGGAGAATGGCTAGGACGGCGACGGCGGGTACGGGCAGCGAGGTGGCGCGGTCGAGGGCGATCCATCCGGCGGCCCCGAACAGGGCGAGGAGGAGCAGGCCGGGCAGGGTGCGGACTCCTGACAGCGCCTCCCGGAAAAAGCGCGGCAGCCGGGCGAGCACGCCGGGGACCTGCCCCCAACCGAGGGGCTCGGGGTCGCGGGTGTACGCCATGCGGACAGTCAGGAAGAGCAGGCTCTCCAGCCAGCTCAGGGTGATCGCGGCGGCCAGGCCCAGGCCGAACTGGCTGAAGAACTGCCCCAGGATGCCCGGCATGAAGCTCAGCGGGATCAGCACGGCGAGCAGCGAGAAGGACGCGGCGGTGACGGCGGAGAAGACCTCCGAGCCGCCCAGCAGCACGCTTCTCAGCAGGCTGTACCCCATGTCCCGGTAGCGCTGCACGTTCTCGGCGACCACGATGGAGTCGTCCACCACGATGCCGATGGCGACGATGATCGCCAGCAGCGAGATGATGTTGAAGGAAAAGCCCATCACGCTGTAGAGCAGCGGCGCCGCGCTGATCGAGATGGGAATGGCGAGGATGACCGCGAACACGGTGTTCAGCCGCCCCAGGAATAGCAGCACGATCAGGCCGACCGCTCCGACGGCGATCAGAAATTCCTTGAAGGTGTCGTTCACCGTCGCGCGGGTGGTGCGGGTCGTGTCACTGGCGAGCGTGAGTTCGTACCCCTTGGGGAGGGGCTGGGCCTCCATCGCCGCCCGCACCGCGTCGGCGACGGCCACGCTGTTCGTGCCGCTCGCCTTGCGGATGTCGAGGAGCACGGCGGGCTGCCCGTTCACCCGCGCGTAGGTCGTCGGCCGGGCGGTCGTGTCGCGTACCGTCGCCACGTCCGAGACGCGCAGGCCGGAGGCGGGGTCCACCACGATCCGCTCCACGTCGGCGAGCGAGGTCGGGGTGTTGCGGGTGGAGAAGCCGATGCTGTTGCCATTCTGGGTCAGGCTCCCCGCGGGAAGGTCGAGCGCGGAGGCGCCGATGGCGGCGGTGACCCGGGCGGGGGCCAGGTTGTACGCCTGGAGCGCTGCCGGGTCGAGGAGGACCTGAATCTGCCGTTCGGGGCCGCCCGACACGCTCACGTCGGCCACGCCCTCGACCCGCTCCAGCCGGGGTACCAGGGTGTCCTCGGCGTAGGTCGTCACGTCCGCGGCACGGGCGGAGCCGCCCAGCAGTGCGAGCGTCAGGATGGGCGTGGCGTTGGGGTCGAACTTCTGCACGACGGGCGCCTCGGCCCCGTCCGGCAGGGTGGCCCGGATGGCCGCCACCGCCTGCGACACGCTGTTCGCCGCCGAGTCGATGTTCGTCCCGTCGGCGAAGGTGATCACGACCGCCGACTGGTTGCTCACGCTCGTCGTGTTGATGTCCACCACGCCGCCCAGCGTGCTCACGGCGTCCTCGACCTTCTGGCTCACCTCACGGTCCACCTGGTCGGGCGTCGCACCGGGGTAGGCCGTGGAGACGGCGAGGACGGGCACCTCGAAGTTGGGCAGGAGTTCCACTCCCAGCCGGGTGGCCGCGATCAGGCCCAGCAGCACCGCCACCACGAAGATGCCGATGGAGAAGACGTAGTTCCGCACGCTGAAGCGCACCGCGGGGTGCAGGGCGGGTTCGGGCGTGCCGTCGGGGAGGGTGCCACGCGGCGCGCTGAATTCGGGCGGATCGTGGGTGCTCATACGACCTCCGGGGCGCCCGGGAACCCGGGCCGGGGCGGGCAGGAGAGAGGACCGGGTCCCCGGAACGAAGGGCGGTCCGGCAGGTTCACGGCGTCTCCCCTCCCCCGGGTGTGGCCCGGACCCTCGCCCCGTCTTGCAGGCTGGGCGGCACGGGCGAGATCACCTGTGCCCCGGCGCTCAGGCCCCGCACGGCGACCCGCCCCTGCGCCTCGGCGACGACGGTGACGGGGACGCGGCGGGCCACCCCACCCTCGGCGACGTACACCGCGTTCTCGCCGCCGTCGGTCTGCACCGCCCCGCTGGGCACGAGCACGCCGCCCCCCAGGCTGGCCCGGTAGCGCACCTGCGCGCTGCCGCCCACGGGGAGGTTTTTCCCGCCGCCCTCCACCCGCGCGGTGACAGGCACCAGCCGGTCGCTGCCCGCTACACCGGTCGCGTCCTGCACGACGGCGAGGTACGTCTGGCCGCCATAGTCGAGGTTGAGGCGGGTGCCGGGGGTCAAGGCCCGCGCGTCCTGCGGGGTCGCGTTGAAGGTGGCCTTGAGGCTGCCGGGGTCCACCAGGCGGAAGACGGGGCTTCCCTGCCCGGCGAACTCCCCGACCTCCACCGCGCGCGACACGACCACGCCCGCGAAGGGGGCCTTCACGCCCGTCCGTGCCAGGTTCTCCTCGGCCTGGCGCACGCCCGCCTGGGCGGACTCCAGCTGCGCCTGGAGGAGCGCGAGGCTGCCCTGCCCACCCCGCCCGTTCTGGGCGAGATTGTTGCGGGCCTGGGCCAGGGCGCTTTCCGCCTGCGCCTGGGCGCTGCGGGCGGCGGTGAGGTCCGCCTGGCTGATCCCGCCCAGCCGGTAGAGGTCCGCCGCACTCTGCGCGTCCTGCCGCGCCTTCTGGAGGCTCGCCTCGGCCGCCTGCACGGCGGCCTGAAGCGAGGTGATCGCCTCCCCGGTGTTCGTGCGGGTCTGGTCGAGGTTGATCTGCGCCTGCCGGACCTGGAGCCGCGCGTTCTCCAGCGCCTGCCGCGCCTGGGTGTCGTCGAGTTGCACGACGACCTGCCCGGCGCGGACCCGTTCGCCCTCGTCGGCCAGGAGTCTGGTCACCGTCCCGCCCGTCTGGGCGGCCACGTTGCTGTCGCGGGCGGCGCGCAGGGTCGCGGCCAGGGTACGCTCCACCGTCAGGGTACCTTCCCGCGTCGTCAGGGTCCGCACGGCGAGCGCGGTGGTCTTGGCGGGCGCGGCGTCGAGATTGTTGCCCGCGGGGGTGGACGCCTGGGACTGCGTCTGTCCCCCGCCCGGCGAGCAGGCGGCGAGGAGCAGGAGCAGGGTGAGGGGAAGGAGGTGGCGGGCCATCCCCCTCACCTCACCAGTCCGGTGACGTCGGTGCCCGCCGCGGTGGAGAGGGCGGCGAGCGACCGCCAGAGGTTGTCCTGCGCCTGGGTCACCGCGAAGCTGGCCTGCTGAACCTGCACCTGGGCCTGCTGAACCTCGACGGCGGCGGCGGTCCCGGCCTTCAGGCGGGCCTGCGCCTGCGTCAGGCTGGTCTGCGCGTTGGCGAGGCTCTGCCGGGCGAGGGCCACCCGTTCCTGGGCGTCCTGCACCGCGCGGTAGGCGTCGCGCACCCCGGTGCTCGCGGCCCGCTGCGCGCCTTCGAGGTCACGGCGGGCATTCTCCAGCGCGACCCGGGCATCCTGCAGGGTGCGGACGGGCGTGTAGTCGTTGTCGGCCAGGCGCACCTGGAGGGAGGCGAACTCGGCCCCCTGGAAGGCCTGCACCAGGGTGGGCAGGCGCCCCTCCAGCCCGCTCTGGAGCGCCGCGAGCGTGAGGCCGAGCTTGGGCGGGGCGGGCGGCGCGGCGAGGCGCAGGTCGGTCCCCGTGTTCAGGCCGAGGGTGCGGGCGAGCTGCGCCTCCAGCACGGGGAGCTGGGCGCGGGCGTTGGCGAGTTCCTGGCGGTTCTGGTTCAGGCTGGTCTGCGCCCGGTTCACGTCGAGCTGCGTGGCGACGCGCGCCCGCAGCCGGGCCTGGGCGATCTGGAGGTTGCGCTCGTCGAGCCTCACCTGCGCCTCGTTCAACGTCACCGCCCCGGCTCCCTCGAACGCGGCGAGGTACTGGTTGATCACCGTCTGCCCGACATTGAGCTTGGTGCCCGCCAGGGTGGCCGTGGCGGCGGCAGCCCCCTGCTGCGCCTGCGTTAGGGTGGTGATGATGGAGGTGGGGTCGGCCTGCGCAGCCCTTAGGGTCGCCTGTGCCTTTTGCAGGTTGGCGCGGGCGGTCGTCACGTCGGGGCCGCCCGCGAGGGCGCGAGCCACCGCGTCGGGCAGGGTCAGCGTCACCGCCTGCGCGAGCGCGGGGGGAGCGGCGAGGGTCAGGGCGAGCGCGAGGGCAAAGCGGTTCATGGGCGGGCCTCCGGGGCGGGGGACGAGGGAGTCAGGAGCCTGGGGTCGAGGTCAGTGGTGCTTTGAGATAGCCGCAGCGAGGCGAGGTAGGCGTTCACCACCGCGTTGTCGAGGGCAAGTTGCGCCTGGGCCACATTGAGCTGAGCGGATTGCACGTCGAGTTCGGTCACCAGGCCCGCTCCCAGCCGGGCCTGCGCGGTCGTCAGCGCTGCCTGCGCCCGGATCAGGCCACTCTGGGCGCTGCTCAAGGAATCGCGCGCGCTCTGGAGGTCGGCGTACCGCTGCCGCACCTCCAGGTCCACGCTCTGCCGCGCCGTCTCCAGGGCGAGCGTAGCCGCCTGCACACCCACCTCGGCGGAGGCGAGGGCGGTCCCCTTCCCTCCACCGACGACCGGGAAGGAGCCGCTCAGGCCCAGGGCCAGGCCGGTCGGCCGCTCGCCGGAATCGCGCAGCGGCACGCTGATCTGCCCGGCCAGCACGCCCGTCTTCGCGTTCAGGCTGGCCCCGACCACTCGCCCCGCCGTCCCCTGGGCGCCCGCGAGTTCGCCGTACTGCGCGCTGGCGGTGAGGTCGGGGAGACGGGCGTCGAGTTGAGCGGCCTGCACCCTCGCCCGCGCGTCCGCCAGGTCGTTCCCGGCCCGGGCGACTTCTGGACGACCCGTTAAGGCCCGGGCCACCAGCGCGTCCAGCGGTCCCGGGTCACTGGGCGCGGCGGGCAGGGGGCTGAAGGCGGCGGGATCGGTGGGCAGGGTCACCGCGCCCCCCAGCAGGTTCGCCAGCGACCGCGCCGCGAGGTCCACGTTCGCCTGGGCCTGCCGCTGCGCCGCCCGCGCGTCGTCAAGAGCCCCCTGGCGGGCGAGCAGCCCTTCCGGGGGCAGGGTGCCCGCCGTCCGCTGCGCCTGCGCCACCGCAAGTTGCCGCTCGGCCAGGGCAACCTGCTCCCCCGCCAGCGCGAGGTTCACCGCCGCGTTCCGGGCCGCGTAGTACGCCTGTACGGCATTCACAGTGGCGCTCAGTTGGGCGGCGCGCCGATCCGACCCCGCCCGGGCGAGGTCACGCTCGGCGCCGCGAACCGCTTCCAGCGTCGGGGACCAGGGCAGGACGCTCACCGACACCTGCGCCGTCACGGTCGCCCCCAGCGTGGTCTCCCCGGTGCTCACGGGGACTTTCACGGCGCTCGCGTCCACGCCCACCGTCACGTTTACCCCGGCCCGTGCCCGCGCGCTGCCCAGTGCCAGTTCCGCTCCCCGGTACTGGAGATCGGCGCTGAGCCAGCCAGGGCTCCCCCGCAGCCGCGCCAGGGTCTGCGCCAGGGTGAGGGGGGTGGGGGTCGCCTCGGGGGCCGACTGGGCAGGCGGCGGCGTGGACTGGGCCGCCGCCGGGGGGGCGAGCAGCGCCAGCGAGAGGAGCAGCAGAACGGGTGGGGAACGCATCGGGAACCTCGGGATCAGGGGAAAGGGGAGGATGAGTGAGTCGGGACTTACTTACTCAGCCAGGGTACGCGCTCAGGGCTCCAGCCCGGGCCACAGGACGTCCAGCAGCCCGCGCACAAAGCGCCCGGAGTCCAGCGGCTCGCGGCCCGGCTCGGGCGTCATCAATTCGCGGTGGACGTAGTGGGTCAGGGTGCCCATCAGGGTGAGCGCCGTCACGTCGGCGTCCACGGGGCGGACGCGGCCCAGCGCGACCTCGGCCCGCAGGTAACTTGCCAGGGCGTCGGCATCGTGGCGGATGGGATTGCCCAGGCGTTCGAGCATGGGGTTGTGGGCGGGGGCATGCCCGCGCGAGAAGATCAGCATCAGGGTGGGCACGATCCGCTCGGCGGTCTCGAGAAAGCGCAGGGCCGACCGCTCCAGATTGCGCCGCACGTCGCCCGTGCCGACCAGGCCGCGCAACTCCTCGCGCCACCCGGCAGAGTCGCGCAGGCCCACCGTCTCCTCGAACAGATCCTCCTTGGTGGCGAAGCGTTTGAACAGGGTGCCCTCCGAGACTCCCGCGCGCCGGGCGATCTCCAGGGTCGTGGCGGAAAACCCCTGCTCCAGAAACGCCTCCCGGGCCGCCGCCACGATCTGCTCATCGGTGATGGAGCGGGGGCGGGCCATAAGTGAGGAGATACTCGCTAATTCACCTACCCGGCTGTAAGGCAGGGTACATTGGCCGGGCTACCGCCTTTCCAGGGCCAGCTCCACCAGCCGGGTCACGAGTTCGCCGTAGCTCAGGCCCGCCGCCTCGAACAGCTTGGGGTACATGGACGTCGTGGTGAAGCCGGGCATGGTGTTCACCTCGTTCAGGAAGAGGTCGCCCGTCTCCTCCACGTAGAAGAAATCCACCCGGGCCAGCCCGGCGCAGTCGAGCGCCCGGAAGGCCGTGAGGGCCAATGTCCGTACCCGCTCGGCCACCTCACCCGGCAGGGGCGCGGGGATGTGCATGACCGCGCGGCCCTCGGTGTATTTCGTCTCGTAGTCGTAGAACTCGGCGTCAAAGCGCAGCTCGCCGACCGGGCTGGCGATGGGCGCATCGTTGCCCAGGATACCCACCTCGACCTCGCGGGGCCGGTGAGGAGTCATCGCCTCCAGGATCACCCGGCGGTCGAGGCTGAAGGCGAGGTCGAGCGCCCGCGTCAGCTCGTCGGGGTGGTTCACCTTGCTGATCCCCACGCTGGAGCCCAGGTTGGCGGGCTTCACGAAGAGGGGGTAGCCCAGCTCCTGCGCGCGGGCACACACCTCCTGCGGGCGGTCCTGCCACTCGCGGCGCACGGCGAGGCGCCACCCGACCTGCGGCAGTCCCGCCGAGGCGAGCACCTGCTTGGTCATCACCTTGTCCATGCTGACGGCCGAGCCCAGCACACCCGAGCCCACAAAGGGAATGCCTGCCAGAGTGAGCAGGCCCTGGATAGTGCCGTCCTCGCCCATCGGGCCGTGCAGCAGCGGGAAGACCACGTCGTAGCCCTCGGCGCTCGCGGCGCGGTGCAGCACGAGGTCGCCGCCGCGCTGGGCCTGACCGGTCTCCAGTGCCCGCTGCGTGTCGGTGGGGGGCAGCCAGCGGCCCTGAGGACTGATCACCACGGGGGTGACGTCGAATTGATCACGCGGCAGGGCACTCAGAACGCTGCGGGCACTCATCAGGCTGACCTCGTGTTCCCCGGACTGTCCGCCCGCCAGCAGCAGGATGCGCTTCTTCACGGGGCGCAGTATGGCACTGTCAAGGCTCAAGGGGCTCAAGGAGAGCAAGAGACGCGCGCGGGACTGCGGGCTTTGCCACTTTGGCTTCTCCGAGTTTTCTCACATCTGTTGCTCAGCCTACGCTATGATGCTTACCGTTTACCTAACAGGTGTTTGGCATGACTCCCGAAACGGGAGCGTGATCGGCACCGTTCTGTAGGAGAAGCTATGAAGAAACTGGCGATTCTCAGCACCCTCCTTCTCGCTGGCGCGGCCTTTGCAGCCACGCCCAAGGATACGTTCGTGTACCAGCAGTCGGCGGATATTCCTACCCTGGACCCCGGCGCGACCTACGACACGTCGTCGGGCTCCGTCGTGGAGAACGTGTACGAGACGCTGGTGACCTACAAGGGCTCCAGTGCGCGTGACTTGCAGCCTCTGCTCGCCACGAAGTGGACGGCCAGCAATGGCGGCAAGACGTACACCTTCGATCTGCGGAAGAACGTGAAGTTCCACTCCGGCAACACCATGACCTGCCGTGACGCGGAGTACACCTTCGAGCGCAACCTGGTGACGAACAGCGCCGAGAGCGGCAACTGGTTCCTGTCCGAGAGCCTGCTGGGCACGGGGAGCAACGCCAGCGACGACAAGTCGATCACCTGGGCCAAGATCGACAAGGCGGTGGAGTGCAACAACGCGGGCCAGCTCGTCTTCACGCTGCCCGCCGTGGACCCGGCATTCCTCGCCAAGCTGGCCTTCGTGGGCCAGAGCATCGTGGACAGCAAGTACGCCATTGCCAACGGCGAGTGGAAGGGCACCGAGGCCGACTGGAAGAACTGGGTCGGCAAGGACCTCACGGGGAGCAATCTGAGCAAGAACCCCAGCGGCACCGGAGCCTACCGCATCGTTCGCCGCGACGCGAACACGCTGCTGGCCCAGGCCTTCGACGGCTACTGGGGCACGAAGCCCGCGATCAAGAACGTCGTCTTCCAGATTGTGCCGGAACTCGCTGCGCGCCAGCAGGCCTTCCTGCGCGGTGACGCCGACGCCATCGAGGGTGGCGGCCGCGCTGTGGATCAGGAGCAGGTCAAGGGCAAGTCCGGCGTGACCTGGGTGGATGACCTGCCCAACGTGAACGCTGGCGCCGTCTTCATGAACGAGAAGATCGCGGACCCCAAGGTGCTGGGCAGCGGCAAGCTGGACGGCAAGGGCATTCCCGCCAACTTCTTCGCCGACCCGAACGTGCGCCGCGCCTTCAGCTACGCCTTCGGCTACGACCAGTACACCCGGGACGTGAACGCGGGCAAGGGCAAGCAGCGCACGATGCTGCTTCCCGAAATCTTCCCGGGGTACGACACCAAGGTGAAGACCTACAAGTTCGATGCGGCGGCGGCCAAGCGGTACTTCCAGCGGGCCTTTGGCGGCCAGGTGTGGAAGAACGGCTTCGTTCTGACAGCCAACTACCGCGCTGGCAGCACGCCCAGCCAGACCACGATGGAGATCCTGAAGCGCAACATCGAATCCCTGAACCCCAAGTTCAAGGTCAACATTCAGGCCAAGCAGTGGTCGGAGATGCTCTCCAGCGCCCGCGCGGGCAAGGAAGCCATGATCCGTTTCGACTGGGTCCCGGACTACGCCGACCCCGACAACTTCATGTACACCTTCTACGCCTCGGACGGCTTCTACGCTCCCCGCGCCAACTTCAAGGACGCGCAGGTGGACGCGTGGCTCAAGCAGGCGCGCACCATTCCCAATGGCCCGCAGCGTAACCGCCTGTACAGCCTGGTTGCTAACCGTGCCTACGAGCAGGCACCCTACATCATCGTCCCGGCGGGTGTGAACTACATGTTCTTCCGCAACAACCTGGTCGGTGCCAGTGCGGCCAACTACAACCCGCTGATCAGCTTCGACCTGGGCACCTTCTGGAAGAACCTCAGCAAGAAGTAAGCTGCTCGGGCAGCGGGGGGATGGCGAGAGGACAGCCATCCCCCCGCCACCTCGTTTCATCCGGCCTTCAGCTTTGCCTGCTCATATGGGCGGTTGGTCTCCCGGCCCCGGCAGCGAAGGGTTTACACTGTCTTTCGCTTCCCAGGCTGCTCGACCGTCCTGTCCGGCTGCTCCTTCGCTCCACGCTTTTCACTCCGGCCCCCTTCCGCGCCCCTGACCGGAAGACCACGGCCCACTTCCCGAGGAATCCATGCTCAATTTCATCGTTAGGCGGCTGCTCCAGGTTCCCCTGGTCATGCTCGCGCTCTCCCTGCTGATCGTCGGGCTGACGCAACTGCTGACGCCTGAGCAGCGCGCCGCGGGGTATATCCGCAGCGACCAGCAGGCCGCCCGCCTGGAGGCGATTATCAGGGAACGGGGACTGGATGCCCCGTTCATCACGCAGTACGGCAAATGGCTCGGCAGTACTCTTCAGGGTGACCTGGGCTTCTCGCGTGCCAGCGGCCAGGACGTGACCGACACTATCCGTGAGAGGTTGCCGAATACCATTGAGCTGACGCTGCTCACGGCCCTCCCGATCCTGCTCCTGGGCATCTGGCTGGGAACACTCAGTGCCCTGAACAAGGACAAGCTGATCGACCAGATCTTACGTGTCCTGACTATTATCGGTTATAGCCTTCCGACCTTTGTGCTGGGCATCGTGTTGCTGGCGGTGTTCTACGGCTATTTGGGCTGGCTTCCCGGTGCCGGGCAGGTCAATGTCATCAACCAGTTCTCCATCGGTGACCTGAGACGCTACACCGGGCTGCTCAGCCTGGACGCTGCCCTCAATGGCCGCTGGGATATCGCCTGGGACGTGATTCAGCACCTGATCCTGCCCGCAGCGACCCTGACGGTGGTCAGCGCCGCCACGATCGTGAAGGTGATGCGGAACAATATGCTGGAGGCGCTGACGAGCGACTACGTGCGGACGGCGCGCGCCAAGGGCCTGTCTAACCGTACAGTGAACAACAAGCATGCCCGCCGCAACGCGCTGCTGAGTATCGTGACGCTGGGCGGCTTCCTGATCATCAACCTGCTGGGCGGCTCTCTGATCACCGAGTTTATCTTCGGGTATCCGGGTGTGGGGCTGTGGATGGTGGACGCCGGGCTGCGCCTGGACATCCCCGCCGTGCTGGGCTTCGCGCTGCTCTCGGCGCTGATCGTGGTCGTGGTGAGCACAGTCGTGGACATCCTGTATGGGGTCGTTGACCCGCGCGTGAGGTTCGACTGATGACGACCACTGCTCCTGTTCCTGCCCCCGCCCCCAAGCGCAGCCGCTGGGAGCTGTTCTGGACCGGCCCGGCGGTGCGGAAGCTGCGGCGCAACAAGCTGGCCGTGACCGGCCTGGTCATCACGCTGCTGTTCGGTCTGGTCGCCCTGTTCGCGCCGCTCATCGCCCCACCGCAGGGCAACTGCCTGCGCGACCTGAACATCTCCACCCCTACCGCGGTCTATAACCCGCTGGGTGGTGCGTTCTGGCAGGCCGTCCTCGCTCCCCCGCGCAGTTGTTACCAGATTGAGCGCCTCAGCTTCTCCTCGACGCCCACGCCGCCCGGTCCCGAGGCCATCTTCGGCACCTCCAACGGCTACAGCATCTTCTACGGCCTGATCTGGGGGGCCCGCACTGCCCTCAAGATGTCGTTCATCATCGTGGCGATCACGCTGGTGGTGGGCGTCGTCATCGGCGCGGTCAGCGGGTACTACGGCGGCTGGATCGACAACCTGATTCAGCGGTTCATCGACGTGCTGTTCGCCATGCCGCCCCTGATCCTGACGGTCGTGCTGCTCACCATCCTGCGCGCCAAAAATCCCGGGGGCGATCCCACAGGGCCGATCATCCTCGCCTTTAGCATTGCGGGGTGGGCCGGGTATGCCCGTGTGGTGCGCGGTGACGTCTTGCGGACCCGGCAACTGGAATACGTGGACGCCGCCCGGAGCCTCGGGGCACGCGACTGGCGTCTGATCCTGAGACACGTCATTCCCAACAGCCTCGCCAGCGTGCTGACGCTCGCCGTGCTGGACCTGGGCACCGTGCCCCTCAGCGTGGCCGCGCTGTCCTTCCTGGGTCTGGGCTTCGAGAGCGGGTACGCCGAGTGGGGCCAGCTTGTCGAATTTGCCCGCCCCTGGCTCAAGCCCGACTACTGGTACGTGCTGGTCTTCCCGGCGCTGTTCATCGTGACCTTCAGCCTCGCCTTCAACCTGTTCGGTGACGGCCTGCGCGACGCGCTGGACCCCAAGAGCCGTTAAGCCGCACCTCCAAGGCACGCCCCCGCCGCACAGGCTGGGGCGTGTTCGTTTGGGGGGCGACTACCCCGCCCCTCTCGCCCACACGGTCAGGTCCCCATCCTCCTCGTCCCACGCGGTGCCGACCCGCGTGAAGCCCAGTTTTTCGAGCACCCGCGCGCTGGCCGGGTTGGTCGTCGCCGTCTGCGCGGTGACCCGCCGCACGTCCGGCCGGGCGAGCAGGGCCGCGACGAGGGCGCCCACTGCCTCGGTCGCGTAGCCCCGGCCCCAGACTTCCGGGTTGAGCCCGTAGCCGATCTCCACGTCTCCCTGCTCACTCGGCTGGCCCTTGGCCCCCATCTGCCCGACGGCGGTCAGGGTGGCGCGCTCAACCAGGGTGGCACTCCAGGCCTCCTTCCCGGGGTCGAGGGCGGCGAGCTTGTGCGGGAACATCGGGAGCGGGTCGCCGGGCCAGGCGGGCGGGTAGGTGACGGTCAGCGGGCCAGCGGGGGTCGGCACCTCCGCCGTGAAGTGGTCGCAGGTCAGCCGCCGCTCGATGACCTCGCGCGTGAGGGGGACGAGCAGCAGGCGGGGGGTCTCGGCGTACATGGGGCCCAGGGTAGGGGAGGCAGGCCCCGGGTCCGTCCGCCGAATGGCTCAGCGCCCCCGTCAGCTGCCCCGGGCTATCGCCGCCCGTACCCAGCGGGGAACGCTCGACCAGGCCAGGACGAGGGCGAGGGCCGCGACTCCCCAGAGCAGGACGAGGACAGCGGGCTGGTTCAGGAAGGCACACCCCAGCAGAAAGGGCACGGCGGGTGCGGCGCCGCCCTGCATGGCCGCCGTGAGGGCTGCGTGGGAGGGGGGCTGGGCACCGCCGTGGGCCGCCCGCCGGGCGAGGCGCAGGACGACGAGCGCGAGGAGCGCGGCCATCCCGGCGAGCCCGGCGGCCCAGGGCAGGGTCAGCGGGGTGGGCCGGGTCAGCAGGTACAGGCCCCCCAACGGCAGCCCCGGCAGGGCGAGCGCCAGGAACGCGACGACCTGCGCGCGGCGGGCGGCGCGGGTGAGGTCGGCGGGCTCCCCGGAGCGCAGCTCGCGGGCGAAGGCCTCAAGCATCGGCGGGGGCGGGGGCCAGGAACTCCACGGACGCGGGCACGCCGCCGACCTCCACCACATCCCCCGCGAGCAGTTCCTTCCGCAGCCGGGCGAGGCTCAGGCCCCCCGCCTGCAGGCCCGCCTGCCCGACGGCCCGGCCCTCCCGCGTCACCGCGGCGTGGTCGGGCAGCCCCTCCCCGCGCAATCGGGCGAGGTGATAGCGAGCGTTACCCCTCGCCTCCAGCCGGGCCATGATCTCCTGCCCCACGTAGCAGCCCTTGCGGTAGCTGATGGAGGGCAGGGGGCCGCCCACGTCCAATCCGACCTCCTGCGGGAGAACGCCCACGAAGCCGTCGCGGGTGATGTCAGGGATGCCCGCCCGGACCCGCGCCCCATCGAGGGCATCCAGCGGCGCCTCTCCTCCCCCGAGCGCGGCGAGGACGGCCTCCTCGTGGCGGGCCAGGAAATGCAGGTCCACGCCGGGAGTTCCCGTACGGTCGACCCGGCCCGCGAGGACCGTTCCCCCCGCCAGCTCGAAAGTCTGCGCGCTCCCTCCCTGCGGGTTCCAGCCAGGCACAGCGGCCTCGTCCCAGACGTGGACCGTCCGCAACTCCCCCGACAGGTCCTCCACCTCGACCTGGTCGAAGATGATGTAGCGCCGCAGCCGCGCGGCGAGGGCCTCGGCCTGCCCGGCGTCAAGGTGGAGGTACACGTCCCCCTCGCGCTTGTAGGCCCGCGCGAAGAACTCGATCTGGCCGCGCACGTTCAGGAAGCCGCAGGCCACGACCCCGGGCGTGGGGGCGCCCCGCAGGTCGTTCGTCATCTGCCCCTGCACGAAGTCCACGCGGTCCGCGCCGGTTACGCGCAGGGCGCTCGAAGGAAGCCGGGTCCACATGAGGGCAGGGTACGGGAAAACGGGGAGGCGGTTCGTGGCGTGGTTCCCCAGCTCAGTCGCTCGCCAGCGCCAATTGCCGTTCCTGACGGCTCATCTGCGCCTCCCGCGTGAGGTGCCAGCGCGCCAGATCCGAAACCGCCTCGCGGATGATCGCCTCGGCGCGAGGAAGGGCCGCGCGGCGGCTTTGCAGGTTGCGGCTCACGATGGCGGTCAGGTCGTCGAGGTTGTACAGGTGCGCGCCGGGCACGGCGGCGATGTCCGGGGCCAGGATGCGCGGCACGCTGATGTCGATCAGGAACATGGGCCGCCCGGGGCGCCCGGCCAGGGCCGCCTCCACCCCCACCCCGTTCAGGACATGGTGGGGCGCCGCGCTCGACGCGATCACCACGTCGGCTTCCGGCAGGACCTCGTGCAGGTACTCGGCGGCGCAGGCGCGGCCCCCGAGTTTGTCAGCGAGCTGCCGGGCGCGCGCCTCAGTGCGGTTGACCACGATCACGTCCCGCACACCCGCGGCCCGCAGGTGGGTCAGCGTCAGCTCGGCCGTCTCGCCCGCACCGAGGATCAGGGCCGTGCGGCGCGTAAGGTCCCCCAGCGCGGCCTGGGCGAGTTCGACGGCGGCGCTCGACACGCTGACCACCTTGTCGCTCAGGCCCGTCTCGCTGCGAACACGCTTCCCCGCAGCCAGGGCGCCCTGCGCGATCTTGTTCAGCAGCGTGCCCGACAGGCCCCGGGCGTGGGCCTCCTGCCAAGCGCGCTTGACCTGGCCCTGAATCTGCGTCTCGCCGATCACCAGACTGTCCAGCCCGGCCGCCACCCGGTACAGGTGCGCGACGGCCGCGTCCCCCCGGTGGACGTAGAGGTGGCCCTCCAGCGCGTGGCCCCAGGCGCCCTCGAAGGCGCTGACGGGGTCACCCTCGATTCCGGCGAGGTACACCTCGGTGCGGTTGCAGGTGGCGAGCAGCATGACCTCCCGCGCGTGGAGGGAAAGGTGCGAGAGGATCGCCCCCTCCTCCCCCGCGCGGACGGCGGCGCGCTCGCGGACCTCAACTGGGGCGGTCTGGTGGTTGAGGCCGACCACCACGAAGTCCAGCGGCGCGGGGGGCAGAGCTCTCGGCTGCGCGAGAAAGGCGCGGGCGGTCGGGCAGGCGAGCGTCACGCGGCCCCCCCAGCGGCCAGGCCCAACGCCGCGCGGATGTCGGCCCGCAGCCCCGCGAGTTCGCGCTCGCGCTCGGCGGGGGCCAGGGTCAGCGCCCGCTCGCGCCGCCCCGCCCAGGCCTCCACGGCGGAATCGTCCGGCAGCAGCGCCGCAACGCGCTCACCTACAGCCTGCGCGAGCAGGGGCAGCTCGCGCCCCGTCGTGACGGCCACCTGCACCCCTCCGCGCCGGATCACCGCCGGAAAGCGCAGGGTGCCCCGCGCGGCGTCGCCCGCGTGATTGACCAGAACGCCCGCCGCCCGCGCATCGGCGGTCACGGCGTCGTTCACGGCAGCGCTGTCGGTGGCGGCAACGACCACGCGCACCCCCCGAACATCCTCCGGCCGGTAGGGCCGCCGCTCGGCGCGCACCGGCAGGCCCAGGAGGTCGGGGTGCAATTCGGGGGCGACGACCGTCACGCCCATGCCTGCGCCCAGCAGGGTCCGCACCCGGCGCAGAGCGACCGGGCCGCCGCCCACCACCAGGGCCCGCTCGCCTTGCAAATCGAGGAACGCCGCCAAACTCACGGGGCGCAGCATACCGCGTCCCGGCCGGGGCGGGCGTCCCCGACCGACCGGTAAGAATGCGGGCAGGACGGGATTTTCGGGATGACTGGGCGGCACTCGCGGGGGTCAGGAGGTGGCGAGGGCCTGAGGAAGGGCCCCCTTCCCCCTGGCCTGCGGGGTGCGGGCCTCAGGGGAACTGGGGTGGGCCACTCGTTCCAGGACCCCTGCCCCTTTTGATAGACGCTCCCCTCCCCCCCACGCGCTACACTGGCCCGCGTTATGAGCCGTAGGCCCCTTAAGCTCGCCGTCCGCACCGCGAAAAAAACGCGCGACGTGGCCCGCGGCGCCTTGCTGTGGGGGTACGAGCAGCGCCTTGCCCGCGAGGTGGGGGCCCACGGGCGGCTGCCCCGCCACCTGGGCCTGATCCTCGACGGCAACCGCCGCTTCGCCCGGGCCAGCGGTCTTCAGCGCGAGATGGGCCACACCTTCGGCGCCGACAAGGCGCACGAGGTGTTGCAGTGGTGCCTGGAACTCGGCATTCCCACCGTGACGATCTGGGTGCTGTCCACCGACAACGTGAGCCGCGCCCCGGAGGAACTCGCCCACATCCTGAGCCTGCTGGAGCGGGAGGCGCGCAACCTCGCCACCGATCCCCGCATCCACGCTAACCGGGTGCGGGTGCGCGCCATCGGCCAGCACCACGACTTTCCCGGGCACGTCCTCGACGCCCTGCGCGAGCTGGAGGCCCGGACCGCCGGGTACGACGGCATGCTGCTGAACATCGCCGTGGGGTACGGGGGCCGCGAGGAGATCGTGGACGCGGTCAAGCAGCACCTCGCCGGGCAGGCGGCGCAGGGCCACACACTCCCCGAGGTGATCGAGACGCTGAGGCCCGAGCACATCAGCGCGCACCTGTACACGGCCGGGGTTCCCGATCCCGACTTCATCATCCGCACCAGCGGCGAAATTCGGCTCTCAGGCTTCATGCTGTGGCAGAGCGTGTATTCCGAGTTCTACTTCTGTGACGTGTACTGGCCGGGCTTCCGGCGGGTGGATTTCCTGCGGGCGCTGCGCGAGTTCCAGGGCCGGGAGCGCCGATTCGGGAAGTAGGCTGAGGGGGGGGGGAAGCCGGGCGAGTCCAAGGGCAGAGGTCAGACTTGGCCCGGAGGGTCGAGAGACCGTTTTGCCACGTACCTGTACGTGAGGCCTCGACGGGTCCGCCCGAAACTTTTGGAGGCCCTGAGCCCGGTCGGCGTTCTGGGTAAGGCTTGTCCCGATTGACACTGTACTGGCCGCTTCCTACCCTGGCAGGTCAGATGCGAACCAAACAGGAGATCGTCGAAAACTGGCTCCCCCGATACACCGGCCTGCCGCTCTCCGAGTTTGGGGACTACATCCTCCTGACCAACTTTCTGGGCTACCTCGACATCTTCGCGGAGCTGACCGGGGGGAGCATCCACGACCCGACCAAGGCCATGCCGACGATCACGGCGGACGGCATCACCCTGATCAACTTCACGATGGGGAGCGCGAACGCGGCCACCATCATGGACCTGCTGAGTGCCGTCGAGCCCAAGGCGGTCCTGTTCCTGGGCAAGTGCGGCGGGCTCAAGCGCAAGAACAAGGTGGGGGACCTCATCCTGCCCATCGCGGCCATCCGGGGCGACGGCACCTCCAACGACTACCTGCCGCCCGAGATTCCGGCGCTCCCGGCGTTCAGCCTCCAGCGGGCGATCTCGTCGAGCATCCGGGACGCGGGGCTCGACTACTGGACGGGCACCGTCTACACGACGAACCGCCGGGTGTGGGAGCACGACGCGGCCTTCAAGGAGTACCTGACCAGGACCCGCTGCATGGCGATCGACATGGAGACCGCGACCGTGTTCACGGTTGGCTTTGCCAACCACATCCCCACCGGGGCGCTGCTCCTGGTCTCGGACCAGCCCATGGTGCCCGAGGGGGTCAAGACGACCGAGAGTGACCGCTGGGTGACCGAGACCTTTGCCACTCAGCACGTGAAGATCGGCATGCAGGCCCTGCGCGAGATTCGCAGCGTGGGCCGCAGCGTCCGGCACCTGCGCTTCGAGAGCACCTGAGGAGAACACCTTGAGCGGGGGGCTGGTGCTGCCGCATGAACTTTTTCCCGCGCACGTCCTCCGCGCCATGGCGGTCCCGTGCGGCACAATGGGGCGCATGACCGACTCGCCCGACCTTCCCCGTCCCGATCCCCGCCCCGACGCCCGGCTGGTCGGCCTGCACGCCGAACGGGGTGATCCCCACGCCCGGTTGAGCGCCGCGCTGGCCGCCCTGGAGGGGGCCGACTGGGGCCTGACGCTGGGGGGCGAGGCCGCTCTGGCCCGGCAACTCGCCGCGCTGCTGGGTCCCGGCGTGGTGCGGGTGGACGAGCGGCTGGGCGTGAACCGCGCGGCGCTGGCCGAGCAGGGCCTGGCCGCCGCCGGGCTGGACGCCGACTGGACCGGCGCCCGGGCCGCTTGGCTGGCCGAGCCCGACGAGCGGCTTCTGCGCCGCGCCGAGCGGGCCGGGGTGCCGGTCATCGTGGACGCCACCCTGGCGCCGGGGGGCGGGTGGTTCACCCGGGGCGCCGCCCTCGTGGTGTACCGCGACGGAGTCACGCTGACCGGCTTCGGCGAGGGGGGGCTGGCGCTGCTGTTCGGCACGGGGGAGAGCCCCGCGCCCGCGGCCCCCGCCCCCGCCGACGTGACGGTCGCGCTCGCCCTGCGCGACGTGGCGACGCTGCCGCTGCGGCTGGCCCGGAGCGCGCGCACGGTGGGGCTCCTCGCCGAGCGGCTGGGGGGCGGGGCGCTGCCCTTCGGCCCCACGGCGCTGCTTCTCCCGCCCGACGCGGCGCCCAACACGCCCTGGCTCCCCGGCGGGGTGCTGGCCGCCACCCGCAGCGTGGAGGGCGGCGTGGTCTTCACCCCCGGCCTGCAAGACGCCGAGACGGCCCTCGCCCTGCTGCGCGGCCAGCCGCGGCCGGTGGCGGACCCGCTGCCGCTCGTGCGCGAGCTGACGGAGGTCAGGGAGGCTGAGCCCATCGCCCGTGTTTCCGGGCGCGACAGCCGACCCGAACGCCCCCGCCAGGAACGGGAGTTCCGCCCGCCCTCGCCCCAGCCCGACCTCCCCCGCCCGGACGAGGCCTTCCCGGACGCTCCCGAGGCCCCGGCCCGCGTGACCTTCGACGCGCCGCCGGTCGAGGACGCCGCGCCCGCAGAGCCCGCCCCCCCCGCCGAGGAGGAGGTGACCTGGACCCCCGAGATCGTGTTCAGCGACTTCGAGCCCGAGAGCCTTCCCCCGCTCCCCACCCCGGTCAGCGGCGGGCCGGACGAGCCCGAGCTGGAGGTCCAGCCGCCCCTCGCCACCGCCGAGGTGCCGGAGGCGGAACCGCAGCCCGAGCCGGAGGTGGAGGACACGCCAGCGGAGGACGCCTCACCCTCCCAACCGGCGGAACCCGAACCCGCCCCCGCCGCGCCCGACCTCACCCCTGACCTGCCCAGCAACGCGGGCGAGGGTGGGGCGCTCGACCCCGCCGCCGACCTCACCGACGAGCAGGCCGCGATCTACGCCCGGCTGCGCGAGTGGCGCAACGCCGAGGCCAGGCGCCAGGAGGTCAGCCGCTTCATCATCGCCAGCAACGCGACGCTGGCCGAGATCGCGCGCCGGGTGCCCTACACCCTCGACGACCTGAAGGCCGTGCGCGGCATGGGGCCGGAACGGCTGCGGAAGTACGGGGACAAGATTCTGGAGGTCGTGCGGGGGTAGGCAAGCGGCTCCGGCCCCGACAAAGCCGAAAATTCCACCTCCTGGCGCGGCAAAGCGTGTCAGAGCCGTGACAGACGCTCCTCCCTAAGCTGACGGGGATGGAAACGACTGCGGTTCGGGAACAGGGACGGCTGGCGGCGCTGGAACGCTACGCGGTGCTGGACACGCTGCCCGAGGCGGCCTTCGACCGGCTCACGGCGCTGGCCGCGCGGCTGTTCGGGGTCCCCATTTCCCTGATCTCGCTGGTCGGGTCGCAGCACACCTTCTTCAAGGCCTGCTTCGGCCTGGATATGCGGCAGACCGACCGCTCCCTGAGCTTTTGCACCCACGCCCTGCACAGCCTGGACGTCCTGGTGGTGCCCGACCTGGCCGCCGACGCCCGCTTCGCGCGCCACCCCTTCGTGACCGGGGCGCCGGGGCTGCGCTTCTACGCGGGGGCGCCGCTCGTCACGCCGGATGGGCACACACTGGGAACCCTGTGCATCCTGGACGAGCGGCCGCGGGCGAGCTTTTCCGCTCAGGAACGGGCCGCCCTGAAGGATTTCGCCGCGCTCGTGATCGACGAGCTGGAACTGCGGCTGGGGAGGCTGGAGGCGGACCGCGCGGCCCAGCTCCGGGAGACGCAGGCCCGGAGCCTGCAAGACGCCCTGAACCTCTCGCGGCTCCTCCAGGGCATCGGCGACCTCACCGACCTCGACCTGCCGACGGGGGAGCTGCTGCCACACGTCGTCGAACTGACCGGCGCCGCCCTCGACGTGGACTGGGGGGGGCTGGTGGTGATCCGGGGGGATAGCGCCACCTCGCGCAGCGCCTGGCACAGCCCGGCGGGGGCGGACCTCGCCCGGCAGGCCACCCGGGAGATGCGGCGGGAGGAGGGCGGCCTGATGTGGCAGGCGGCCGGGTGTGACACCCCCCTGTTCGTCTCCGACTACGCCCGCGACCCCGGGAGCCACGCGGACCTCGTCGCTGCCGGGGTGCGCTCGGCAGTCAGCGTGTGCCTGGGGCAGGAGGGGGAGGCGACCTACATGATGACCCTGCTGCGGCTGCACCAGGAGCGGCCCTGGACCGCGCGGGACCGCCAGCTCGTGGACGCTGTGAGCCGGGCGGTGCGCCAGAGCCTGAGCCAGAGCGCGCAGCGGGCCGCCCTGCGCGAGAGCCAGGAGAAGCTGCGCCTCGCGCTGGAGGCCGCCCCGGTGGTCCTCTGGACGACGGACCTGTCGGGCACCTTTACCCTCGTCGAGGGCCGGGGCCTGGCCGCCCTGGGAGCGATCCCGGCGGGGCTGGTCGGCCGCTCGGTGCGGGAGGCCTTTGCCGGGGACGCGGCGGTCCTCACCAATCTGGACCGCGCCTTCGCCGGGGAGAGCTTCACGACCCACGTGGAGGTGAGGGGGCAGGTCTTCGAGGCCCACTACGGGCCGCTGCAGGACGCCGGGGGACGCCCGGCGGGACTGGTTGGCACCGGCTACGACGTGACGGCGGCGGTGCAGGCCCAGCGGGAGGCCGTGCGCGCCCGCGAGCAGGCCGAGGCCCTGCTGGAACTCTCCCACCTGCTGGACGGGCAGGCGGACGCCCGGGAACTGGCACAGACCGCCCTGGCCGCCGTCAACCGCGCCCTGGGTGAGGGGGCGCTCGTCCTGTGGCAGCGCGCGGGGGACGTGCTACGTCCGCTCGCCACCCACGGGGACCTCCCGCTGCCCACCTGGGACCTCCCCACCCGGCAGGTCGAGGCCGCGGGCGTTCTGGGTGGCCGGGCGGTCTTCCTGACCCCGACGGAGCTGCCCGCGACCCTCCCGGCCTGCGCAGAGGCTGGGCTGCGGGGGGCCGCGCTGCTCCCGGTGGCCCTGGGCCTCCCCGAGCAGGCCTGGGTGCTGGGGGTCTACCGGACCGGCCCCTGCGAGGAGTGGTCTCCTTTCGAGCGCAGCCTGCTCGCGGCGGCGGCGCGCACGCTGGCCGCCGGGGTGGAACGGCAGCGTCACCTGCACAGCCTGGAGACGGCGGCCCGCACCGACATCCTGACGGGGCTGGGCAACCGCCGGGCGTTCGAGATTGACCTCACGGCGGAACTCAGCCGGGCGCGCCGCCAGGGCGCGGCGGTCGCCGTGCTCTCGGTCGATCTCGACGGCCTCAAGCGGGTGAACGACACGCTGGGCCACGCCCGCGGCGACACCCTGCTGCGCGAGTTCGCCCGCGCCCTGCGCCAGTGCCTGCGCGAGGAGGACCGGGTCCACCGCCTGGGCGGCGACGAGTACGCCGTCGTGCTGCCGGGCGTGGGTCCGGCCGAGGCGGCGATCATCCTGGAGCGCGTGCGGGGCGCCGTGGACCGGACGCGGGCGGCGGGCTTCGAGGGGGTGGACGCGAGCGCGGGCGTGGCCTGCTTCCCGGCGGACACCCAGGACACCGCCGACCTCGTCCGCCTCAGCGACCTGCGGATGTACGCGGACAAGGCCGAAAAACGCGCTCTCCAGGCCTCCTGACGCTGCCAGAATACGGCGTACCCTGAGGGCATGGGAGACAGCTCCCGCAGGCTTTGCGCTCTCCTCGTCGCCCTGCTGCTGCCGGGCGGCTCGTGCGGGCGAGGGGGGCCACGTATTCCGCCCGGCTCGACCGGCCCGGCCTCCTACGAACTGGACACGGTGTACCCCGCCTGCCGTCCATTGAAGGTCCCCGCGCGGGTGCGGTACGAGTCCCTCTTCCGCAAGATGTACGGCGATTCGGCGCGGGAAGCGGCCGCCCACCTCGACGCGGTGAACTGGTTGGGGTAGGTCACGCGGGTGAACGGGGCCGCCGCGTCCCTGCGGGCAGTTGCCGCCGAACTGGCCCGGCAGCCCGCCCTCCTGCCCTACGCGCGGCCGAGCGCCGGGGCGCTTCTGTGGCGCAACATTGCCGGAACCTCCCGCCTGAGCCTGCACGCCTGGGGCGCCGCCATCGACCTCAACACGGCCCACGCCGACTCCTGGCTCTCGAAGGGCTACCGGGAGGGGCAGGTCGGGATTCGCTCCCGCAACCGCCTTCCCCCCGCCCTGGTTCACGTGTTCGAGCGATATGGCTGGGTCTGGGGGGGCCGCTGGTACCACCACGACACCATGCACTTCGAGTACCGCCCGGAGCTGACGGGGCGTGCGGCTGAGGCGGGCTACCCCTCCCCCTCCGGCCCGTACTTCCGGTCCTCCGGCAACTCCATCCCCTCATGCACTGCCTGCGCGATACGTGAGGCCAGGGGAAAGTCGGTCGCCGCGTACCAGCCCTCCTCCAACCCGCCCTCCCGCTGGCGGTACACACAGAGGGTCGGGCCGAAGGAGCACGCGCCCAGGCAGCCACTTTCCGTGAGGCGCAGGCTGCCGCCCTTCTTGTAGTAGGCGAGGCCCGAGCGTTCGAGGTGATTCCAGAGGGCACGGTACAACAGGCCCGAGCCCCGTGCCTGGCAGCTCGGCCCCTGGCAGACGAGGAGGTGGCCCCTGGTGGAAAAGAACTTCGGCGGCATCGGCTAATCCTCCGGGATCACGAGCAGGCGGTCCGCATCCCGCATCACACGGGCGCGCAGGCCGTAGGCGGCGTGCAGATTCGCCGGGGTGAGGACTTCTTCGGCCGTGCCCTGCGCGAGCGCCCGGCCCTCATGCAGCAGCAGCAGCCAGTCCGCCCGGGCGGCGAGGTTCAGGTCGTGCAGCACGGCGATCACGCCCAGTCCCCCCGCCGCCTCGCAGCGGGCGTGGCGGATCACCTCCAGCCCGTAGGCGAGGTCGAGGTGGTTCGTCGGCTCGTCGAGGAGCAGAAAGCGCGGCTGCCCGGCGAGCGCGCGGGCCAGGCTGACCCGCTGCCGCTCGCCGCCGGAGAGTTCCGACACACGTCGGTCCGCAAATCTCAGCGTGTCGGTGCGGGTTAAGGCGTCCGTCACGGCGTCCTCGTCGGCCTGAGTCCAGGGCCGGGTCGGGATCAGGCCCCAGCGCCACTCGCCCGCCCCACGCCCCAGGGCCACCACGTCGCGCACCCGCGCATCGGGGGGCAGGACTTCCCCCTGCGCCAGGTAGGCGAGTCGCCGCGCCCGTTCCGAGCGGGGCCACCCGCGCAGGGAACGGCCCGAGAGCCACACTTCCCCCGTCTCCGGGGTGTTCAGGCCCAGCAACGCACGCAGCAGGGTGCTTTTCCCCGCCCCGTTCGGCCCGATCACGGCGGCGAACTGCCCGGCCTGAAAGCAGGCGCTGACCCCCCGCACCGCCGGGAAACTCCCGGCCCGGACGTGGAGATCATGCGCTCCCAGCGTGTCTACACTGACGGCAGACGGCTGACCGCTGACCTCCCTACTCATGCCGCCCCCGCCGCAGCAGCCACAGGAAGAACGGCCCCCCCAGCAGCGTCGTGACCACGCCGACCTGCGAGAGGATGGTGGTCCGCGCGAGCAGGTCCGCGAGCACGAGGAGCGCCCCACCCAGCAGCGCGGAGACGGGCAGCAGGATGCGGTGACTCGCGCCCCACGCCAGCCGGACGACGTGCGGGACGATCAACCCCACGAAGCCGATGATGCCCACGTACGCGACGGCGGCAGCGGTCGCCACGCTCGCGGCGATCACCACCAGCAAGCGCAGCCGCTCGACGGGCACGCCCAGGCTGCGCGCCGTCAGGTCGCCGAGCCCCAGGGTGTCGAGCGCCCGGCCCAGCAGAACCAGCACTCCGCAGCCGACCACTGCATACGGCAGCACCGTCGCCACGTCCCGCCAGCCGCTGAAGCCCAGGTCGCCCAGGGTGTACGCGAGGACCTGCCGCGCCCGGTCCTCGCCGCGCAGGATCAGGAAGGTGGAAAAGGCGCTGAGAATGCTTCCGACGACCACGCCCGCCAGAATCAGCCGGGTGGGCGGAAAGCGCCTACCCTCCCGCGCGAGGCCGAGGGTCAGCGCGACCGCCCCGAGGGCCGCCCCCAGCGCCACCAGGGGAATGCTGGCACGCGGCCACCCCGCCACAATCCCGACCGTTGCCCCCAGCCCAGCCCCGCTCGCCACGCCGAGCAGGTAGGGGTCCGCAAGCGGGTTGCGGAACACGCCCTGAAAGGCGCCGCCGCACACGGCGAGGCAGGCGCCGACAACCACGCCCATCGCCACGCGCGGCAGGCGAATCTGCCAGACGATCACGTCGTTTCCGGCGAGGTCGGCCCCGCTCAGGCCCCTCCACAGGGCGCCCAGCACCTCGCCGGGCGGGATCGTCACGCTGCCCAGCCCCACCGCGAGGACGACCACGGCGAGCAGCACGGCCACCAACGCGGCGGTGCGGCCCAATCGGCGCGGCCCGCGGGTGGGGAGGGAGAGCGCCCCCGCCTCCTGCTCAAGGCTCACGGCTCACCGCCTTACTTAAAGAGTTCGGGGTGGACGAGCCGCGCCAGCCCTCGCAGCGCCTGCGGCAGACGCGGCCCGGGACGGCTCAGAATGGTGTCCAGTTCCTTGGGAATCTCCAGCGCCCGGCCCGTCTTCACGGCCTGGATGGAATTCCATCCAGGGCGACCTGCCGCCGCCCTCGCATCCAGACCCAGCATGAGCTGCGGGTTCGCCTTCACGATGAACTCGGGGTCCACCTTGGGGAAGTCGCCCATGCTCGCGGGGATGATGTTGCGCGCCCCAGCCTTGGTGAGCAGCACCCCCATGAAGGAGTTCGGCCCGACCGAGTACGGGGTGGGGTCGATCTCCAGGTAGGTCGTGGGCTTGCGGACGGCATTCTTCGTCAGAATCTCGACCCGCGCGATGTCGCGGCGCATGTTCAGCACCAGCCCCTTGGCCTGCGCCTCGCGGTTCACGACCCGGCCCAGCGTGAGGGTCTTGGAAAACACTTCGTCATAGGTCTCGGGATTGATGGCGAGGACCGTCACGCCCGCCTGCGTCAGCGGCTCGACGAGCTTGCCGTACTTGCTCACGATCACGAGGTCGGGCTTCAGGGCCACCATCGCCTCGATGTTGGGGTTGTACAGGCCGCCCACCTTCGGGAGCTTGGTCACCTGCTGCGGGAAGTCGCTGTAGTCGTCCACCCCGACGAGGCGGTCACACAGACCCAGGGCGCACAATGTCTCGGTCGTGCTGGGCAGCACGCTGATGATGCGCTTCGGCTCAGCCTTGAGGGTGACCTTGCGGCCCAAGTCGTCCGTCAGGGTGAGGGGGTAGCTCGTCGCACCTGCGGCGGCGCTCAGGGCGAGGGTGACGGCGGTCAGGGTCAGAAGGGTCTTCATACGTTCCTCCTTGCCCTCAGGGAAAACAAAGCCGCCCCGGTGGGGGGCGGAAGTGAACACATCCGGGCGGTAGACCCTCCTGGGGTTGTCCGGGCGGTCCCTCTTTCCGCGAGAGGTCAGGCCACCGGCCCCGCCTTTGCGGCGCGGGCCGGGACGGGGCAGGTGTTCGGACTTCCGCTTCAGAAGCAGTTACCGTTGCGCGACAGTGCCGGATTTTCGCCGGTCTTCCCCCACGCCCGTCGGCGCCACTATAGCCCTTCCCGCAGAAGGGGCACTGTGATGGGCGCTCAGGCCCCGCTGATCTTCTCGCCCAACGGCCGCGCGAGTTCGGTCAGCCGTTCGCCGAGGGTGGCGGTCAACACCTTCATGCTCCCGGTAGGCGGCAGCGGCTCGCCAAAGCGCACGATCCAGCGCCTGCCCTGGCGGCTGAGGCCCACGGGCAGCACGGGAGATTTGCCCTTGAGCGCGAGCAGGGCCACACCCCCTTGCATCTCGCCGCCGCCGCGGGTGCCCTCGGGGAAGATGCCGAGCGTGCCCCCCGATTGCAGGATGCGGAGGCTGGTCCGCACGGCGCCCAGGTCGTTGGCGCTGCGGTCCACCGGGAAGGAGCCGCCCGCGCGGATGATCGGCCCGATCACCGGCACGAACAGCTCCTTTTTCGCCATGAATTGCAGGAAGCGGCCGCGCGGCAGGCTGTACGCGATCAGAAAGGGGTCGAAGCCCGTGCGGTGGTTCCCCGCCACGATCAGCGGCGTGCCGGGCGGCGGGACATGTTCGCGGCCATACACCTCGACGCGCTGGCCGCGCAGAAAGATGGGCAGCGTGGTGGCGAACACGACCAGGCGGTAGACCCAGGGGATTACGCGGGGCACCCGGGCCCCTTCGGCTGGAGCGGCGGTGGAGTGACGAGCATCGCTCATGAGGCGAGGATACGCCCCCAGCCACCCGAAAGGCAGATCAGAATGGGTCGGCGTAGGGGTCGTCCCCGGAGGCGTCCCGCGCCCCGTTTCCCATGACCTCGTCCTCGTCGTCTTCATCCTCGGGGCCCGTTTCCGCGTCGGCCCAGTCGCCCGCCAGCACCGCGCGCACCGCCTCAATCCGCTCGCGGCAGGCGGCGTAGGCGGCCCGCGCCTCTTCCAGCAGCGGCAGCACGCGGTCGAGGTCGGCCTCCCCCGTCTCCAGCTCGGCGGCGATGCGCGAGAGCCGGGTGTAGGCCTCGCGGTAGCTCAGGGGGGTGGACTTCTCCGGCACAGGCCGAGGATAGTGCCCCTCTCGTGGGGGCCGCTACCCTGGGCCATGACCCTTCCTGCCTTTCGACACTTTGACCTCACGACCCTGAGTGCCGCCGACCGCTACAAGCTCGTGACGAACGTGGTCGTGCCCCGCCCCATCGCCTGGGTCAGCACGCTGGGCGAGGGCGGGCACGTCAACCTCGCCCCCTTCTCCTATTTCGGGCTGATGGGGTCGGACCCGGCGGTCGTGGCCTTCGGGCCCGGTGACCGGGCGGACGGCACGCCCAAGGACACTGCGCTCCACATCGGCCCCGGGGGCGAGTTCACGGTCAGCCTCGTCAGCGCGGACCTCGCGCCCCTGATGAACGCCACGGCGACCGACTTTCCCCAGGGGATGGCGGAGCCGGACACCCTGGGCGTGCCGCTCGCGCCCGGCATCACCGTTCGGGTGCCGCGCGTGGCCGCCAGCCCCGCCGCCCTGGAATGCCGCGAGGTCCAGACGGTGCTGATCGGCCGAACCCGCGTGATCCTGGGCGAGGTGCTGGGGTTGCACCTGCGCGCGGACGCCCTGCTCGACGAGGCACGGATGTACGTGGACACCGCCGCCCTCGATCTGGTGGGGCGCATGGGGGGCCGGGGCACGTATACCCGCACGCGCGACACCTTCACCCTCGACCGGGTGAGCTACGCGGCGTGGCAGCGGGCGCAGGAGGACAGCGCAGGGCGCTGAGTCAAGCTCCTTCTCACCACGCCACCTCCACGAGGGCCCGGCCTCCCCGCTTGGCCGCGTACAGGGCCTCGTCTGCCCGGTGCAGGAGGGCCTCGACGCTCTCACCCTGTGCCTGCTGCGCCACGCCGCAACTGATGGTCACCCGGCCCACGTCCGGGTACTCCACCGCGGTCACCGCCTCCTGGAGACGTTCCGCCACCCGCACGGCGTCCGCCGGGCCCGTTCCGGGCAGGATGACCAGGAACTCCTCGCCCCCCCAGCGGCCCATCTGGTCCCCCTCCCACAGGGCCTGGCGCACGGCGGCGGCAGTCGCCTGGAGCACCCGGTCGCCCGCCGCGTGCCCGTACGTGTCGTTGACGCCCTTGAAGTGGTCGAGGTCGAACAGGATGACGCTCCAGGGTTCCCCCGTTCGCCCGGCGTGCTCGTGCCGCGCCCGGAGCCACGCCTCCAGTTGCCGTCGGTTGGCCGTGCCCGTCAGGCCGTCCACATGGGCAAACCGCGCCGCGCCCTCGGCCCGCACAATGGCGGCGAGGTACTGCCCCAGCAACCGGCCCTGGAGGGTCAGGAACGCGATCAGGGTGGCGTGCGTCAGGTAAAGCTGGAGGAGGGTGTTGCCATACTGCTGCTTCGTGCTCAGGGGAATGCTGGAGGAAAACCAGTACAGGCCGCCCAGCGTGAGCAGCACCGCGAACCACCCCAGGGACACCCACAGGGCCGCGCGGCCTCGCCAGACGAGCGCGGCGATGAAGTAGTTCAGCATCAGCCAGTACGAGTAGCCCCCCAGGCTGTAGGCCGTGTGTTCGACCATCAGGGCCAGCCACAGCTTGCCGACGCCGCCAATCCCCTCCAGCAGCAGTTCGATGACGCCCACCCGCACCAGGGCCCGGGGCCTGCGCCACAGCCACACGAACAGCAGGGCGTTCTTGACCACGATGAAGCTCAGCACCAGCCGGTCCAGGGCCGTGAACAGCCAGGCTCCCGAGACGCACAGCGTGGCGATGGACGCCCCCAGCACGCACCCCAGGATGACGAGGAGGGAGCGGTGCCGGAACTGGAATTCCGGGGTCTCCTCCGCGTCACCGGGCATGGGCCGCACCATCCGCCCAGGGTAAGCGGGGGAGTCTGACAGATTTCGCAACCCCGCGCCGCCCGCCCCATCTACCCTGGGGCATGTCCTTCACCCTTCGGCCCGCCACGCCCGCCGACGCTCCGGCCATCGCCCACGTCCACGTGACGAGTTGGCGGGAGACGTACATGGGGCGGATGCCGGAGGCGTTTCTGGAGCGAATGACGGACGGCGCGATGCAGGAACGGCGGACCACGAACTGGACGCGTGACGTTACGGACCCCACCCAGGTCGTTCTCGTCGCCGAGCGGGACGGGGAGGTCGTCGCCTTCGCGTCCGCTGGCCCACCCCGCGACCACCCCGGCATCGACGCGGAACTTTACACGCTTTATGCCCTGAAAGCGGCGCAGGGGCAGGGCCTCGGGCAGGCACTTCTGGCCGCAGTGGCGCGGGTCCTGGAGGAACGCGGAGACCGGAGTCTGGCCCTGTGGGTCCTTGCCGGGAACCCCACCTGGGAGTGGTATCTGCGCCGGGGAGGACGCGAGGCGGGCGAGAAGACCGTGACCGTTCCAGCGGGCGAGTTGCGCGAGGTGCGGCTGATCTGGGACGACCTGACGCGGCTCGGGGAGAGCTGAGGAGAGCCCGGCAAACGTCAGCCTGCCCGCCTCCACCCCCATGTCTCCCGCGCGCTCCGGGGGAACTCCAGGAAAGCGCCCGCGGGTCCAGTCACTCCGCCGTCAAGAACACCAGGTCCAGGGAAGGTGGCTGATGCCCGAGCAGGCGGAGCATCTGCACGATCTGGGCGGTGTGGCGCACCTCGTGCTGCATGACGTGCCAGATCACCTCATCGGCGGCGAGCGTCTCCGGGCGGTCCTCCGAAACAGGGACCCTCCGGCCCGACGTGGCCACGCTCATCAGCGCGGGCCAGTGACGCAGCGTATCGGCCTCCACCGCCTCCCAGTAGGCCAGCAGCGCGTCCAACGACTCGTCCTCATGGTGCCAGTACTCATCGGCCGAGGCAGGCTCCCCACCGAAGTTTTCCCAGACCGGGGACCGGCCGAGCAGGTCCAGCCGAAACCACCCGTCCTCGACCACGGCGACGTGCCTCACGAGGTCCTTGATGCAGCGCGCCCCTTGCGTGGGGATCACGGCCCTCGAGAGGGCTTCATCCGGCAGGGCACGCAGAGTGGTCCAGAGGCGGCGGCGGGCCTGAGTCAGATAACGGTAAAACGCCTCGGCATCCATGCCCCGAGGTTAAGCGCCTTTGCCGTCACGTCGTGTCGTGATTCCGGCGGAGGGCGGGGCCAACGAAGGGGGCAGCCCACCCCCAGCCGCGCCGATCCGGCATTCCGCCTGGTCCGGGACCGGACCGGGTTGACCCGGGGTCTGCCGTGCGACTGCCTCTCCAGGGTCCAGCCAATCCGGTCAGTGCACCGAACGGCCCGTCGGGTAGAGAGGAGCCGTTCGGGGGTCCACCCGGTCCGCCAGCCTGTGCAGGACCGCGGCGAGCCTGGCCCGCAGGCTGGGGCGGCCGAGCAAGCGCCGCACCTCCGCGTCGTAGAGGTGCCGGGCCACCCGCTCCTCGTAAGCTTCGTTGGCGTGCCTCTGGATGAGGTGTGAGGAGGAGTTGTTCATACCGTCTCCTTTCTCCCGCAGGTGGCTTCGCGGCCCGGCCCGGCCCCACTTCCCCCCTACCGCCGCAGCTTCCTGGCCGCCTCGTCCGGGGTGATCTCGCCGCGCTCCAGGCGCTCCAGCACCTCTGCCTGCGGGTCGGCGAGTTCGGGCTCGTAGCCAATGGCGCGCAGCAGCGTGTCAAAGCGCGCACGCACGGTGGGGTAGCTGATGCCCAGCACCCGCTCGACCTCCTTGAGGTTGCCGCGCACGCGGATATACAGGCGCAGGAAGTCCAGGTTCTCGGGGGACAGGGTGGCGAATTCGTTGAGTTCGAAGACGCCGCGCACCGTGACACCGCTTGTGGGGAACCGCAGTTCGGTGACCAGCGGGGCTTCGGTCTCGTCGGGAAAGGGCAGGGGCAGGGGTCTGGGCATGGGTTCAGGGTACGTGGCGGGCGGGCGGGGGTGCGGGGTCATTTCCCTCGTTCTGCTGGCCCCGCACCGCTTCCCTCATTTCAGGCTGATCTTGACGCTGTTGCCCTCGTTGTCCTCGGCGTTGATCAGGTCGCCGGGGGGCGGGTCGGCCTCGATCAGGAGTTGCAGCGCCTCGATGCTCAGGCCCGCGCGTTCCAGTGCCTCCCGACCATGCGGAGGAATCAGCTTGCCCAGGTGCGGCGCCAGGCTGACCGGCAGGTTGGCGGTGTACTCGTCTCCCTCGTTGGACTCGACCTGCACGCGCAGGAGGCGGGAGGTTCGGCCCGGCCCGGCATAGGAGTAGGAATAACGGGAATCGCGGGAGCGGGGCATCCTGCCTTCAACAGCACGTTCCACGGTCTCCTCCATCCGGTCCACGAAGCCGTCGATGTTGTCGGTAAAGCGGTCCACCCACCCGTCCACCCCCGGCCAGCCGGAGGCGCGCGGCGCCCTGGGGGGAAAGGGCGGTGCCGGGGGCGCGTCGCGCACACCACGCAGCAGCAGCAGGTGTTCAGCGACCTGACCGGTGTCCAGGTCCTCGCGGGCGAGCAGGGACGCGATGAGTTCACGGTCACTGTCGGTCAGTGCGAGGCGGGGGCTCAGGGCGGCGAGCAGCGGCCCGGCGTCTTCCAAGCTCAGGCGACCGGCCCGCACCAGGTCGAGGAGGCGTTTGACTTTCTCTCTCATGCGGTCACGACCTTGACCTGTCCGGCGGCCACCCGGCACGAGAGGAGGGCGTCCCCCCCGCCGAGCTGCCCGAGGTACTGCGTGTTGATGAAGCCGCCGTTCTTGCGGGTCGGGAAATCCGCCTTGAAGGCGCCCACCGTCACGTTGGCGTCGAAGCGGACGCTGCTGCCCGGCAGCAGGTGCAGGGTGGCGTTCCCCGCGTTCACCTCCAGGCGGTGGTCCCCCCCGGTCAGGTGCCCGGCCCAGCGCAGATTTCCGCCGTTCACGCTGGCGTTCAGCGTCTGGGCGCCCTCCAGCGTCAGGTTGCCGCCGTTCACGTTGAGGTGGGTGGGGCCGCCCATCTCGGCAGCGTTCAGGTTGCCCCCATTCACGTCGGCCCGCAGGCTGGCAGCCCGGCCCATGCGGACATTCCCGCCGTTCACGTCAGCCAGCATCTCGCCGCCGATATCGGGCAGCGCGAGGTTGCCGCCGTTGACCTCCGCCCGGACGTGCCGGGGCGCGAAGGGCACAGTCAGGATGGCCCGCAGGGTCTCGCCGTGCAGCGGCCCACGGTGGATGCGCGACACCTCCCAACCTTCCGGCGTGGCTGTCAGGCGAAGTACGCCCTCGCGGTTGGCGCTGAGCTGGGGCTGACCCACCCCTGCATCCTGAATCACCGTCAGGTTATACCCGCTGACCTTCAGGAGCAGGTCGGGGGGCGTGTCTCCCGGATAGGCCGCCATGAGGGGAGCGAACGGCTCAGCCGCCGTGGTGGATTCCTCTACCGTCCCCTCCAGCAGTCCGGCCGCCTCCTCGGGGGTGAGTTTGCCTTCGGCCACCAGACGTTCCACCTGAGCGCGAAAGCCCTCGTCCATGCGTTCATTCATGCCTTCCTCCTCTGGAGATATAGAAACACTATTTTCGAAATATGTCAAGTCCAGCTTTATGTATTTTGAAAAGCTCGGCATCGACCGCTCCAGAACGGGGGGCTCGGGGAGAGAAACCGCTCTCCTGTGCCCAAAATGTCAATCCAGTTTTTCTATTTCACCGAACGCCGGACTCCCCCGTATCCTCGGGAGATGACTGCCCCCTCGCCTGCCCTTCCCGAACTGACGCCCGCCCAGCGCACGGAGGTGGAACTCGTCGCCCGCGGCAAACAGGAGAAGTCGCGAACTCTGCGCGAGCTGGGCCAGCTTGAGACGCCCGAGGCCGCCCACGCCCTGCTGCTGCGGCTGGGCCTGTGGACGGAGGCGAGGACGCCCTACGCCGATCGCCTCGGCGCGGCCCTGACGCCCGTGACGCTGCCCGTGCCCGAATTCCCGGAGGAGGACCGCCTGGACCTCACTCACCTCGACGCTTATGCCATCGACGACGAGGGCAATCGGGACCCGGACGACGCGGTGGGGATCGAAAAGCTGGAAGGCGGCCTGACCCGGCTATGGGTTCATGTCGCGGACGTGGCCGCCCTCGCCCCGGCGGGCAGCCCGCTTGACGAGGAGGCGCGGGCGCGGGGAGCCACCCTGTACCTCCCCGACCAGACCATCGGAATGCTGCCGGACGCGCTGGTCGAGCGCGCGGGTCTGGGCCTGGCAGACACCAGCCCCGCCCTCTCCATCTCCCTCGACCTGGACGAGGACGGGAATGCGGAGGCGGTGGACGTGGCGTTGACCCGGGTGCGGGTGACGCGGCTGACCTACACCGAGGCCCAGGCCCGGTTGGAGGCGGGGGGGGAACCCTTCGTCACCCTTGCCCGCCTCGCCCGCGCCAGCCGTGCCCTGCGCGAGTCGGAGGGGGCGCTCTCCATCGACCTGCCCGAGGTGCGGGTGAAGGCCGACGCGGAGGGGGCGAGCGTTACCCCCCTTCCCAAGCCGGAGATGCGCTTTGTGGTGCAGGAGTGCATGACACTGGCGGGCTGGGCGGCGGCGATCTATGCGGACGACCATGAGCTGCCGCTGCCCTTCGCCACCCAGGACGCGCCCACCCGGGACGTGCGGGGCGACACGCTGAACGCCCACTGGGCGCGGCGCAAGACGCTGGCCCGCACCCGCTTCCAGCCCGCCCCGGGACCGCACCACGGCATGGGCCTGGACCTGTACGCGCAGGCGACCAGCCCCATGCGGCGCTACCTCGACCTGGTCGTGCATCAGCAACTCCGGGCGCACCTGACGGGCGCGGACCCCCTCTCCGGCAAGGAAGTTGCCGCCCGCGTTGCCCAGGCGCAGATGAACGCCGACGCCACCCGGCAGGCCGAGCGCCTCAGCCGCCGCCACCACACCCTGCGCTTCGTGGCCGCGCAGCCGGAACGTGAATGGGACGCCGTGGTGGTGGACCGGCGCGGGCCGCAGGCGACGCTGCTGATCCCCGACCTCGCGATGGACTTGCCCGTCAGCACTCCAGCCCCGGCGGGCACGGCGCTGAAGGTCCGGCTGACGGAGGTCAACCTGCCTGCCCTCACCGTCCGGGCCAGGGTGGTGTGAGGTGACGGGACTTCCGTCCTCCTTGTGCCGAGTCCAAAAGGCAGAATCGGGTTCACCTTGCATTCATCTGGGCACAGACCTGTCTACACTCAGGGCCATGAACGGCGTGCCCACCGACATCGTGTCCCTCAGGATGAGTCACTGCCGAGCTGAACACGCTGCGTCGGGAGCGCAGTACCACCTAGCTGTGCTCTACTACCGTGAGTGTCTCGAAGCCGCCGAGCGCCGTGAGGACTGCCGCGCCGTCGAGTTTTTTGCCCTCAAGCTCGCCGCCTGCTACGAACAGATGGGGCTGACCGAGAAAGCCGCCCACTTCCGGGCGCTGGCCTGCTCGGATGATTTCTCGCTGCTGGGATGAGAAAGCCCGGAGCGTAGACTCAACTCGCCTTGATCAGAATCTAGGGTCATCCGAGACGGGGAAACGCGGCTGTCGGTTCGATCGGACAGCTCATCCCCGTCACCTTCGCCTCGCCCCAGGATGAGACAATGCGCGCCGTGAACGACGTCATGCCTCGCCACCTGTCCCCCACTGACCCGTCACCGCGCGAGCGGGGCTTTGCCATGCCCCCCGAGTGGGCCGAGCACGCGGCAACCTGGATGAGCTGGCCCGCCGACGACGAGTTGTGGTTCGGCCACCTGGCGGGCGTGCGGGACGAGTTCGCGGAGCTGGTGCGGACGATCGCGCGCTTCGAGCCTGTCCACCTTCTCGTGCGGGACGAGGAGAGCGAGGCGGACGCGCGAGCAAGGCTGGAGGGCGCCAATGTCACCTTCCACCGCGTTCCCCTGGACGACGTGTGGATTCGGGACAACGGGCCGATCTTCGTGCGGAACGCCAGGGGCCGGGTCTCCCTGGTGAACTGGCGCTTCAACGCCTGGGGCGGCAAGTTCCACTGGCAGAACGACGATGAGGTGCCCGAGTACGTTGCCCGGACCCTGAATCTCCCCCACTGGGATCACCCCGAGGTGCTGGAGGGCGGTGGCCTGGAGGTCAACGGCGCGGGCGTGGGCCTGACGACGCGTTCCTGCTTCCTGACGCCGACCCGCAATCCCGGACTGAGCGAGGAGGGCTACGCTGCCCTATTGAGCGAAACTCTGGGTATAGACAAGCTGCTGTGGCTGGACGGCGGCCTGGAAAACGACCACACCGACGGGCATATCGACACCATCACCCGCTTCACGGACGAGCGGACGGTCGTGACGAGCGTGGCCCAGGACGAGGAGGACGCCAACTTCCCCACGATGCGGAAGAACCTGGCCGACCTGCGGGGGATGACCGACCTGAGCGGCCAGCCCTTCCGCATCGTGGAGCTGCCGCTGCCCGCCAACCGGCTGGAGGGCGCCGAGGGTCGCCTGCCCCCCACCTACGCGAACTTCTACATCGGCAACGGCTTCGTGGTCGTGCCGCAGTACGGCGACCCCAACGACGCCCGGGCGCTGGAGGTGCTGCGCCCCCTCTTCCCCGGGCGCGAGGTGATCGGCCTGATGAGCCGGAAGATCATCGAGGGCGGCGGTTCCTTCCACTGCATGACCCAGCAGCAACCGGCAGGAACGCTGTGGACGGGGGAGTAATCCGCCTGGGTGACGGGTACGAGGCCCGACTCATCTCCTACGAAACCTACCGCGACGCCTGCGCCCGATTGGAAGGCCGCATCTTCGGCGGAACCTGGGGGTATGCCTTCGACCGGCCCGTCAAATCGTCCCCACCTCTGGGTGAAACTTTCCAGTGGGGCCTCTACCACGGGAACGACCTGATCGGCTGGCACCACGCGCACCAGCAAGGCGAACGGACGGTCTACATGGCGGACACGGGCATCCTTCCCGGCTACCAGGGGCAGGGGCTGTACTCCCGGCTCCTCCCACACGTCCTCGCCGCGTACCGGGACGCCGGATACACTCTCGTGACCAGCCACCACCGGGCCACCAACAACCAGGTGATCATCCCCAAGCTGCGCGCCGGGTTCTTCCTCCAGGGCCTGAACCTGTACGAGGGCGGGCTGAATGTGGCGCTCACCCTCAGCCTGGACGGGACGTACCGGGAGGCAATGCACGTCCGCAGCGGCTTCCAGCAGGCGACAGGCGCGGCGGCGCGGCGGCTGGGGCTGAACATCTCAGAGACAGGAGCGGATACGGTGACCCTTCCCTCCGTATCCATGCCAGAGGTCGAGGGGAAGGGTGTGGATCTGGGCGGCGACTACACCCTCCACCGCGTCCCCTACGAGATGTACCTGGACGTGTACGAGCAGCTGGAGGACGCGGCCTACGCCTCCGTGTCCTTCGACTGGGCCGTGCCCGCCCCGCTTCTCAGCCCGGAGGTGCCCCGCTACGCCTGGCTGATCGCGCACGGGGGCGAGGTGGCGGGCTGGCAGTATTCGCGCCAGTGGGACGCGCGGACGGCGTACATGGTGAACACGGCGTTCCTCCCCGCTCATCGGGGCAAGGGCCTTTACACCCGGTTGCTCCCGGTCGTGCTGGCCGCGCTGGAGGCCGAGGGCTACCGCCTCGTCCGCAGCCAGCACCACGCGACGAACAACGCGGTACTGATCCCCAAGCTGCGCGCGGGCTTCCGCATCCAGGGACTTCAGGTGGACGATCACGGCGTGATGTCCGTCCTGATCCACGCCTTCGACGACGTTTACCGCGAGTACATGGACGCCCGCAGCGGCCTGACCCACCCGAAAGGTGAGGTGGCCCGCCGCCTGGGCCTGAATTTGAGGGAGGATGAGACATGACCCAGACGCCGCACACTGTCAACCTGGCCGTGATCCAGATGCACATGACGGACCAGCTCGAGGACAACGTGAGCCGCGCCGAGGCCCACGTGCGCGACGCCGCGCGGCAGGGCGCTCAGGTCGTGCTGCTCCCCGAGCTGTTCGAGAACCTGTACTTCTGCCAGGTTGAGCGCGAGGACTACTTCGAGCTGGCGCACCCGCTGGAGGGCCACCCCTTTATCGGCCGCTTCCAGAACCTCGCCGCCGAACTCGGCGTGGTGCTGCCGCTCTCGTACTTCGAGCGGGCGGGGCAGGCGCACTACAACTCGCTGGTGTGCATCGACGCGGACGGCACGGTGCTGGGCAACTACCGCAAGACCCATATCCCCGATGGCCCCGGCTACGAGGAGAAGTACTACTTCGCCCTGGGCGACACCGGCTTCAAGGTCTGGCGCACCCGCTTCGGACGGGTGGGCGTGGGCATCTGCTGGGATCAGTGGTACCCCGAAACCGCCCGCGCGATGATGCTGCTGGGCGCCGACTTCCTGCTGTATCCCACCGCCATCGGCACCGAGCCCGCCGAGGTCGAGACCCCGAACAACTACCAGATGTGGCAGCGGGCCATGCAGGGCCACGCGGTCAGCAACTCCACCTATGTGGGGTCCTGCAACCGGATCGGCGTCGAGCGCGTCGGCGACTTCACCCAGACGTACTACGGCCACACCTTCATCGCCGACTACACCGGCGAGATCGTGGCCGAGTTCGGCGAGACGGACGAGGGGGCGCTGGCCCACACGCTGAACCTCACCGAGGCCCGGAAGTTCCGCGCAGGGATGGGCTTCTTCCGGGACCGCCGCCCCGACTTGTACGGCACGCTGCTGACGACGGACGGGGTGACGCGGCGGGGGTGAGGATCACAGTTTCATTGCTGGCCTCTGTGCAACCGGACGGAGTGCTTGGTATATCAACGTGGATCACTTCACGTTGTCACAGATATACGGAGAGTCAAGGGAGCTGTGGGTGGCAGTGCGGAAGGTAGGGGGAGGCGCAGCACGGACGCGCCTCCTGGAACTGTTCATGGAAAACAGCGGGCGAGTCGCCACCAAAGAGCGGATTGCAGTGGCAGGTCTTAGCGAGTGGGCGAGACGAGTGCGCGAGCGGCGCGACGAACTGGGCTACATGATCCTGAGTCACAAGGACCGGACCGGCGAGTTACGCCCCGACGACTCCATCCTGACTTCAACCGAACCGCGTTCTACGGCCCACGTTCGCAATATCGGCAAGGGCCAACGTTTCCGTATCCTCGACCGCGATGGGCACCGGTGCCTGTCCTATGGAGCACAGCCCGGCGACCCGCACCCCATGGAGCCGGACCGAACCGTTCGGCTCGTCGTGGACCACATCTCCCCCATCTCCAGGGCCGAGAAGTACGGCATTGACCCGTACTTGAATCAGAACCTCCAGACGCTGTGCGACGTCTGCAAGGAGGGCAAGTGGAACAAGTACCCCGGGAGGCTCGGCGAGGCCCGGCTCGGGCTGGAGGCCCTGATGCGCCACGCGCCCCTGGAGGAGCAGCGGCGTGTGTACGAACTGCTGCGAAGAATCTTGAAGCCCGGAGTGCAGTCGTGACCTCCTTCGAGGACTGTCGCCGGGAACTGCTGGAACGTGGCGGCCCCCCTGCCCAGGGGGTCTACCGCCGGTGGCTCGGTCGGCCGGGCTACCAGCCCGTCCACGATTTCGTGCATGGCTTCGTTCACCGGTATCTTGGGGAGATCACCCGTGAGGAGCTGCTGGATGCGCGCGCCCGTTCCGAACACGCTCTGGGCGACGTGCGGAGTGAGGAACAACTCCGGGAGGTCGAAGACTGGACGACAGGCTTCGCCTTTGAACACCTGTTCCACCACTACCTGGAGGAGCGACGTGCCGTACCAACTTGGCAGGACTTCAGCGCATGGTTGAACGGCGACGCCGCGTCGTTCTTCATTCACCCCCTGTTGCAGGACCTCGACTGGCATCAGGCGGACCGAGAGCGGAAACACGAGCTGAGGCGGGCCTTCCGCTGGCGACTCGGGAAGTTCTACTACTCCGCCATGCGCGAGCTGGAACTCTTCGTGCGTCTGCGCCAGGAGTACGGCCTGCCCGTGCACTACCACCTGCTGGCTGACGTGCTGCTGCGCTCGGACTTCTGGGTGAACGACGATGTTGTGTGCATCTACTTCGCCAAT
Organism: Deinococcus apachensis DSM 19763; assembly: GCF_000381345.1. Taxonomy (NCBI): domain Bacteria; kingdom Thermotogati; phylum Deinococcota; class Deinococci; order Deinococcales; family Deinococcaceae; genus Deinococcus; species Deinococcus apachensis. The sequence goes on along the minus strand of NZ_KB906413.1, from coordinate 42,449 downwards.
CCGAAGTACCGCGACCGGGACCGGGGCCGGAAGCCGCAGGCCGAGCAGTTCCTGGGGAAGGCCGACCCGCCCTTCAGAATCCATCACGTTGCTATCGAGCGGCAGGGGTACGGCAACTTCTGGATTTCCAGCGATGCGAGCGTCGAAAGACTCGCACACACGCTCGGAGCCTAAATTTCGATCCGGTCAACCCGGGACAAGTTCGAACAGCGTCGGCTGCACTGTGGGCACGCTGCGCCTCTCCAGGGCGCTTTCCAGGTGCAACCCGATCACGTAGGCCAGGAGGGGCGGCACGGCGTTGCCGATCTGCCGGGCGACCTCGATCTTCGAGCCCTCGAAGTGGAAGTCGTCCGGAAAGGTTTGCAGACGCGCGGCCTCACGGTGTGTGATCGGCCGGTGTTCGGACGGGTGCAGGTAGCGGCCCTTCTCGGGCTTGTAAAACTCGGTGCGGATGGTGAGCGCTGGCTGGTCCCAATGCAGGCGGCCAAACACGTCTGTGGAACCTGTGGCTTTCTCCAGCCAGCACCTCGGCGTGATGTCCGGCCGCTTCGCCATCAGGTCGAAGCGGTTGCCCCCCTCGGGAACCGTCGCGTACCGTTCCAGACTCGTCCCCGTGGGTGTCCTGCCCATGTGCAGGTCCTCATTAGTGGGTTGCAGCGGGAGGCCCGCGAAGGCCCGGCGCACCGTCATGAACTTCGTGCCGGGGAGGGGCCGCGGCAGGGAGACCGCACCGTCCCTTACCCCGAGGAAGAAGGCCCTTTTGCGCTTCTGGGGTACCCCGAACTGCTCGGCCGACAGGACGCCAGCCACGACGCTGTAGCCCAGCTCGCGCGCATGCTCAATGGTGAAGGCGCCCTCCTGGGTCTTCAGGATGGGCGGCACATTTTCCATCAGGAAGGCACGTGGTTGCACCTCGTCCACGGCGCGAATGAACTCCCGCCACAGCCGGTTACGGGGGTCATCCTCCAGCCGCGTGCCGAGCAGGGAGAAGCCCTGGCACGGCGGGCCGCCGCTGAGCAGGTCCACCCTGCCCCTGAAGCTCGTGAAGTCCACCTGCTCCATGGGGAGCGGTCGGCCCCGGCTGTCACGCAGAATATGCCCGCCGAAGTTGGCGTCGTAGGTGGCGGCGGCGGCCGGGTCCACCTCGACGGCCGCGAGGCTGCGAAAGCCCGCCCAGGTCAGCCCCAGGCTGAGGCCACCGGCACCCGCGAACAGGTCGAGGAGGGTCAGACGCTGACTCCGGGGCGTTACCCCCAAATATTCGACACTGCCGGGCCTGCCCTGGGCTTCGTTCATGTAAAATTATGTTCCATTAGGAACCTGACTGTCTACAGTGCCCTTAGGTTTTGGTCCTGGTCGCCGCTGCTGTCGGAGATAGTTCCGCAGGCTCTCCTCATCCACCAGCCAGACGCCGTTTTCGCCGGTCTGGCGGCCCTGCACCTTTGCCGTCTTGACCAGCCGGCGCAGGTGTTGCGGCGTCAGACCACTGATAGCAACGGCCTCCGTGACCGAGATGGAACCCATGCCCACACTCTACGGGTTCACAAAACACCTGCGTGCGGTCTCCTGGGAGTAGCTCCTTCGCCCTCAAAGCCCCCGTAACTCGCCCCCGTGAAGGTCAGCCCATGCGCGGGCACGTTCGCCCCGGCCCGCGCTCGCTCGCGCCCGGCGAGGATGGCCGTCACGTCCTCCTCCTCCAGCCTGCCCTGGCCGACGAGGAGCAGGGTGCCGACCAGCCCCCGCACCATATGGCGCAGGAAGCTCTCGCCCGCGACGTGGACTTCCCAGATTCCGCCGCCAGGGACGGGGGAGCCGGGCCGAACTTCCAGGGCGCGCAGTTCCCGCACCGTCTGCCGGTCCTCCTGGGTGGCAAAGGCGGCGAAGTCGTGGGTGCCGATGAGATGGGCGGCGGCGGCATTCATGGCGGGCACGTCCAAGGGTCCGGGCACGTGGAGCGCCCGCCCAGCCCACAGTGGATGTCGCTGCGGCGCGGCCAGGAGCAGGTAGGTATACCGCCGCTCGGTGCAGGAGAAGCGGGCGTGGAGGCCGGAGGGGGCCATCTCCGCCTCCAGCACGGCGACGCTGGGGGGCAGATGGGCGTTGAGCGCCCGGGCGAGCTTTTCAGGAGGGATGCGGAACTCCGCGGGCACATCCACATGGGCGGGCATCGCTGCCGCGTGGACGCCCGCATCGGTGCGGCCCGCGGCGACCGGACGAGCCGCCCCCTCCCCGCCGAGGCGCACGAGGGCCGTGTGGAGCGTGTCCTGCACGCTGGGGGCATTCGCCTGGGCCTGCCACCCGGCAAAATCCGCGCCGTCCCAGGCGAGCAGCAGACGCAGGCGCCTGAGGCCGGGGGGCGGGGCAAAGGCAGGAGGAGAGGACATGGCGGCAGGGTAGCGTCCCGCATTTCTCACGTCCTGCTCACCGCCTCACCCTTATGCTAAAGATTGTGAATTCCCCTCTCATCCAGAGTCCGTCCAGGTCGAGAACGTGGGTGGCCCCGGCCCGGCATCTTCTTGCCACCGGGGTGCTCGTCCTGGCGGGCCTGGCGAGCGCCGCGACGAACTACCGGGTGCGCTCCGGCGACAACCTGACCACCATTGCGAGGCGCGCGGGTATCAGCATCTCGGCGCTCAAAGCCGCGAACCCGAAGCTGCGGAATGCCGACCACGTCGAGGCCGGGCAGGTGCTGCGGATTCCCAACCGGCAGCTTCCGGGGCAGACGCACCGGGTGAAGAGCGGAGAGAACCTGACCGTCATTGCACACCGCTACAGCTTCACCCTCTCGCAACTGCTGCGCGCCAACCCACAGATTGACGCCGGGCGTCCGCTGCGGGCCGGGGTCACCGTTCGTATCCCCGGGCGCAACGTGGCCGCGCGGCTGCCGAGCACGGCGAGCCGGACCCCGGCGGCGAGGAGTGCCAGTCGTCCCGCCCAGGGGGCGACTGTCCGCAGCGCATCCATCCGGGTGTCCGCGGTTCCCTCGGCGTCAGGGTGGCTGTGGCCGGTGGCGGGGTACAGGTATATCAGCAGCGGCTTCGGTGAGCGCAATATCGACGGGGACCACGAGATGCACTACGGGGTGGACATCGTGGCGCCGGAGGGCACCAATGTCCGGGCCGCCCGCTCGGGGCGGGTGCTGGAATCCCGCGCCGATTTCGAGCGGGGCTGGGGCTGGACCGTCGTGATCGAGCACCCGGACGGTTGGATCACCCGCTACGCCCACCTCAGCGCCAATCTGGCCCGGGCGGGTGACCGGGTGGTACGCGGGCAGTTGATTGGCCGGGTGGGCAACACCGGCCGCAGCACCGGGCCACACCTGCACTTCGGCACCTACCTGCGCTGGAACCCCAAAGACCCCCTCAGGCTGTACGGCGAGTGAGCGGCCCAGGCCTTACCCTGAGCCTATGACTCCCAGGCCACAGGTGCATTACACCGAAGTTCGCGGCGATCAGGCCGAGGACGACCTCCGCTCATTCCTGAACGCCCTGCCCTCCCAGCCGGGCTTCCTGGGCGCCGAACTGCTCGTCAGTCCTGCCCAGCCGGGCCTGGCCCTGGTGGCGAGCCGCTGGTCCGGCCAGGCGCCGCCCCTCCCCCTGCTAGCGGGAGCGCGGGCCTGGGTCTTCGAGGTGCTGGAGGCGCGGTAGCTTATACCCTATCCTTGCTTTCCTAGGCCCCTAGGTTTACGATGCTACGACATCGGTTAGTTATGCCTCCCCCTCCGATGGAGAAAGGAGGCCTGATGGACGCTCAACAGCTCAAAGGTCACCTCGACCTGCTTTTGCTCGCCACCCTGGAACAGGGGCCGCGCTACGGGGGGCAGATCATCGCCCACGTGCAGGCGAGTACGGATGGGTACTTCACCCTGCGGGAGGGCACCCTGTACCCGGCCCTGCACCGCATCGAGAAGGCTGGATGGATCAGGGGCGAGTTCCAGCTCCTCCCGCGTGGGGGCAGCCCGGTCAAGGTGTACGCCCTGACCCCGGGCGGCCGGGAGGAACTGCGCCGCCAGCGCGAACGCTACGAACGCTTCAGTGCCGCCGTGCGCGGCGTAATCGGGGGCCAGGCATGAGGGAGACGGAAGTATACCTGAACCGGGCCACCCGTGGCTTGTGGGGCCAGAAGCGGCGGGACGCCCAGACCGAACTGCGCGGGGCCATCGAGGACAAGGTGTACCGCTACCGCCTGCTGGGCCTGAGCGAAGCAGAGGCTGCTCGCGCCGCCCTGCGTGATCTGGGGAGCCCCCACGCCATCGCCCGGGACCTGAGCCGAGTGCATACCCCCCGCAAGGGTTCGCGCCGCACTCCTAGCCGGGGTTGCCACGCTGCTCGGCGTGCAGGCGCTGGCGCAGGGGCCGACGGTGAGTGCAGCTTCTTCGACTCCTCCACCTTCTTGCCAGTTGAATGATGCTCTCCTGAGAGACCTGCCCTCCTCGGAACAGGAGCGGCTACAGGCCGAGATAGCAAAACCCGGTGGGCGTGAGTGGCTGGAGGCCAAGTGCCGCGCTAATCCCGGGGTTCCGAATGACCTGTTGCGGCTCAGCGACCTGATCGCGGCTCTCCGGGCGGGCGGAGTGGGTGTGGAGGTGCTGACGGGCACCGACGCCTTCTTGCATCTGAGGTTCCCAGATGCCAGCGAGCCACAGCCTCTGAACCTCAACGATTTCGTCCGGGAGCTTGGGGAAGAGCGGTACATAGCTGTGGGGAACCTGCTGGGGCAACTCCGGTATGTGGTAAAGGCACCTGTACGGCTGACCGGATGGAAGAATCCTACCCTGGCAGTTGGCCCCGCCCGAATGCAATTGGGCACAGTGGAGCGACCTGTCTACAGCGCCAATCTCTATGGCTTCATTGTCTGGAACGACATCTCCAGGGAACTGCAACTCGCCGCACCGGACCCTTCCCAGCTGCGCGACATGGCTCTTTTTCCTGAGAACGGCCGGACCTCGTCCCCAGCCCTCAGCTTTTCCGTATCAGGAGCCGAGGGGGCCATGTACGCCATCGTCTACGGTCAAACATCTGCGGACGGGCGCACACCCAGTTTCGCCCTTCGTTCCGCCCAGGGAGGACGTGTCGTCTTTCCGACCATTTGCTGGGGCGGCGCCCAGCGCACCATTCCGCGCGTAGTCAAGACCCTACCCGAGTTCTTCCAGGTGCGAGCGAGGGGCCAGCCAGTCGTCCTGCTGTACCGCGTGGACACCTCTGACCTGCGGGACCTGAAGCTTACCCCCGTCCCTGCCCCCCAAGTTCACCTCATCACCCGCCCCTGACCTACACCTCCGGCACGTAGTCCGCGACCTCATCCAGCAGGTCGCGGGCGGTCAGGTCCAGCCTGACTGGGGTCACGCTGATGTAACCCGCCTGTACCGCGCCGTAATCGGTGTCCAGGTCGTGCGCGTCGGGAGCGCGGCTGGCCCCGGCGACCCAGTGGTACTCGCGGCCCTCCGGGTCCAATCTCGTCACGATGGCGTCCTCCCAGCGGTGTTCGCCCACCCGAGTGACGCGCACACCCTGCGCCGGGGGCGCCGGGAAATTGACGTTGAGCAGCACGCGCGGCGGCAGTCCCCGTTCCAGCACCTCGCGCGCCAGTCGGGCGGCGTAGGCGGCCCCCGCCGTAAAGCTGTACTCCCCGCCATCGCTGGGGCGCTGGCTGAAGGCGATGGCAGGCAGCCCCAGCGCGAGCCCCTCGATGGCCGCCGCGACCGTCCCCGAGTGCGTCAGGTCGTCGCCCAAGTTTGGCCCCAGGTTAATGCCGCTGACGACCAGATCGGGCCGCCCGAGCAGGTGGACGCCCAGCACCACGCAGTCGGCGGGCGTGCCGTCCACCCGATAGGCGGGAAGCTCCCCGAAACCCGCCGACGCGGTGTGCTTGAAGCGCAGCGGGCGGCGGATGGTGATGCCGTGCCCGACCGCCGACTGCTCCACGTCGGGCGCGACCACGACCACATCCCCCACGTCCGACAGGGCGAGCGCCAGCGCCTTGATGCCGGGCGAGAAAATGCCGTCGTCATTGGCAACAAGGATACGGGGCCGGGCGTGCTGTTCCGGGTGGGTCATGCCGCAGGCTAGCGCGGGGCGTCAGGGCCGGGTTGCTCGTCGGGGACGGACGTTCCCGAATACTGCGTTTCCTGGGACCAAATGGAATCCGGAGAGACCTGCGTTTCCACACCTGGATTTGCGCTTTTTTTGATCCCCATCTGGCAGCCTGGGACATGCCGTTTCTGCTCGACGTTCTCCTGGCCGAATTCGCACTGGGGAGTGCCGTTGCCCTTGCGATGGGCGTTCAGGCCTGGAGGCTTCATCTGCAAGACCAACGGGAGGAGCGCCGCCGACAAAGGCTCAACTCGTCCTTGAGCCGCCCAGGATAGAGGTTACGGAATTTGTGTCCACCCAACGCTAAGGTGCGGCGTTATGCGGCGTTTTTTCGTCACCCTGCTGGCCGCCCTCGCTGTGGAGGGTCAGGCGGCCTCCTACTCGCTTCAGCGCGTCAGCCACTACAACGCGGTGCAGGCCCAGACGGACCGGACTCCCCATATCTCCGCCTGCGGCCCGACCCGCCGGGGGCAGATCGCCCTGAGCCGTGACCTGCTGCGGAAGGTCGGCTGCGGCGCACGGGTTCGGGTCACCGTGAATGGCCGCAGCCACGTGTACGTGGTGAACGACACGATGCACCCGCGTTACCGGCGCACCGCCGACATTCTGGTCAACCGGACGAGCACGGCCCGCAAGCTGGGCGTCTCCAAGGGCACCCTGACCGTGCTGCGGAAGGGCACGCCCTACCAGGGCTAACCCCATTACAGGGCGGCGGCGACCCGCGCGAACAGGGGCGGGACGGGTGGGGCCGAGCCTCCGTTGACCCAACCGAAACGGCGGTCCCGCAATGTTCCGCCCTCCCCCAAGCCCATTCCGTCGGGGAAACGGGAGGTGAGGTCGAGGGGTCCGGTGACCTCCCGCGCGCCCGGCACCCCGCTCAGCGTCCCCTCCACCTCGCGGGCGTGGCCGAAGTGCAGCAGGTGAACTTCCTCCCCGTCCTGCCAGGTGAACCGGGCGGTCGGGGAACCGAGGGAGTCCAACTGCCCAGGCGCCGAGACGTGCCGCGCGCTCAGGCCGGGGCGCAGCCGCAGCGTGACCTCCAGCGCTTCGCCCATCACCCCGAAGGAGCCCACGAAGGGCCGGGTCAGGTCGTAGCCCTGCACGTTCTTGACCGTGCGCCCACCCGCCCGGATCACCCGCCCGCTTGGGGCACGGAAGGTCACGCCCAGCACCTCGGCTCCAAAGAAGAAGGTCTGCCCGAAGCCGCCGCGCAACACCAGCCCGCCCACCCCATCCGGCAGTTCCACACGTGGGAAGGGGGGGTAGAGGCCGGGCGGCAGGGCCGCGTACACCTCCAGCAGGGCCGTGTCGCCCGTCACCGTGATCGTCTGGTCCCCGGGCGAGAGGTCAAGGATGGGCATGGGTTCCTTCCTCGTCGGGAAGAATCTTGCCGGGATTGAGCGTTCCAGCCGGGTCCAAAGCGCGTTTCACGTCGCGCAGCGCCCCCAGTGTCACCGGGTCCACCGCGTCGCGCATGAAGGAGCGTTTCATGGTGCCGATGCCGTGTTCGCCGCTCAGCACCCCGCCGTGGCGGATGGCGACGAGGGCGATCTGGTGGGCAAGGTCGTGAACGGCCTCCGGGGACTCGCGCCGGGGGTCGAAGAGGATGTTGGGGTGCAGGTTCCCGTCGCCGATGTGCCCGAACTGCACGAGGGGCAGGCCGGAGGCGTCGCCCAGCGCGCGGACTTCCCGCACCACCTCCGGGAGGGCGGAGCGGGGCACCACGATGTCCTCGTTCATGCGCTGGGGGCGGATGCGGCCCAGGGCGGGGCTCACGCTGCGGCGGGCCTGCCAGAGGGCGGCGCTCTCCGCGTCGGTGGCCGCGCGGCGCACGGTGCCCCCAGCGTTCAGGCAGGCCGCCTCTACCAGGGCGCGCTCCTCCTCCACCGTCTCCAGGTCGTCGCCATCGGTGTCCACCAGCAGCACGGCCCCGGCTTCACGCGGAAGTCCGATGGCGAGGAAGTCCTCGACCGCGTTCGTGCAGGCCTGGTCCATGAATTCCAGCTTGCCCGGCACGGCCCCGGCGGCGATGGCGGCGCTGACCGCCTCGGCACAGGCGCCCACCTCGGGGAAGCTCGCCATCAGCGTGCGGGTGAATTTCGGCGGGGGGGTCAGTCGCAAGGTTGCCTCCGTGATCAGGCCCAGCGTCCCCTCCGACCCGATGAGGAGCCCGGCGAGGTCGTAGGCGTCGCGGGTCAACTCATGCACGTCCCCGTTCGCGTCCACGAACTCCAACTCCTTCACATAGTCGCCGCTCACCCCGTACTTGAAGCACAGCGGCCCGCCCGCGTTCTCGCCCAGGTTCCCGCCGATGGTGCTCGTGCGGAAGGAGGCCGGGTCGGGCGGGTAGATCAGGCCGTGAGGCCGGGCCTTCTCCGTCACCGCCAGGGTCACCACGCCCGCCTGCGCCCGCGCCTCGCGCCGCTCGGGGAAGATGTCCAGCCGGGTCATGCGGGTAAAGGAGATCACCAGGCCCGGGAGCGTGGGCGCCGCCCCGCCGCTCAGCCCGCTCGCCGCCCCGCGCCCCACGACGGGCACGCCCGCCGCCCGCGCCACCCGCACCGCTGTCACCACGTCCGCCGTCGACTCGGGCAGCACGACCGCCAGTGGCGTCGCCCCGAATTGAATCGCATCATAGCGGTAATTCATCCGCTCCGAGAGGTTGGAGAGCACCTTCTTTGGCCCCAGCAGGCGGGTGAGCTCGGCGGCCAGGACATTGTCCGGCTTCCCATTCGAGCGGGGCCTTGGCGCGGGGGAGGTGGTGCTCAGGGCGACCTTCTCAGGATTCCCAGTCGTCACAGCTCCCCCCGGTACGCCAGATCGAGCAGCTCGACCGTGTGCAAGACGGGCACCCGGCTCCCCGACCGGCGCACGTGGCTCTGAATCTGGGTGTGGCAACCGATGTTGCCGCTCACGATCAGGTCGGGCCTGGTCGAGAGGATGTTCTTCGCCTTCCTGACTCCCAGCTCGTTCGCCAGCAGGGGCTGTTCCAGGTTGTACGTGCCCGCTGAGCCGCAGCACAGGTCGCCCTCGGGCACCTCGGCGACGGTCACGCCGGGGATGCTCCGCAGGAGTTCGCGGGGGGCCAGCCGGATTTTCTGCGCGTGGGCCAGGTGGCAGGCGTCGTGGTAGGCGACGGTGAGGGGCCGCGAGGTGGGCATGGGGGGGTCGAGATCCCCCTCCCGCAGCAGCCCCGCCAGGAACTCGGAGATGTCCTGCACCTTCGCGGCAAAGGCCCGCGCCTGCTCCTCGTCGGGCAGGCCGTGCAGGACGACCGGGTACTCCTTCAGCCCGGCCCCGCAGCCCGCCGCGTTGGAGAGGATCGCGTCGTACTCGTCGGGGTCGAAGGCGGCGAGGTTCCGGCGGACCAGCCGCAGCGCCTCGTCCCGCGCCCCGGTGTGGAGCGCAGCGGCGCCGCAGCAGCCCTGGCCTTCGGGGATCACGACTTCAATGCCGTTGCGGGCGAGAACCCGCAGGGTGGCGGCGTTGAAGTTGGGGGCCAGGGCCTGCTGGGCACACCCGGCGAGGCAGGCCACGCGGCCCCGCCGCCTTCCCCGCGCCGGAGTCACCCTCGGGCTGGGCTGCATGGCGGGAACGTGCTCGGGCAGGAGGTCCAGGGGCGCCCGCAGCGCGGCGGGCAGCAGGGGTGCGAGGGGCTTGGTGTACTGCCCGGCGCGGGCAGCCAGGCTGAAGACCTTCGGGGCGGGGAGGACTTTGAGGATCGCCGCGCGTTTCGCCCGGTCGAATGGGCTCCGCTCCCGCCGTGGCTCGCTCCAGCCGCGAAAACTGGTGATGAGTTCGCCGTAGGGCACCCCGCTGGGGCAGGCAGAGACACAGGCCTGGCACCCCAGGCAACGGTCAAGGTGTGGGGCGGCGTCCTCAAGGGGCAACTCCCCCTCCAGCACCTCCTTCATCAGGACGATGCGCCCGCGTGGGGAGTCCATCTCGTCACCCAGGAGGGCGTAGGTGGGGCAGGCGGGCAGGCAGAAGCCGCAATGCACGCAGGCGTCCACCGCGTGCGCCATCACCTCGCCCTGCGGCCCGATGTCCTGTGTGGGAATGTCGTGGTTCACGCGCCTGCTCCGCTCGGTCCAGCCCTCATGGGGGTCAGGATAGGCGCGCGGAGCAGGGACGAATGGGAGGGATGTAGGCAGGGGAAGCGGCGACGGGTCCATCCTGCTTTCAGGAGGCGAGGGGCGCGTGATTCCCTCCAGGCCCCGCAGGGTGTCCTGCCCCGTCCCCCTCCCCTGTCTGTGGCGGAGATGAGGCCCAAACGTGATCAAACTTGCGGAATTGGGTATTTGCCCCCTTTCGCGCGTGGCCTTCCGCTACAGTGGGACCGGGCCATGACGCGCATGCACTTGCTTTTTCCGGGACGACCGCCAGCAGCCGAACTGGGGGCCGGAGCATGACCCGTCCCCTGCGTATTCTTCTCATCGACGACAGCAACATGGACCGCCACCTCGCCGAGGAGGTGTTCGCCGAGTACGCCGACCGCTGCACGGTGACCACGGCGTCCAGCGGTCAGGCGGCCCTGGACGCCATGCTCGCCCCGGATGCCGAGCTACCCGACGTGGTGCTGCTCGACATCAACATGCCCGGCATGTCGGGCTTCGAGGTGCTGACGGCCATGAAGGGCCACCCGCGCCTGGTCCGGATTCCGGTGGTGATGCTGACCACCTCCAACCACGACCAGGACGTGCGGCAGGCGTACACGCTGCACGCCAGCTCCTATCTGATCAAGTCGGTGAATTTCCGGGATTTTGTCTCCCAGGTCGAGGGCTTTCTGGAGTTCTGGACCCGGGCGCGCCTCACAAGCTGGCCGGAGATAACCTCTTCCTGAAGGCAATTTCATGGTCGAGCCTCTACGCTAGGCGGCATGACTCCAGGCGCCGCCGGGAACCCGCAGCGCATCCTGGTGATCGAGGACTCCCTGGCGGACGCCCTGCTGCTGGAGTTGGCCCTTCAGGAGGTCGCCCCGGACGTGCAGGTGGACATCGTGCATGACGGCGAGGCGGCGCTGCCCGCCTTTCAGGCGCCGCCCACGCCGGACCTGGTGCTGCTGGACCTGCACCTGCCGCGGGTGGACAGCCTGGAACTGCTCGCCCACCTGCGGGCACAGGCTGGCCCCCGGGTTCGCCTGGTGCTATGGAGCAGCCTGGCCCAGCCGCGCGAGGTCGAGACGGCCTACGCCTCGGGGGCCACAGCGTATGTGGAAAAACCGGTGGGGCAGGACGACCTGCGCCGGCTGGCGGAGAAACTGCTCAGCCTGTAGCTGGACACCGGGCTACTCGCTGCCCTCCCCGGCCTCGACCTGGCCCTCGACCTTCGCCTCGGTCGCGCGCTCGGCCCGCCGCACGTCCCCCTCGCCAATGTGGCGCTGCTCGGTGTCGTGTTCGAACAGCTCGCGCCGGGCGCGCAGCTTGGCCTCGGGCTGCCCGAGGTCGCCCCCCCGGCCCCGGTGGACCCGCTGGAACAACACCAGCGCCCCCCCCGCCAGCGCGAAGGCCCCGGCGAAGTACAGCGTCTCCAGCGGCTCCTCCCAGCGGATGAAGTGTTCCAGGAAAGTCACGCCCAGGATCACGATCACGACCGAGATGATCTTCTGCTCCAGGTCCGAGAGGCTCTCCACCCCCAGCGCCGAGGTGAGGTTGAGCGGCGTGATGAAGAGCGAGTACAGCCCCACGCCAATGATGTAGAACACCACCGCCTTGAGCATGGTGCTGACCACCTCCAGGAACTCCACCGCGAGCGTGCCCGACTGGCTGCCGATGCCGTCGTCGAACGTGCCCCGCCAGGTCTCGTAGATTGTGGTCAGCGCGAGCAGGGTGCCCTGGAGAAAGAGGCTGAAGGCCACCAGCAGCACCGCGATCACGGCGATCAGCACCACGAAGCGGGTGCGGCCGATCACCTCGCTGAACCACTCGCGCCTGGAGGGCTCATTGCCAGTCTGGGAACGGGTCCGGGTCACGTCCCCATGATGCCCACGCCGCGAGCCGGGCGCCGCATGAATGAAGATGTTCCCGCCCTCGCGTGAGTGGCCCATTCGGCGGGGAGTCCTTCAGGAGGGGGTCAGGACTCCAAGTCCTCCTGAGGGCAAGGATGGAGGCCGCTCTAATTTCCCGACGCAGCTTCCCTTCAGGTAGAAAGCACAGGCACGGCTTCTGCTGCCTATAAGAGAACCCGTCCTGCCCAGCCGCAGGCGAAGCCCCTCCCGCCCAGCGTCCTGGACCCTTCGCCTGCGCTCGGGGTGACCACGTTTCTGGTGGAGATCAAAGCCTGGCCGCTCCCCTCATGACCAGGCCCGGACCCACTGCTCCCTCAAACTGCCTGCGCCACCAGCCTGCCCACCACCGCTTCCCGCAGGGACCGGAATTCCTTGTACCACTCCGCCGCGTTCCCACAGGCGCGGATCAGGTAACCGTTACTGGGCACGTAGAGGATGTGGAAGGCGACACTGCCCTTGCGGTACTCGAACTTTTGCAGCTCGTGGAATTGCGAGAGGTCCACCGTCTCCCGGAGGCCCGTGCCCGGATGCTCGATCTCGACCCTCAGCGCGTCGTCGCCGAAGATCACCTCGGCGAAATACACCACGCCCCCGTTGCCCTTGGCGACCTTGACGATGTCGTCCAGACCTCCGGGAAGCGCGACGACGTTTTTCGACCCCTCGTCAATGGGCTCGCACTGAATACCGAAGACGCCACGGGTTCTGAGCTTTCCCAGCACCACATCGGTGAGTGTGGACATACCCTTAAGGTATACAACACGAAGTCACAGGTGTCTCACATCCTTTGGGGTTACCCCTTCATGGATTGGACGGTCCGCATCGCCAGCAGGGTCGCCAGCACGTCGAGCGCGCCGCTCAGGCCGTACACGAGTTGATCCGTCAGGGTGGGGGAATCGCTAAAGCCCCGGATAGGGACCACGTTGAACACGGCCATGGCGAGGCTGAGGGCGGCGGCGAGATTGAGCCAGTCCGCCAACCGCTTCCGCCCGGTGTCGTCGGCGGGATTGGGGGCCAGGCGGGCCAGGGTGCCGTACACGGCGTTTCCGGCGAGGGTACCCGCGGGCCATACGGTCAGCAGGGCGGTGAGGGCCACAGTGTTCGCTTCCGGCGCGCCGCCACTCAGCACGCTCAGCAGGGTCAGGAACCACAGCACCAGCCGGAAGGACGTGAGCCAGGGAAAGGCAATCCGCAGTGCCCGCAGCGTCCCGTCGGTGGGGGGAACAGCCTGCCCCGCCGTGAAGCGGCCCAGGACCAGCGTCCACCAGGCGAGGACCAGCCCGGCCAGGAAGGCCTCAATGGCCGAGAGCCACGCCCCCTCCGAGAAGTTTCCCCGGTACAGCGAGAAGGCCACCAGCGCGAACAGCCCCGCAACCTGCACCCAAAGCGCCGCGAACGCGGCCTCACGCCAGCCGCGGGCCCGAAGTCGGCCCCTCCTCACAGCCCCAGCTTCGCCCGCAGGCGCTCGCGGACGACCTCGGGCTTGGCCTGGCCGCCCGTGGCCCTCATCACCGGGCCGAAGAGGGCGTTCATGGCCTTGGCGTTGCCCGCGCGCACCTTTTCCACCGTGGCAGGGTCCGCCTGCATGGCCGCGTCGATGGCGGCGTCGATGGCCCCGGTGTCGGTCACCACGCTCAGCCCGCGTTCCCGCACCAGCCGCTCGGGGTCCTCCCCGGCCATCACCTCGGGGAGGAGGTCCTTGGCGACCCGGCCGCTGATCGTGCCCGCGTCGATCAGGCGGACCAGGGCGGCGAGGTGGGCGGGGCGCAGGGCCGCGTCCCGGATGGTCTGCTCCTGGGCGGCGAGGAAGCCCACCACGTCGGTCAGGAGCCAGTTGGCGAGCCTCTGGGCATCCGGGGCGGGCGCACTCGCCAGCGCCTCGTCGTAGAAGCGCGAGAGGGGCACGTTCAGGCTGAGCGTCTCGGCGTCCCCGGCACGCACCCCCGCCGCCAGGTAGCGCTCCCGCTTCCCCGCGGGCAGTTCGGGCATCCGCGCCCGGACGCGCTCGACCCACTCGGGCGTGATGTCCAGGGGCGGCAGGTCCGGCTCGGGGAAGTAGCGGTAGTCGGCCTCGCCCTCCTTCGTCCGCATGACGAAGGTCTTCTGGCCGCCCTCGTCCCAGCCCAGGGTGTCCTGGGTGATCCGCCCCCCCGCACTCAGCACCCGCGTCTGCCGGGCCGTCTCGAACTCGATGGCGCGGGCGACCGAGCGGAAGGAGTTGAGGTTTTTCACTTCCACCTTGGTGCCCCAGGGCTCGCCGGGTTTGTGCAGGCTGAGGTTCACGTCGCAGCGCATCTTGCCCTCCTCGGGCGTGGCGTCGGACACCCCGAGCGACTGGGCGATGGCCTGCACCGCCTCCAAAAAGGCGCGGGCCTGCCCGGGTCCCGTGAGGTCCGCCTCGGTCACCATCTCGATCAGCGGTGACCCCGCGCGGTTGAGGTCGAGCAGGGAGTAGGGCGCGTACGTGGGGTGGATCAGCTTGCCCGCGTCGTCCTCCAGGTGGGCGCGCTTGATGCGGACGCGACCCACCGAGCCGTCCTCCAGGGGCACGTCCAGATACCCGTCCCGGGCGATGGGGCGGTCGTACTGCGAGAGCTGGAAGTTCTTGGGCGAGTCCGGGTAGAAGTAGTTCTTGCGGTGAAACTGGGTGAAGCCCGACACGTCGCAGTTCAGCGCGAGGCCGAACATCAGCGCGAGGTCCACGGCCTCCCGGTTCAGCGTCGGGAGCGTGCCGGGCAGCCCCAGGGTGAGGGGGTCGGTGTAGGTGTTCGGGTCGGCGCCGTGGTAGTCCGCCGGGCACGCGCTGAAGAGCTTGGAGCGCGTTCGCAGTTGCAGGTGAACTTCCAGCCCGATGACGGCGCGGTACATGCGGGGGAGTCTAGCGCGGGCGGTCCGGCGGGGCGGAAATAGGCTAGAGGGTCCGGCACTGGCCCGTCTGCTCGCCGTCAACCCCGAGACTCGTGCCGGAGGGGGCGCGGGCGTTGTTCAGGCACTCCAGGTTCCCCAGGATGGTCAGGCGGCTCAGGCGCAGGGTTCCCGCATTGCGTTCCAACCGGAGGTCACCCTCGACCCGCGCATCCCGTATGTCCACGGCACCGCCCCCCTGCGCCGCCAGGCGGCCGGTCACGACGCTGCTCCTGACCGTCAGCCGGGCAAAGCCGCTCCCGGCCCTCAGGTCGCCCGCAATCCGGGTGTTCTGAACCGTGAGGCTCGCGCCGCGCTCCACCCGCACCTCGCCGTTGACCTGAAGGTTGCGGAGCGTGCAGACGCGCCCCTGGGGCACCTCGATGTCCCCGTTGATGGTGCGGGCGGCGATCACCCCGCCGCAGGGCAGGGCCACCGGCTGGGCGAGGGCCGGGCTCGGGGCGGGCAGGAGTGGGAGGAGCAGGGCCGTCAGCGCTCCTCTCCCCAGGTGGGCGAGCTTCATGCGTCACAGTAAGGCGGGGCGCGGTGAAAAGAATGCGCCCGGGTTCACGGGCGTTCCGGGCGACGCTCATTCCGGACCATCTCCGCCTTGCTCGCCCGGAAGCCCAGCGACTCGTAGAGCGGGCGGGCCACCACCCTCGTGCCCAGGCTGACGCGGGAGACGCCGCGGTCATGGGCCATGTTCAGGCAATGTAAGACGGGTTCCCGGGCCAGGCCGCGCCGCCTGAAGTCGGGACGGGTCCACACGTTCACCACCCGCGCCCGGTACGGTTGCGGGTCGCCGCGCGTCGGCCCTTATTCCAGCAGCGTGAGTCCGGCCCCAGCGACGGTCTCTCCCCCGTTCGCAATGCCCAGAAAACCGAGGTACAGGCCCCGTTCCAGGGCCGACTCGACCCAGGCTGCGTAGATGGGGCGCTCGGCAGCGTC
Source organism: Deinococcus apachensis DSM 19763 (assembly GCF_000381345.1). Lineage (NCBI taxonomy): Bacteria > Thermotogati > Deinococcota > Deinococci > Deinococcales > Deinococcaceae > Deinococcus > Deinococcus apachensis. Next base: position 26,501 of record NZ_KB906413.1, on the reverse strand, counting down.
CTCCTCGTCGGGGTAACGGTGGTGCGCGATGGTGGGGGCGTCGGCGGACGTTGCGGGGCAGACGCTCACCCCGTCACAGGGCCGGGCGCGGGCGACCCCATTTCAGGGCGAGCGCGGCGCTGAGCAGGGCGGCGGTCAGGCCGAGGAGGGGCAGCCGCCAGGTGAGGACGGGCGGTGGGGCCTCGCCCAGCCCGAGACCCAGCCAGAGGCCAACCAGGGCCACTCCTCCCGCGAACGCTGCCCACAGCAGCAGGCCGGGCAGAAAGCTCAAGGCGAACCAGCGGTCGTAGGCCAGCGCCAGGCAAGTGCTGAAGGTGACGCCAGCGAGAACCCCAGCCATGTCGAGCAGCGGACGACCGAGCACCACCGCGGTCCCCAGCGCCGCCAGCAGCGCCACCCCGGCGGAGAGCAGGAGCGCCCGTCCCACCTCAGCACAGGGGGAGCAGGAGGGGGCGACGTGTGGGAGCGGCTGGAGCATGTCTCCCGGTATACGCGAAAGAGTGAGCGGGCGCTGCCGAACTTCTTCCATGAACCACAATTCGCCGCCGAGCGTGGCAGCATCGGGGCATGAGCAAACTGCACGGACGCATCGGGGGCTTGCGGCTGGGGTACGACCTGCACGCGAATTGGGAGGGCGGCCAGTTGCGCGGACGGATCGGCGGGACCTTCCAGGGCAAGGACATCGGGCTGACGCTGCACAGCGGGGACGTGGACGGGCGGGTCGGGGGCACCTTCGCTGGGTTCGACGTGGACGGGGACGTGACCCCGCGGGAGGTGCGGGTGCGCCTGGGGGGCCGTGTGGACGGGGACGACGTTCGCCTGACGCTGGATGGGGACCGCGTGACCGGGCGCTTCTCGGGCCGGATCAGCGGCAAGGACGTAAACCTGCACCGCAATGGGGATCGGTTGGAGGGACGGATAGGTGGCGCGGTGGACGGCAAGGACGTGCATCTCGACCTGGGGGACGTGCCGACCGAGCTGGCCGCCCTGGCAGCGGTGTGCGCCTACAAGGTGCTGGAGGACGACCAGACGGCAGCGGCTGCCGCGAACCATCCGTCCTCCTGAGCAAGGCCGAATTTCTCCCGCAAGCCGCACATTCCCACCATGACGCGCGTGCTACGTTCGCCGCATCATGACTGCCGTACAGGGACAGGTGAAGGCCAGGACGCTCGGGGAACTCCTTCAGACGCCGGAATACGCGGGCCGCACGCCCTTCGACGGCCGGGTGCGGACGGTGCAGGACGAGGTACGCGAGAACCTGACGCGCAAGCTGCGAAACGGGGAGGAACTGTTTCCCGGCGTGGTCGGCTACGACGAAACCGTCATCCCGCAACTGACGAACGCGCTGCTGGCGCGCCAGAACTTCATCCTGCTGGGACTGCGCGGGCAGGCCAAGAGCCGCATCCTGCGCGCGATCACCGGGCTGCTCGACGACTTCGTGCCCGTGATCGACGGGGTGGACATGCCCGACGATCCCCTCAACCCCATCGGGGCCGAGGGGCGTCACCTGCTGGAAGCCCACGGGCTGGAACTGCCCATCCGCTGGCTGCCGCGCGCCGACCGCTATGTGGAGAAGCTCGCCACCCCGGACGTGACGGTGGCCGACCTGATCGGCGACGTGGACCCCATCAAGGCCGCCCGGCTGGGCACCTCGCTGGGTGACACCCGCTCCATGCACTTCGGGCTGCTGCCGCGCGCCAACCGGGGCATCTTCGCGGTGAACGAGCTGGCCGACCTCGCACCCAAGGTGCAGGTGGCCCTCTTCAACATCCTTCAGGAGGGGGACGTGCAGATCAAGGGCTACCCCATCCGGCTGGAACTCGACGTGATGCTGGTCTTCTCGGCCAACCCCGAGGACTACACGGCGCGCGGCAAGATCGTCACGCCCCTCAAGGACCGCATCGGCAGTGAGATTCGCACCCACTACCCCACCGACGTGCGGCTGGGCATGGACATCACCGCGCAGGAGGCCGTGCGGGCGGAAGGTGTCCTCGTGCCCGAGTTCATCTCGGAGCTGATCGAGGAGATCGCCTTCCAGGCGCGTGAGGACGGCCGGGTGGACAAGATGAGCGGCGTGTCCCAGCGCCTCCCGATCTCGCTGATGGAAGTCGCGTCCGCGAACGCCGAGCGCCGCGCCCTGGTTTCCGGGGACGTGTCGGTCGTGCGCGTCAGCGACGTGTACGCGGGCCTGCCCGCGATCACGGGCAAGCTGGAGCTGGAGTACGAGGGAGAACTCAAGGGCGCGGACGTGGTCGCCCGCGACGTGATCCGCAAGGCCGCCGGGGCGGTGTACGCGCGCCGCTACGCGAGCTTCGACACCCGCGCTCTGGAAAAGTGGTTCGAGGACGGCAACGTGTTCCGCTTCCCGCAGTCCGGGGACGCCTCGGCGGCGATGCGGTCCACCAAGACGGTGCCCGGCCTGACGGAGATCGCCGCCCAGGTCGCGGCCAGTGGTGACGACGCCGTGCGCGCCTCCGCCGCCGAGTTCGTGCTGGAGGGCCTGTACGGCCGCAAGAAGCTCAGCCGGGCCGAGGAGACCTACGCCGCCCCCGAGCCCGAGGTGCGCCAGCAGCGCGGCGGACGCTGGAACTGAGCTCTTTCCCTCGAAGGCCCTCCCCCTTGCCGGGGCGGGGCCTTTCGTTTTCGCCTACGTCGCGGGCGCCGTCACGATGCGGTTGCGCCCGGCGTTCTTGGCGGCGAGCAGGGCGGTGTCGGCGCTGGCGAAAGCCTGGCGCGGGGACTGGCCCACCGCGTAGGCCCCCAGGCCGATGCTGAGGGTGACGGCCGGGCCGTCCACCAGGGTGCGTCCCGCCACCTCGCGCCGGACCCGCCCCATCAGCAGGTGGGCGCTGGGAGCGTAGGCGCCGGGCAGGCACACGACGAATTCCTCGCCGCCCCAGCGGTACACCTGCCCGTAGGGGTCCACCAGGGTCACCAGCACCTCAGCGACGGCCCGCAGCACGTTGTCGCCCGTCTCGTGGCCGTGGCGGTCGTTCACGACCTTGAAGTGGTCGATGTCGAGGACGGCCAGCACGCCCGGGGGGCCGGGGGCGGCGCTGGCCTCCTCAAAGGCCCGGCGGTTGAGCAGCCCCGTGAGGGGGTCGCGCCGGGCCGTGCGTTCCCCCGCGATGACGCGCCGCTGAAGGTTCACAAAGGCCCAGCCGAACACCTGGGCCATCAGGCAGACGGCCAGCAGGAGGGGTGCGGTTCCGGGCTCGGGTTGGGGACTGGTGTGGTCCCAGCGGATGACGAGCAGGGTGGCAGCGACGGCCAGGGCCAGCCCCAGGGCACGGCCCACGGTGGGGCGGTCGAAAAACAGCAGGCTCCAGACGAGCTGGGTGAACGGCGCGACGAGGAGCAGGGTGTGAAGCGCCTGCTCGTCACCGCGAACGCCCAGCCCCAGGAGCGCCAGGGCGGCCACGAACAGCACCTGGGTGCCCGCTGCGATCAGACGCAGCGGCCATTCCCAGCGCCTGGGCAGCAGCAGGTAGGCGGCGGCGGTCAGGAGCAGCAGGGCCGCGAACACCAGCGTCGGCACGCTCAGGTCGGCCAGCGGCACCACCGCCCCCCACACCAGAATCGCCGCAATCAGGGGCACCACCGCCCCGAAATACAGGCGGGTGACCGGCGCGGGCAGGTCTTCCGGTCGGAGCGGGCCGGGCGTCATGGCTCCACTGTCATAGCATCACGTCAAAGAATCGGGGCACGCATGTGCCGGACCGCCGGGGGGATCACCCCTCCCCCATCAGTACAGCTTGCCCAGCACCTCGTCCTTCATCACGAAGCTCTGCTCCTTCGTCGGAAACTCGCGGGCGCGCACCTCGTGGGCGTAGGCGGCGATGGCCTCACGCGCCCCCTTGCCCAGCTCCGCATACCGCTTGGCGAGCTTCTTCTCGTCGCCCTCGTACAGGCCCAGCAGGTCGTGGTACACGAGCACCTGGCCCCGGCAGTAGGCCCCCGCGCCGATGCCGATGGTCGGGATGCGGAGCCGCTCGGTGATCAGCCGGGCCAGCCGGGCGGGAATCGCCTCCAGCACCACGGCGAAGGCCCCGGCGGCCTCCAGCGCGAGCGCCCCCTCCAGGGTGCGGCGGGCGCCCTCCTCGTCCCGGCCCTGCACCTTCAGACCGCCCTGCGCGGTCGCCGTCTGGGGCATCAGGCCGACGTGGCCCATCACGGGGATGCCGTTGCGGCCCAGCACGGCGACGACCTCCAGCACCTCGGGGGTCGCGCCCTCCATCTTGACCGCGTCGGCGCCCGTCTCCTGAATCACGCGCACGGCGCTCCGCATCGCGTCCGTCACCCCGGTGTGGTAGGTGCCGAAGGGCAGGTCCACGACCAGGAAGGTGCCCTTCGCCCCCCGCCGCACCGCCCGTGCGTGGTGGATCATGTCGTCGAGCGTGACCGGTGCGGTCGAGTCGTAGCCCAGCACCACGTTCCCCAGGCTGTCGCCCACCAGGATCAGGTCCACCCCCGCCCCCTCGGCGTGCCGCCCGCCCGGGTAGTCGTAGGCGGTGACCATCACCAGCGGCTGCTGGGCGTGCAGGAGGTCGGGAACGCTGCGTTTCATGGAGGGGAAGGTAGCAGATGGGGCGCGGAGAACATTGGAGTTCCCGCGCCCTGAGTTCTGCCCGCCCTCACCCCTTCACAACCTCGCCGTACCGCCCCAGCACGAGGTAGATGATCCAGCCCGTCGCGGCCACATACAGCCAGACGGGCACCGTCCAGCGCACCCAGGCGCGGTGCCGATTGAAGAAGGGACGCGCGGCGGGGGCGCCGATGTTGCCCAGGTTCCCGGCGGCCCGCAGGCCCTTCCAGGCGTTCCACAGCGCCAGGAGCGCGAGCGGGAGGTTCAGCGCCGCCAGGAGGATGTGGCTGATCAGCAGGAAGAAATACGCCCCGCGCCACTGCTCCGGCCCGACGTACTTCTTCTCGTACCCCAGCCCCAGCCGGGTGAGGTACAGGACGAGGAAGAGGGTCGCCAGGCCGCTGGCGATCAGCATGGCGCGCATATGCGCCTCGCGGTTGCCGCTCCGAATCAGGAACACCCCGACCGTCAGCGCGATGCCGCTCAGGACGATGGTGATCACTGCCCACTGGTTGATAATGGCCGCCACGGGTGCAGTCTAGGGGGAGGCTGGGGGGGCAGGTGTCCGGGGCAGGTGACCGGCCAGGGGAGGCGGATGAGTGTGGCCCGGGGACAATCTTCAGCCTCGCCCTGCCTACAATGCGGCGGTGAACCCAACCCGCCCGCGGGGGCGGTCGGAAGGACGGTGGAGTGAAGTGAGCAGCGCACTGACGGTGCCCCGGTCCCAGGCGGGGGCGTGGCTGCCCCGGCTAGCCTGGGCGGCACTGATCTATAACGTGCTGGTGATTCTGTGGGGCGCGGTCGTGCGCCTGACAGGGGCAGGAGCGGGGTGCGGCGACCACTGGCCGCTATGTAACGGCGTGGTCCTGCCGCAGAGCCCGACCCTGCACACCATCATCGAATTCAGCCACCGCCTGACGAGCGGGGCGAGCGGCCTGCTGGCGCTGGGGCTGATCGCGCTGGCCTTCCTCACGACTCCGAGGCGCCACCCGGCGCGGCTGGGCGCCATCCTGACTTTCCTCCTCATCCTGGCTGAGGGGCTGGTCGGCGGCGTGCAGGTGCTGCTGGGCCTGACCGCCGACTCGACGGACCCGGCGCGCGGCCTGGTGCAGGGCGTTCACCTGGCGAACACCTTCCTGCTGCTGGGGGCACTGCTGCTCACGGCGCTGTGGGCGTCGGGGCGTCCAGCGCTCAAGCTGCGGGGACAGGGGCGCGCGCTGGGGTTGATCGCCTTCGGGCTGGTCCTCACCCTGCTGCTGGGCATGGCGGGGGCCGTGACGGCGCTCGGGGACCTCTTGTTCGCGCCCGCGCCCGGCACCCCCATCGACACGGTGCGGCGCGACTTCTCGGCGACCGCCGGGCTGATTCAGAATCTGCGCGTGATCCATCCCATGCTCGCTATTCTGGGCAGCGTCTATCTGGTCTGGATGGCGGGGGCGCTCCGGCGCCTGCGGCCCTCGGCGGGGGTCGCCCGCTGGAGTCTGGTGCTGACGGGCGTCATCGGGCTTCAGGTCCTCGCGGGCTTCGTGAACGTGGCGCTCAAGGCCCCGGCCTGGATGCAGCTCACGCACCTGGGGCTGGCGTGCATCATGTGGCTCGTGACCGTGCTGCTCAGCTATGAAGCCCTGACGGCTCCCCGCCGCCTGGAGTCCACCGCCCCGGCAGGGGTGACGGCATGACCGTGGACCGGGCGGTACGTCCCTCCCCCGGGACAGGCGCGGTACAGCCCCTACGGGCCACCTGGCGCGATTACCTGGCGCTCACCAAGCCCAAGGTGATCAGCCTGCTGCTGTGGACCACCCTCACCGCGATGGTGATGGCGGCGCGCGGCTGGCCGGGGCTAGGACTGCTGATCGTGGTAAGCGTCGCGGGCTACGCCTCGGCGGGATCGGCGGGCGTGTTCAACATGATCATCGACCGCGACATCGACCTCAAGATGAAGCGCACGGCGACGCGGCCCACCACGAGCGGCCTGATCTCCACCCGCGACGCGGCGATTTTCGGCACTGCGCTGCAAGTGCTCTCGTTCGCGATGCTGTGGTTCTGGGCCACCCCGCTCGCGGCCTGGATGAGCCTGGCGGGCTTCCTGACTTACGTGGTCGTGTACACGCGCTGGCTCAAGCGGGCGACCTGGCACAACATCGTGCTGGGCGGGGCGGCGGGGTGCTTCCCCCCGCTGGTGGGCTGGGCCGCCGTGACGGGGAACCTCAACCTCTTCGCGTGGTTCCTCTTCGCCATCATCTTCTTCTGGACGCCCGTCCACTTCTGGGCACTTGCGCTGATGATCAAGGAAGAGTACCGCGAGGTCGGCATTCCCATGCTGCCGGTCGTGTACGGGGACAAGCTGACCGTCATGCAGATCGGCCTGTACGCCATCGGCACGGTGGGGCTGTCCCTGATGCCCGCGCTGCTGGGAGAGGTCGGCTGGCTGTACGTCCTGTCGGCGCTTGTGCTGGGGGCGCTGCTGCTGCGTGATTCCTGGCGGCTGTACCGGTACGTGATGGCCGGGAACAAGGTCGAGCGCCGGGTCGCGCTGCCGCTGTACCTGTACTCCATGCTGTACCTCGCCCTGCTGTTCGTGGCGGGAGCGGCCGACCGGGCACTCTTGGGCTGAGCGGGAGACAGGGAAAGGAGGGGCGGCCGTGAGGGGTCGCCCCTCTTCGCGTCCCGCCTTTCCTCTCGGTCAGGACACTTGCCCGTCCCCCGGTCTGGTCTCATGGCCGCAAGCCTGACCAATCGGCCAATGCACACGTGAAAGCCGCGCTTAGTGGGGCTCTCCACGGGGGCGCAAAACCCCCGGTGACGCTTTAGACTGGGAGGCGAGGAAAGGAGTGAAGTTGAACACCAACCATAGCCGCCACCGCCGCGGATCACGTGGAGGGCTGCCGCGCCCCCTGTGGGCGGGCCTGCTCGGGATGGGCGCGGCGCTGCTCACCGGCTGTCAGTCGCAGCGACTGATCAGCATGGGGGACCTGTCGTCGGCGTCCAACCGCGAAGTGTTCTGGATGAGCATCCCGGCCATCGCCTTCTCGATCATCATCTTCGTGGCCGTCGCGTACACGCTGTTTCACACGGTGCAGCGCTTCCGCGAGGACCGCAACACGGCCGAGCCCGCCCAGTTCCACGGCAACAACCGGCTGGAGGTCGTGCTGGTGGTCGTGCCGTTCCTGATCGTGGTGCTGCTCAGCGTGCTGACGGTGCGGACGATGGCCCGCATCAACCCCACCCCGCAAGACGCCGTGAAGATCGACGCGCTGGGCAAGCAGTTCTGGTGGAACTTCGGCTACCCGAGTGCTCCGGCGGCGGCGGGCGGCAACGTCACCAACGGCAACGAGCTGGTGATCCCGACCCGCAACCAGGTCGCGATCACCCTGACCGCGGGTGACGTGATCCATGCGTTCTGGGCGCCGAACCTGGGGCCGCAGCGCTACGCGATCCCGGGCAGCCAGAAAACCTGGCAGATTGATACCGACCGGGTGGGCGTCTACTACGGGGAATGCTCGTTCCTGTGCGGGGCCAGCCACGCGAACATGCGCTTCCGGGTGATCGCCCTGGAGCCCGAGCGCTACAACACGTTCCTGCAAGCGGCCCGGGCCTACCGCGCTCCCACCCCCGCCCCCGGCAGCGCCGAGGAGCGTGGGTATAACATCTTTATCAACGGCAAGCCCAGCACAGGGGCGCTCGCCTGCGCCTCGTGTCACCGGGTGCAGGGCACGCCCGCCAACGGCCTGGCCGGTCCCGACCTGAGCTTTTTCGGTACGCGCCACACGCTGGGCGCTGGGATGTGGGAGGGCGAGCGTGCCCGCGAGATGCTGCACGAGTGGCTCAAGCACAGCCCCAAGGTCAAGCCCGGCTCGCTGATGCCGACCTATGACGGCAGCGAGTACCTGGTCAACGGCAAGGTCCAGAAGGGCGGGGTGCTGACGGACGCGGAGATTGACGACGTGGCCGCGTACCTCCGCAGCCTGCGCCTGCCGGAGGAAGCGGACTACTGGCGCGGGGTGCCCGTGATAGGAGCGGGCAACTCGCAGGGCGGCGCCGACCAGGCCAATGGTGGCGATCAAGGAGGTACCCGGTGACGGTTCAGCAGGCTCCATCCTCCGTCTCCACGACCCGCCGGGGCGCGTGGGAGGTCATCAAGGATTACATGATGACCACCGATCACAAGAAGATCGGGATTCTGTATATCGTCACGTCCATCGTGGCCTTTGCCATCGCGGGCATCCTGGCCGTGGCGATGCGGTTGCAACTGGCGCTGCCCGAGCAGACCCTGCTGGTGGGCAACGCCTACAACCAAGTGCTCACCACGCACGCCGTGATCATGATTTTCTTCTTCCTGATTCCCATCGGACTCTTCGGGTTCGGGAATTTCTTCCTGCCGCTGCAACTGGGCGTGCGTGACGTGGCGCTGCCGCGCGTGAACACCTTCGCGGTGTGGCTCTTCGTCTTCAGCCTGGTCCTCCTGATCTCCAGCCTGGTGAACGGCGGCGTGCCCGGCACCGGCTGGGTCTTCCCCTACCCGCTGGTGGTGGACGGCAACCAGACGGGCGGCTCGGTCTTCATGGTCGCCGTGATCCTCAACGGCCTGGGGTCGCTGCTGGGCAGCGCGAACTTCGCGGCGACCATCGTGAACATGCGCACGCCCGGCCTGAGCCTGTGGAAGATGCCGATCTTCTCCTGGTCCATCTTCGCCACCGCGATCCTCCAGCTCGTCAGTCTAGGCGGCCTGACCGCTGCCGCTTTGGCGGTCTTTGTCGAGCTCAAGCTGGGGCTGAGCATGTTCAACCCCGGCATCGGCGGCGTGCCCATCCTCCAGCAACAGTTCTTCTGGTTCTACTCGCACCCCGCCGTGTACGTGATGCTGCTGCCCTACCTGGGCATCGCCGCCGAGATCGCCTCGACCATGGCCCGCAAGCCGCTGTTCGGCTACCGCGTCATGGTGTACTCGCTGCTGGGCATCGTGCTCGTCAGCCTGCTGGTGTGGGTCCACCACATCTTCGCGGCCGGGTTGCCTGAGGCCTGGCAGATCGCCTTCGCCATCGCCACCCTGATCGTGGCCGTGCCGACCGGCGTGAAGATCTTCAACCTGATCGGCACCCTGTGGGGTGGGCGCATCCTGATGAAGTCGCCGACCTACTGGCTGGTGGGCTTCATCTTCAACTTCCTGATCGGCGGGATCACGGGCGTGTCGCTGGGGATGATTCCCTTCGACTACCAGGTCACCATGAGCTACTACGTGGTGGCACACTTCCACAACGTGATGATGTTTGGCACGGCGTTCCTGGCCTTCGGCGGCCTGTACTACTGGTGGCCGAAGATGACCGGCCGCTTCATGGACGAGAAGATCGGGCTGTGGCACTTCTGGCTGTTCATGATCGGCTCGTGGATGACCTTCCTGCCGCAGTACATCCTGGGCCTGATGGGCATGCCCCGGCGTTACTACACCTACCCGGCGGGCAACTGGACCTGGACCGAGCTGAACTTCGTCTCCACCCTGGGCGCGCTCGTGCTGCTGGCGGGCGGCGTTGTGTTCGTGTGGAACATGCTCCAGAGCATGCGCCGCCCCATCACCGCCTCCCCCAACCCCTGGGGCGGGTTCACCCTGGAGTGGACGGCGGCTTCTCCCCCCGCCGCCTACAACTTCGCCCATGAGTTCCCCACCACCTTCCCCACCGAGCGCCCGCTGTACGACTGGGAGAAGAGCGGGGAGCGGCTGACCCCGGTGGACCCGCGCTCCATTCACCTGCCGGTGGACTCGATCTGGCCCTTCATGACGGCCTTCAGCGTGCTGCTGATGGGCTACGGCCTGAGCTTCGGGTGGTTCACGAACTACACCCCGACGGGCGGCCTCCAGCCCTTCTTCAACGCGGCGCCGGGCCATATCTTTGCCAGCCTGCTGCTGTACGCCAGCATCCCGCTGTTCCTGTGGTCGCTCTTCAAGTGGGCCGGGACGCGCGAGTACGACGTGCCCGTCGAGCACCACCACCTCACGAAGTACGACAACGGCTTCATGGGCATGGCGTGGTTCATCATCTCGGAAGTGGGCCTCTTCGGCGTGCTGATCGCCGGGTACGTGTACCTGCGGATGATCGGGGCCGCCGAGCCGCCCGCCCTGCGCCCCAACGTCTGGCTGGCCGCGCTGAACACCCTGATCCTGGTGTCCTCTTCCTTCGTGATCCACAAGGCCGAGCAGGATCACCACCACGGCCGCTACACCTGGTTCCGGCTGGGGCTCTTCATCACCCTGCTGCTGGGTACCTTCTTCATGCTGTTCCAGGTATACGAGTTCTCGCTGTTCGGCCACGAGAGCGACTGGAAGCAGAACCTGTGGCAGTCGTGCTTCTTCATCATCGTGGGCCTGCACGGCCTGCACATCCTGATCGGCGGCACGGGTGTGGCCCTGCCGTACTACCAGGCGCTGACCGGCAAGATGGACAAGTACAACCATGGCTCCCTGGCCCCCGCCAGCCTGTACTGGCACCTGGTGGACGTGGTGTGGCTGTTCATCGTGGCGATCTTCTACGCGTGGTGAGATAGCGATCAGCCATCAGCATTCAGAGGTGGGGACGTGACGAGCGTCTCCACCCTCTTCTTTGGCTGACGGCTGACCCCTCCTGGGACACCCCTCCCCCCTTCCCCGCCCTAGCCTGCCCCCATGAAGTGGCTCACGGCAGCACTGCTGGCCCTGGCGGCGGTTCTGGGGGGGCTGCTGCTGTACCGCAACGTCTTTCCCACCCCCACGGCGGGGACGGTGCTCGACACCCCCGTCCCCCTGCCCGCGCTGCGGCTGGTGAACGACCAGGGCCAGGCGACGACCCTGAACAACTCCGGTGGGAAGTTGCGGCTGGTGTTCTACGGCTTCGTCCGCTGCCCGGACGTGTGCCCGGCGACCCTGGCGACCCTGAAAAACACCCTGGCCGATCTGACCCCGGGGCAGCGGGAGCGCGTGCGGGTGCAGTTCATCACTGTGGACCCGGCGTACGACCGGCCCGCCGTGGTGCGTGAGTACCTGACGCGCTTCGACCCCAGCTTCACCGGGCTGACGGGCGACGCAGCGACCATCAACGAGGCCGCGCGGGTGATGTTCGTGGCGAATGTGCCGCCGCAGCCCCTGTCCGCCAGCACCCACGGCGAACACTTGGGGCACGACGGCGGGACCGACCAGACGGACGAGGTGCCGGGGGGCGCGACCGTGGCGGCCCGGGTTCACGGGGACCACGTCAGCGTGGTGGACCCGCGGGGACGATTCGTGAGGGTCTACAACAACGGGGAAGTGGTGGACGGCGAGCTGGGCCGCGACCTGCCGGGGCTGATCCGGGTGTACGGCCAGTAACGCGGGCGGGGGGGGAGGCAAAGCGGCGGTTCCTCCCCCGGCCCCCTATCAGTCACGGAGCTGGATAACGCTGAAGACCGCTCCGTCCGGGTCGGTCAGGACGGCGATTGTGCCGTAGGGCGAGTCGAAGGGCGGCACGGTGACCGTTCCCCCGTTCTCGGCGGCGACCCTTACCGCGTCCTGCACCTCGTTCACGGCGAAGTAGGGCATCCAGTGCGGCGGAATGGAGGCGGGCCAGTGTTCCTCGTCCATCTGCATGATGCCGCCGACCTCCTGGGTGCCCTTTTTCAGCGTGTGGTAGGTCAGCCCCTCCACCCCGGGCATGGGTTCACTGGTCGCCCCGAACAGCCGTGTGTAGAAGTCGCGGGCACGTTCGGCATCACGAGTGTTGACCTCCTGCCAGGTCATGCTGCCGTGCTCGTTCTCCAGCTCGGACCCCTGAAACTCCAGCGGCTGCCACAGGCCGAAGACGGCCCCGGTGGGGTCGGCGGCGACCAGCATGTGACCCAGCGGCCCCACCTGCATGGGCTCCACCATGATCTGCCCGCCCAGTTCCCGAATGCGCTCTGCGTCGGCCTGGGCGTCGTCGCTGGAGTAGTAGACCGTCCAGACGCTGGGCATCTGCGCCGTCTCCGGGCCTTTCTCCATGAATCCAGCGACGGGATGCCCATACTGGCGGACCATGTGGTAATGCCCGTAGTCCGGCCCCTGGTCCTCGAAGGTCCAGCCGAAGAGGTGGCTGTAAAACCGCCGCGTCTCCTCCGGTTTCGCGGTCGTGAGGTCGTACCAACTGGGCGTTCCGGCGGCCTGCTGCGTGCGAACGGTCATGCTGTCCCTCCCTGGTTATGAGGCGGAATGGGCCGATAACCCAGCTTAAGTTACAACACCTCTTATGTCAATGGCAGAATAAGGCACCTAACTTCACCAAATAGATAACCTCCTACATCTGCTACTTCTTTTTAGGAAATAGCGTAATATAGGGGGTATGACGGAACCGCTCGACGCCGCGCTGCGCCCCAAGACCCTGACGGAGTACGTCGGCCAGGAGCGGCTCAAGGAGAAGTTGACGGTGTACCTCCAGGCGGCCAAGGGTCGCCGCGAGGCGCTGGACCACACGCTGCTGTTCGGCCCCCCCGGCCTGGGCAAGACGACGCTCGCGCACATCATCGCCGCCGAACTCGGGGTGAACATTCGCGTGACCTCCGGTCCGGCCATCGAGAAGCCGGGGGACCTGGCCGCCATCCTCACGAACAGCCTGGAGGAGGGCGACGTGCTGTTCATCGACGAGATTCACCGGCTGGGGCGGGTGGCGGAGGAACACCTCTACCCGGCGATGGAGGATTTCAAACTCGACATCGTGCTGGGGCAGGGTCCGGCGGCGCGGACCATCGAGCTGCCGCTGCCGCGCTTCACGCTGGTGGGGGCGACCACTCGGCCCGGCCTGATCACGGCGCCCATGCGCTCGCGCTTCGGCATCATTGAGCACCTGGAGTACTACACGCCCACCGAGATCGGCACCAACCTGATGCGCGACGCCCGGCTGCTGGGCTTCGGGCTGGGCGAGGACGCGGCGGTGGAGATCGGCGCCCGCTCGCGCGGCACGATGCGCATCGCCAAGCGGCTGCTGCGGCGCGTGCGCGACTATGCCGAGGTGGCGGGCGAGAAGGTCATCGAGCTGCCGCGCGCGATGGACGCCCTGGACCGCCTGGGGCTGGACGCGGCGGGGCTGGACGACCGCGACAAGAAGTACCTGGAGACGCTGATCCACCGCTTCGCGGGCGGGCCAGTCGGCGTGGACACCCTTGCCACCGCCATCTCGGAGGACGCCCTGACCCTGGAGGACGTGTACGAGCCGTACCTGATCCAGCTCGGCTTCATCAAGCGCACCCCGCGCGGTCGCGTCGCCACGGCCCACGCCTACGACCACCTGGGGCTGCCGGTCAGCGGGCGGGACGAGGACCTGTCGGGGATTTACACGAACTGAGGCGGTCAGGATCAGTTTTCAGACAGCGCAGGCTCCCAGCAGCAGTTGCTGGGGGTCTTTTGCTGACCGCTATCCTTCCCCCATGACTGCCCCCCAAGTCCAGATGTTCGGCCTGAAAAAGAGTGCCGCCACCCGCGCCGCCGAGCGCTTTTTCAAAGAGCGGCGGGTGAAGGTGCAGTTCGTGGACCTCTCGCAGCGTCCGATTGCGAAGGGGGAGCTGACCCGCTTCGTGCAGAAGTTCGGGCTGAATGCGCTGCTCGACCTGGAGGGCAAGGCCTACGAACGCTCCAACCTCGCCTACCTCCGCACCACTGAGGAAGGCATCATCACCCGGATCATCGAGACGCCGGAGCTGCTGCGGTTGCCGCTCGTGCGCGGCGGCAAGGTGCTGACGGTGGGCGAGGACCCGGAGGGCTGGGCGCGGATGCTGGAGGGGTGAGCCCTTACGATTTCGCCCCTCCCTGGCGCTCCAGCCGGTTCAGGAATGCCAGCATCCCATTGACGAACGTGGCCCCGAAGTGCGAGCCACCAAGGTGCGGGCCGGGCAGACGCAGCAGGCGGCTTTCGGACGAGGTGGCACGCTTGAAGATCGCCTCGCCGTTGCGCTTGAAGGGCACGGCCTGATCTTCCGGGCTGCCCGCCACGAGGAGGGGGACCCGCGCCACCGCTGACCCGGCAAAGGTGACGGGATCCCGGTTCGCCGGGAGTGCCGCTCGGGTGCTCAGGCCGTGGGCGACCCGAACGTCCTCCCGGAACTTGGGGTTCACCCCCTTCCAGACATCGAGGAGGCTCACCTGCGCGTCGAGCAGCACCACGCCCGACACGGGATAGACGGGCATGTACGCGGCGAGCAGGGCGGGCAGCCCTCCCATCGAGTAGCCGAAGTTGTAGGTGCGGCCGTTGAACGCGAAGGTGCGGATGGCCCGGTGGCGCATGTCCGCGTTGTAGGTGATGGCCTGCGGCGCCCCCCAGGTCGTCGCCCCCGCATCGTTGCTGACCAGGACCGCGTATCCCGCACCCGTCAGGCGCGTGAACAGGGAGCGCAGGTGGGGGCGGGTCAGGCTCTCCTCGGCCGTCAGGCCCCGCGAGTGCGAGACGACCACGAGCGGGCATGCGGGGGCGCACTTGATGGGGCGCAGCAGGAAGGCGTCCCCCAGCGGATGCGGGAAGCGCAGGGCCCGCGCTATCCCGGCCACCGGCTGGGGCGCGTCGGGACTGCCCAAACGCGGGGTGGGGGGCGCTGCCGCCAGGGTGACGGAGGACAGGAACAGCAGCGAGAGGGCGACGCGCTTCATCGCTGCCGAGGCTACCAGAACCCCGGGCCCCGGAAGGTTAGCGTCCGAACAGCCAGCGTGAGAGAGCCGTGCCCTCCAGCAGCCGCGCCACCAGGACGGGCACGCCCAGCGCGACCAGGCCGTACAGGACGAGCACCCCCAGGAACCCGGGCGTGTCCTGCGGAAAGCCAAGCCGCTCCAGGAACCACAGGATTGCCGGGTGCAACAGGTAAATCTGGAGGCTCACGGTGCCCAGGTAGACCAGGCCAGATCGCCACCGGGTCTGCCAGGGCGCGAGGACCTGTGCGGTCCCGAACAGGGCGAGGACCGCCGCCGCCGTATACGTCCAGTTCGCCGCGCTGTACGTCAGGCTGCTCACGGGCGCGCCCCGCAGCATTGCCACCGCAACGGGCACATACCACAGCAGGGCCAGCCCCGCCGCCAGGGCGAACCACCCCCGCCAGCGCGACCAGAGCGCCTCGAACGCGCCGGGATTCGCTCCGAAGTACATTCCGAGGGTCAGGGCCGGGACGTACCACAGGGCCATCGTGCCGGGGAAGCGGAAGTTCAGGATGTCCGCCCGGTTGAGGCCGTACACCGCGAACTGCACCGCGAAGGCCGCCAGCAGCACGGCCAGGAAGGGCCAGCGCCGCCGCCACAGCGGCAACAGCAGGGGCAGCACCAGGTAGAACTGGAGGACGATCAGCAGGAAATACAGGTGGAAGTACCCCTTGCCGTACTGCACCCACACCTGCCAGCGGTGAGGGTCACGCAGCGCGGCGGGGTCGTCCTGCCCGGTGGCGACCCGGAACAGCACGTACAGCACCGTCCACAGCAGGTACGGCAGCAGCGCGGTGCGGACGCGCGCCCAGTAGTACTTCCCGGGGTCGAAGCGGCGCAGGGCCGAGCGCGTCAGCACGAGGGCCGTCATGAACACGAACGCGGGCACCACGAAATGCAGTGTCCGGTTGACGGCGGCCAAGCCGAGCGCCAGGGCCGACCCCGCCTCCGCGTGCCGCAGCGCGAGGCCGGTCAGGTGGTGCGCGACGACCGCGACGATGGCCAGCCCGCGAAAGAGGTCCACGGCCGCGAGCCGCTCCCCGGAGGCCGTCGCAGGGGGGGCGGAGGAATCGCTGCTCACGGTCGTCATGGGCAGGGCCAGTATAGGCAGGTCCTTCCCAGCCCGGGCCGGATGTAGGGTGAGCCCATGCACTCCACCCTCAAGAAACTGAACTACGCGGGTCACCCCGACGTGTTCGTCCTGAACGCCCCGGAGAACTTTCAGCCCGTGCTGGACGAGATGCGGAACCTGACCACCGTCCACACCCAGATGACGGAGGACAGCGTCCCGGCCTTCATCCTGACCTTCGCCACCCGGCAGGATGAGGTGGACGACTTCGCCCGGCAGGTGGGACGGCGGACGCGGGGGGACGCCGTGGTCTGGATCGCCTACCCCAAGGGCACCTCGAAACGCCACACCTGCGAATTTAACCGGGATACCGGGTGGGCCGAGTTGGGCGCCCAGGGATTTGAACCGGTGCGCCAGGTCGCCATCGACGAGGACTGGACGGCCCTGCGCTTTCGCCGAGTGGGCTTCATCAAAACCCTGAGGCGCCGGGGGGCGCTGTCGGAGGAAGGCCGGAAGAGGACCGGGGGTTAACGCTCAGCCCGCTCCAGCCGCACCCGCGTGTTGTGGAAGGTGCTCCCCCCACCCAGGTCGGTCAGTGTCTGGGCCGTGACCGCGTTGATGCTCGTCCCGTCCGGGGCGCTCAGGCCCCACCACGTCCCCTCCACGACCGCCACGCCGGGCTGCGCGGCTTCCGTCACCTTCACGCGGCGCCGGGCCTGCCCCACCTCGCTGACGATGCGGGCGTACTCACCGTCCGCCAGGCCATACGCCTCGGAGTCCCCGGGGTGGATCAGGACGTGGGGCTCGCCGCCCTCGGCCCGGTTCAGGTTGGCGAGGTTGCCATAGGTGCTGTTCAGGAAGTGGTGGGCGGGAGGCGTGAGCAGACGCAGGGGGTACTCGGCGTTCAGAGCAGCCTCCACTGGCCGGTACTGCGGCGCGGGCGAGAGCTGCACCTTCCCGCTCGGCGTCGTTGCCCCGTGGGCGTAGGGCAGAAAGCTCTCGGGAAGGTTCAGGCGCACCGTGCCCTCCGCCTTCAGCCGCTCCGGCGTGATGCCAGCGAGGTGGGGATGCTCGGTGTCCAGCACTTCGGCGAGGAGGTCGTCCACCGTCCAGTACACGCTGGGCTCGGTCACGCCCAGGCGGCGGGCGAGTTGCTGAAAGACCCAGGTGTTGGGCCTCGCCTCGCCGGGGGCCTCCAGGGCGGCCGGGTTGTAGCCCAGCCAGTGGTGGCCGTAGCTCGTGTATACGTCGGGGTGTTCCATGAACGTAGTGGCGGGCAGCACGTAATCCGCCAGCCGGGCCGTCTCCGTCATCGCCTGCTCCAGCACGACCATGAGGAGGTCGTCCCGCATCATCCCCGCGCGAACCCGGGCCGAGTCGGGCGCGACGACGGCGGGGTTGGTGTTGTACACGACGAGGGCGCCCAGCCCGGCCCCCGGCGCGAGGGCATTGGCCAGCTCGTTCATGTTGACGTGGGGCACATCGGGCCGGATCAGGTGCGCCGCTCCCAGCCGCGAGCGATTGAGGGTGAAGGCACCGCTCGTGCTCAGCACCACGCCGCCCCCCCGGTGCCGCCAGTCCCCGGTTAGGGCGGGAATCAGGGTCACAGAGCGCAGGTTCGTGCCGCCGTTCTCGTGGCGGGTCATTCCGTACCCGACCCGGATATAGGTGGGCCGGGTGGTGCCGATGGCGTGGGCCAGGTCGCGGACCTCCTCCACCGTCAGGCCCGTCACCTCCGCCGTGCGCTCGGGGGTCCAGTCCCGCGCCGCCTCCCGCAAGTCCTCCACGCCCCGGGTCGCCTCGGCGATGTAAGCATCGTCCGTCCAGCCGTGGGCGAACAGTTCGTGCATCACGCCGAGCGCCAAGGCCGCGTCCGTGCCGGGTTTCAGCTTGAGGTGGGTGTCGGCATACTGGCTGGTGCGGTTGCGGTACGGGTCGATGTGGATGATGCGCGCCCCATTTTTCCGCGCCGCCGTCATCTGCGGCGTGAGGTGGCTGTTCGTGCTCAACGAGTTGATCCCCCACAGGATGATCAAGCGGGCGTGCGGCACGTCCAGGGGGTCCACCCCGTAGCGGGCGCCGTAGCCCATCGCCCAGGCCGCCGTCCCCGCCGTCGCGCAGATCGTCTCGTCGAGTTCAGGGGTGCCCAGCGCGCGCCACAGGGCGTGAACATGGCTGCCCTCCATCAACCCCATCGTCCCCGCGTAGTTGTAACGCAGGATGGTGGAGGGGCCACGCGTCTCCAGCAGCGTTTTCAGCCGGGCGGCGATGTCGTCCAGCGCCTCGTCCCAGGTCACGCGCTCGAAACGGGGCTCGGAGTCGGCCTTCTTCCCCACCCGCCGCAGGGGGTACAGGGGGCGATCAGGATGATTCTGCCGGGCCGGGTAATGCACCGTCTTGGCGCAGGCAAAGCCCTTCGTGTAGGGGTGATTCGCGTCCCCGGTCAACTTCACCGCCCGCTCCGCCCCGTCCTCGCCGCGGCTCAGGGTGATTCGGAGGCGGCAGGCGTCCGGGCAGTCGAGCGGGCAGGTCAGCAGAACGTCGCGGGTGACGGGGGCGGGCACGGTCATGGGAGGAGTCTACGCGCCAGGGGCGGGCGGAAGGCCCTTCAGGACACGTTGAATCTGACAGCCGCCGTGCCGTCCAGCCATAGCGAATCTGGCCGATTGTCCTGGGTGGGGGCGGGGCCGGACAATGCCCCCACCATGAACCCTCATCCCCTTCAGCCGGACGCCAAACCCGTTACCGAGGAGCAGGTGCAGGCCGCCTGGGTGGGCGAGCTGCCGAGACTGGCGGGCCGGGTGGAGGTTCGGGCGTACGACCCCCAGTGGCCGCACCTGTACGAGCGGGAGGCCGCCCGCTTGCGCGGCCTGCTGGGCGAGCGGGTGCTGGCGCTCGATCACGTCGGCTCGACCGCCGTGCCGGGGCTGCCCGCCAAACCAATCATCGACATCGACCTGTCGCTCGCCGACTCGGCGGACGAGGCCGCGTACCGGTCCCTGCTGGAGGCCGCGGGCTACCGCCTCGTCGTGCGCGAACCGGACTGGCACGAGCACCGGATGTTCAAGGGACCGGACACCAACATCAACCTGCACGTCTGGACGCTCGGCAGCCCCGAGGCGGCGCGGCACCTGATCTTCCGCGACTGGCTGAGGGCGAATCCGGAAGACCGGCAGCGGTATGGGGAGTTGAAGCTGGCCCTCTCGGAGCAGAACTTCGAGTACGTGCACGCGTACAACAACGCCAAGGCGCCCCTGATCCACGCGATCTACGCCCGGGCCCTGGCGGCAGGAGGGCTGTAGCACCTGCTCATCATGGGGGGCTACCCACAGGGGATGCACCACAGACACAATCCTCGTCATGCCCCCCCGCGGCGGCGCGCCGATCATCCTTCCTTTCTTCACGTGGCTTTCTTTTCGCCGTGTCCGGGCGGGATAGACTTCTGCCCATGATCGCAAAGACCTACACCACGATGCTTGGCGGGCGCGAACTGAGCATCGAGACGGGGCGGCTGGCGAAACTCGTCAGCGGCAGCGTCACCCTGCGTTACGGCGACACCGTGCTCCTCGTGACCGCCCAGGCGCGCGACGAAAAGAGCACGCTGGACTTCCTGCCGCTGACCGTCGAGTTCGAGGAACGGCACTACGCCGTGGGCAAGATTCCCGGCTCCTTCCACCGCCGAGAGGGGCGGCCTGGCGAGCGCGCGATCCTTTCCGCCCGCATCACCGACCGCCAGATTCGGCCCCTGTTTCCCAGGGGTTACCGTCACGAGACGCAGGTGATCATCACCGTGCTCTCCGCCGACCAGCAGAACGCGCCCGACGTGTTGGGACCCATCGGCGCCTCGGCCGCGCTGAGCGTCAGCGACATTCCCTGGAACGGGCCGACCGCCTGCGTGCGGGTGGGGCAGATTGACGGCGACTACGTGATCAACCCGACCGCCGAGCAGCTCACCCGCTCCGGGATGGATCTGGTGGTCGCCGGAACGCGGGACGCCGTGATGATGGTCGAGGCGGGGGCCCAGGTCGTCAGCGAGGAGGCCCTGGTGGGCGCCATCGAGTTCGCCCACCGCGAGATGCAGGGTGTGCTGGACCTGATCGAGACGATGCGCGCCGAGCTGGGCCGCGAGAAGTTCAACTTCCTGGAGGACGGGGACCTGGCCCCCGACCTCGTGCCCGAACTCGCGGCGGCCGCGCGGGCGGCGGGGTTGCGGGACGCGCTGCTCACCACGAAGAAGAAGGAGCGCAGCGCCAACCTCAAGGCCCTGCGTGACCGCCTGATCGAGGAGCGGCTGCCGGAGGGCGAGGTCGAGGGCGCCGAGGAGCAGATCGTCGCGCTCAAGGCCGCCTTCGGCAAGGTCGAGAAGCAGGAGCTGCGCCGCCTGATCCTCGAGGAGGACCTGCGCGCCGATGGGCGCAATTCCAGGACCGTCCGCCCCATCTGGATCGAGGTGCGGCCCCTGCCCCGGGCGCACGGCAGCGCGATCTTCACCCGCGGCGAGACGCAGGTTCTCGGCATCACGACGCTGGGCACTGAGCGCGACGAGCTGCTTGTGGACGATCTGACCGAGGAGACGCAGGACCGCTTTCTGCTCCACTACAACTTCCCGCCGTACTCCACGGGCGAGGTTAAGCGTATGGGCGGCCAGTCCCGCCGCGAGGTGGGGCACGGCAATCTCGCCAAGCGGGCGATCCGCGCGGTGCTGCCCCAGTTTGACGACTTCCCCTACGTGATCCGCGTGGTGGGCGAGGTGCTGGAGTCCAACGGATCGAGTTCGATGGCAACGGTGTGCGCCGGGACCCTGAGCCTGATGGACGCGGGCGTGCCGCTGAAGGCCCCGGTCGCGGGGGTGGCGATGGGTCTGGTAATGGAGGAGGGCAAGTACCGCATCCTCACCGACATCCTGGGGCTGGAGGACGCGCTGGGCGACATGGACTTCAAGGTCTGCGGCACGGCGGAGGGCGTCACCGCTCTCCAGATGGACATCAAGGTGGGCGGCATCACCCCCGCGGTCATGCGTGAGGCGCTGGCCCAGGCGCGCGAGGCCCGGCTGCACATCCTGGGCAAGATGGCCGAGGTGCTGCCCGCCCCCAGGCTCGAGCTCTCCCCCACCGCGCCTCGCATCCTGACCCTCAAGATCAACCCCGAACTCATCGGCAAAGTGATCGGGCCCGGCGGCAAGCAGATCCGCGAGCTGGAGGCGATGGGCGCGCAGATTACGGTCGAGGAGGACGGCACGGTCCGCATCTTCAGCGCCGACGGTGCCGCCGCCGAGGCCGTCCGCGCCCGCATCGAGGGCCTGACGAAGACCGCCCGCGTCGGCGAGGAGTACGAGGGAACGGTGGTCAAGACCGCCCCCTTTGGCGCCTTTGTCAACCTCTTCCCCGGCCAGGACGGGATGCTGCACATCTCGCAGATGAGCGAGCAGCGGGTGAACGCCGTCGAGGACGTGCTCAACGTCGGCGACAAGCTGCGGGTCAAGATCATCAACATCGACGACCGCGGCAAGATCGACCTGATCCGGCCCGAGCTGGAGGGCAAGATCGCCCCCCGTGAGCCCCGTCCCGCCCGCACGGGAGGCAGCGACCGGGGTCCGCGCCCGCCGCGCCGGGACTGAGGAATAGGAGCTAGGACAGAGGGGCCGCTTCCAATGAGGCGGCCCTCCTCTATTCGCGCACCGTGAACACGGCCAGGGCCGCCGCCACGAGCGCCCCGACGGCACCAATCGTCAGCGGCCCGTCCTGGTGATTCAAAAAGGCCTCGATCACGAGGGAAAGTCCCACGACACTCGCCCCCAGCGTGACGAGGAGGGCGACCCTGACCGGCACGGGGGACGCCTGCCGCGCCGAGATTCGGGCGCCCCACCCGTACCCCGCCAGGATGAGCAGCACTGCCCCGAGCCAGCCCGTCATGCCCGCAGGATACCGGGTGGGCGCTAGAATCCCCGGCATGAGGCCCGCCTACCTGACCGCCGCCCGCAACCTGCAACTCGGGCGCGAATGGGCGGTGGAGGGTGATCAGGAGCGGGCGCTCGACGCCTACGAGGAGGCGCTGAGCATCCTGCGAGCCCTGCCGCCCGAACGCACGCGCGACGTGCTGCTGGCGCACACCCACCTCGCCTTTTACCAGACGCTCGCCCTGGTGGGGGGGGGCGCGGGGCAGGAGCACCTGCACCTGGGCGTCAGCTACGCACGCTCGACCCGCGATCCGCTGGCCCGCGCCATCGCCGAGGAGTGCCTGAGCGGGCTGGACGCGGTGTTGTGACGAGAAACGCCGCCCGGGGTGAGCCGAGCGGCGCCTGGGACAGGAGGATTACTGTCCGGGAAGCTGGAGTTGCGCGACCGTGCGGCGCTGCGCCTTATCGTACGCGCACTGGGCGCCGAGCTGGCCTAGGACCGCCGTCTGCCCCTGGATGCTGATGTCGGCGGGACCCGTCAGCGTCCAGCCTCCGCCCGGCACAGTTTGCACATTCCGCACGAGTTCGCTTGGTGTGGCGGCAATCTCCGCATGCAGGTTCTGGCCCGGCTGCAGTTGCCCGCCCTGCTGGAGTACCCCCCTCAGGGCCGTCAGTTGCTCGGCCTCGCGGATACCCTCGCGGCACTCTTCCAGAAACTCGAACTTGCTGATGCCGTTGGCCCGGGCGTCGCTGTAGTAGGGGTTGGAGCGGATGGACAGGGCGGTCACGAAGCCCAGCAGCAGCACGCTGAGCAGGATGGCGACCCACAGCAGCGTGCGGCCCACGTTGCCGTGACGTTTGGGGGAGGTCAGCTCGCTCATGTCAAGCGTCAGCATAGCGTGGACGGGGAGGGCCGGAATGCCCTCACCAATCGGTCTCGATGCCGGTCACTCCGCCCAGCCCCACCCGCGCCAGCGCGTCCCGCACCGTCTCGCCTGTCACCGGATGCCGCAACTGTGGGTCAAGGTCGGCGAGGGGGGCCAGCACGAAAGCCCGCTCCCAGGCACGGGGGTGCGGCAGGATCAGGCCAGGGCCGTCCCCCACCCGCGCCCCGTACAGGATCAGGTCGAGGTCGAGGAGACGCGCCTCCCAGCGTTCGCGGCGTACCCGCCCGACCCGCGCTTCGATGTTGTGGAGGGCGGCGAGCAGTTCCACCGGGGCGAGGTCCGTCTCCACCCGCACCATCGCGTTGAGGTAGTCGGGTTGCCCGGGGGGACCGCCGACAGGAGCGGTGCGGTACAGGCGGCTCACGCCCGTCACCCCGCCCAGCGCGGCGAGGTCCTGCCGGGCGCGGCGCAGCGTGATCAGCGGTTCGCCCAGGTTCGCGCCCAGGGCGATGAAGGCCGCCTCGCTCACTCGCCCTGCCGCAGGGTCAGTTCCGCGTACACGTCCCGAAAGACGCCGGGCAGCGGCGCGAAGGGCTTGTGGACCCGCACGGTCACGACCTCCAGTCGGGGATGGTCGCGCAGCAATCTCCGGGCGATGCGGCCCGCCAGCACTTCGATCAGCCGGTGGCGCTCACCCGTCACCTCCTCCCGAATGGCGTCGTAGACCGCGGCATAATTCACGGCGGCGGCCAGTTCGTCGGGAATCCCGGCGAAGGGCCAGTGCAGCTCCGCGTCAATCACGAAACGGGCCCCCAGCGCCGCCTCCGTCTCGTACACGCCGTGCCGCGCGTGAAACTCCAGCCCCTCCAGAACGACCCGGCTCATGCCCGGGATTCTAGCGACCGGGGAAGAAGTCGGGGTCGTCCAGCGCCGCCTGCACCCGCAGGGCCTGGACGTGGGCCGCGGCTGCATGGACGCGCACCATCGCCGCCCCCTGCCGCGCCGCATGCAGGTGCAGGGCCAGGCTGCCCGGGTCACGGTCGGCAGCGTTCGGCACCCCCGCCAACAGGTCAATCATCTTTTTGCGGCTCGCCCCGACCAGCACGGGAGCTGGCCCGGCCGTGAGCTCCGGCAACGCCCGCAGCAGGGTCAGGTTGTGCGCCGCCGTCTTCCCGAAGCCCAGCCCAGGGTCGAGGAGCACCGAGGGCACGCCCGCCGCGAGAACAGCCGCCGCGCGCTCACGCAGGAAAGCGTGGACCTCAGCCACCACATTGCGGTACTGGGGCGAGCGCTGCATGGTGCGCGGCTCGCCGTGCATGTGCATGACGCAGGCGGGGGCGCCCGCCGCGGTGCAGACCTCTACCATCCCGGGGTCGCGCAGTCCCGTCACGTCGTTGATCAGGTGGGCGCCCGCCGCGAGCGCCGCGTGAGCCACCTCGGGCTTCATGGTGTCCACGCTGAGCAGCACACCCTCGCCCGCCAACGCCCGCAGCACGGGCCGCACCCGGTCCAGCTCCTGCTCGGCGGGCACCGGCTCCGCGCCGGGCCGGGTGCTCTCACCGCCCACGTCGATAAACATGGCGCCCGCGTCCCGCATCGCCCGCGCCCGGGTGACAGCGGCCTCCAGAGAAGCGTGTCTGCCCCCGTCGCTGAAGCTGTCCGGCGTGACGTTCAGGACGCCCATCACGGCGCAGCCCTTCCAGGTGACCCGCCACCCATTCGGCGCACGCTCTCCCCCCGGTACGGGGAACCCGAAAGTCAGGGCGTGGGTTCGCGCCGTCCAGTCCTCAACCTGCGGGCTCATCGCTTTCCCCACCCTTGGTGGGCCGGGGCGTCAGGGTGAAGCTGACCATCACCCGCTGCCGCTCGGGAAAGGCGTCCACGTAGGCGGGCATCCGCCGACCGGAGCGGAAGGGCACGTAGCTCTCCTGGGCTATGGGCAGATGCGTTTCCAGCGCCACGGCGACCGGATGCTCCGCCGGGATCAGGGTGCCGGGCCGCAGGCTGTACTTCACGCTGGGCGCCCCGCCGCTGGCCCGCACCGTCAGCGCCTTGCCGGTGGGCCGCTCCTCGTCGCCGGGCTCCGCCTCCAGCCGGGCCACGGCGCAGACCGCGTAGAGCACCGGCGCTGCCGTCCGTTCCGCGAGGGCATACAGGGCGCTGCTCGCACTCACATCCGCCCGGCGGGCGAGTTCCGCCAGCGCCCGCCCGCTGGGTCCGAAGCGGGCGAGCAACTCGTCAATCAGCGCATCCGGCATCAGGATGGCGGCGGCCCCCACATTACACAGCGTCTCGATGACCTGCTCCAGCCGCTCGCCCTCGTAGGCGTCGTGCAGGTCGCTCAGCAGGTCGTCGTCGCCCAGCAGCAGGGCGTGGCTGATCTCGTGCGCGAGGGTGAAGCGCTGGCGCTCCGGGCGCACCCGGCTGTTGATCAGCACCACGCGGTGTTCCGGGTCGTACGCCCCGTCGCGGTCCCCCATCGGCATGAAGGTCAGGGTGGCGTCCAGCCCGCTCATCAGGCTGTGGGTGTCCAAACCGGGGAGGCCCCGGACGTAGGCCGAGGCCAGTTCCCGCATCCGCGCCTTGGCAGGAGCGAGCGTCCCCGTTTCCGGCGAGGCGTCCGGGGAGGTCTGCTCAGGAGGGGTGCGGCCCTGCGTCACCCGTGCAGCTTACCGCGCCCCGCCTGCCCTATTCCCACAAAGCCGAAGCGCCACCCGGGTCAGGGCGGCACCTCATGCAGAGAACCTAGCCCCGCGCTTTAAGGGCATCCACGAGCGCTACATATTCACGCCGCGCGTCCTCCTGGTTTTGCCCCCGCAGCGCTGCCCAAGCGTCGTGCTTGGCCCCGCCCACGAAGTCGAACCCGCCGGGGCGCGCTCCCGTCACGTCGCCGACCGTACCCTGCTTGTACAGGGCGTAGAGCTTGAGGAGGACATCATTACCGGGCTTTCTAGAAAGACCCTGCACGTCTTGCTGCGCCTGCTCGAAGGCCTGCCGTACCCCTTCTGTCATGGTTGGAATTGTAGTGGGTCCAAGAGGGTGACCACCCTTGGAAAAGCGCACACCCCCCGCTGGAGGGCAGGGGGTGAAGGGAAGGGCAGGGGGGAAGAGGGAGATGCGGAGCGAGTAGAAAGGAGGTGATCCAACCGCACCTTCCGGTACAGTTACCTTGTTACGACTTCACCCCAGTCATGAACCACAGCCTAGACACCTGCCTTTCAGCTCCCGGTGGTTTCAGCTGCAATGCACTCCCATGGTGTGACGGGCGGTGTGTACAAGGCCCGGGAACGTATTCACCGCGGTATGCTGACCCGCGATTACTAGCGATTCCACCTTCACGGAGTCGAGTTGCAGACTCCGATCTGAACTGGGACCAGTTTTCAGCGATTGGCGCACTCTTGCGAGTTGGCGGC